>RXJP01000039.1:37615-82855 GCA_003963315.1 Rhodocyclaceae bacterium | reverse complement strand
CACGGGCGCCGACGATGGCGGCCACCGCCCGTTGTTGCTCTGCCGAGAGGGTAGGCTTGGGCGGCGACGACGTGTCCTTGACGGGCTTGTCCTTCCGCGGCCGGGGCAGCTTACCCTTGCGCAGCATGGGGGGCAAAGCGAAGTTCATCACCTCGCCCAAGGGATGCTGGTAATAACGGGCGCAGAACTCGGTGAGGGCGATCCAATCGGCGGGCAGGGGCGGCATGTCCCGCAGCACCTCTGTCACTGTTTTCAGTTTATCCACGGGCTGGTCGCTGGCCTCGGCCAGGGCAACGACGACACCGATTTTTTCGCCGCGGCCAAAAGGCACCCTCACCCGCAGGCCGACTTCATCGCCCTGTAGCGCCTGCTCCACACGGTAATCGAACAGCCTGGGCAAGGGTACATCCAAGGCCACGCGCACAATGCTTGAGGGGCATGAAGGGCTTGCAGTCATTAACTCGACTTCACTTTGTCTTTTACGCCTAACTTACTGCTAGGAAAGGACTTCTGAGTTGCCCACAAATTCTGTGGATAACTTTGTGAATTGTGCACCGCAAGCGATGCTAAGTGCCGGTGGGGCAAGGCGAAACCCTAAAGTGCGCAACAATTCATCACCCATAAATGTCTTTTTAATCATTGGGTTATGAAATACGCCCCAAATCGGCTCGGGTAATAATGCCCTCAGAAGCCGATCTCCCCAATTCTGTGCATAAGTCAATCCCCGCCGTAGTTGCCCCAGGCCCTGTAACCGTGCGGCTGAAATGGCTTGTCAAGGGTTTTGGCGAGGAATCTTTTTAATTTTTCCTGCTGTGTTTATGCACCGTATCCACCAGCACCGCCACATTTTCGGGCGGGGTGAACTGGTTGATGCCGTGGCCGAGATTGAACACATGGCCGCTACCTTCGCCATAGCTGTCCAGCACGCGGCGCGCTTCCGCCGCCACCGCCTCGGGGGTCGCGAACAGGCTGAAGGGATCGAGGTTGCCTTGCAGCGCCACCTTGTCGCCGACCCGGCGCCGGGCAGCCGCCAGATCGGTGGTCCAGTCCAGGCCCACCGCATCGCAGCCGATGGCGGCGATGTCTTCCAGCCACTGGCCACCGCCCTTGGTGAAGACGATGCAAGGCACGCGCTCGCCGTCCTGGGTCTTCTTCAGGCCAGCGACGATCTGTTCCATGTATTGCAGGGAAAATTCTTTATAAGCCGCCGCGGAAAGGGCGCCGCCCCAGGTGTCGAAGATCTGCACGGCCTGGGCACCGCTTTCGATCTGGGCATTGAGGTAGCTGGTCACCGCCTCGGCGTTCACCTTCAGTATCCGGTGCAGCAGATCGGGCCGGCTGTAGAGCATGGTCTTCACCGTGCGGAAATCGTCGGAACCGCCGCCTTCCACCATGTAGCAGGCCAGGGTAAAGGGGCTGCCGGAAAAACCGATGAGGGGCACCGAGTTGTCCAGGGCGCGGCGGATCTCCGCCACGGCATCCATCACATAACGCAGGTGCACATTGGGATCCGGCGCTTCCAGATCGCGGATCGCCCATTCCTCCCGCAGGGGACGCTCGAACTTGGGGCCCTCGCCCTCGGCGAAGTAAAGGCCCAGGCCCATGGCGTCTGGCACGGTGAGGATGTCGGAAAACAGGATGGCCGCGTCCAGATCGTAACGGGCCAAGGGTTGCAGGGTCACTTCGCAGGCCAGGGCCGGCGATTTGCACAATTGCAGAAAGCTGCCGGCGCGCTTACGGGTCTCGCAATACTCCGGCAGGTAGCGGCCGGCCTGGCGCATCAGCCACAGGGGCGTGTACTCAACGGGTTCCCGCAGCAGGGCGCGGAGGAAGGTGTCGTTCTTGGGGCGGGCCATGGGGCGCTTCCGGAAGAGGGTTGGACAAGGGGCGGGATTTTACGCCCGCCACTGCCTTATCCGCCTTACCGCAGGCCCAGATCCTTCAATTTCCGGTACAGGTGGGTACGTTCGAGGCCGGTCTTCTCGGCCAGACGAGTCATGTTGCTGCCGTCGGCATTGAGGTGGTATTCGAAATAAATGCGTTCGAACATTTCCCGCGCCTCCCGCAGGGGCAGTTCCAGCATTTCCGCGGAGAAGCCTCCGGGGGTGACATTGCCGCCATTGGCCGGCGTGATCAGGCGATACACATCCTCGGCTTCGATTTCGTCGGTCAGGGCGGACAGGGCCAGGGACTTGATCGCCGCCCGCAGCTCGGCGTAACCGCCCGGCCAATGGTGCTGGCGCAGGGCGTTTTGGGCGGCCACGGAAAGACGGCGCAGGGCCACCTGTTCGGCCTCCACCAACTGCACCAGAAGATGGGAGGCGATATCGGGAATGTCGTCACGCAGTTCCACCAGGGCCGGCAGGCCGAGCCGGCCGGGGAAGATGCGGGCCAGCAAGGCCTCGTCCCAACCGTGGGCGGCCAGGGTCGCCGCATCGGCCTCGGTGCCCACCACCAGGTGCAACTTGCTCTTTTCCAGACGCTCGGCGGCGAACAGCAGGTTCTTTTGTTGCAAGCCCTTGAGCCGGGTCAGCTCTTCCACATAGAGCACACCGCCGACGGCGGCCTCCAGGGCTTCCAGGGTAATGGGATTGGAATCCGCCGCCAGGTCGATCCAGGCCCGGCCCGAGGCCAACAGGCTGCGCGCCGCCAGTTCGACGATGCCGCCCGGGGCCGAACGCAGCAGCAGGGCCGAACTGCCGGCGGCCACCTGGTCCAGGCGCTTTTTCAGATCCTTGAGGGCGGTGGAGCGGGGAAAGGCCGCCAGGGAAAGGCCGGCCACAGGACGCCGCACATTGTCCAGGGCCTGCTTCACCGCTCCCAATAGTTTTTGCATGCCGATGGGTTTTTCCAGGAAGCCCACGGCACCGATCTTGGTGGCCTCCACCGCGGTGTCGATGGTGGCGTGGCCGGACATCATCACCACCGGCATGGTGAGCTGGCCGGAGGCCGCCCACTCTTTGAGCAGGCTTACGCCATCGGTATCGGGCATCCAGATGTCGAGCAGCACCAGGTCGGGCCGCCCCGCGCCCCGGGCGGCCCGGGCGGCGGCGGCATTTTCCGCCAACTGCACATCGTGGCCTTCATCGCGAAGGATTTCCGAAAGCAGTTCGCGAATGCCGACTTCATCATCAACGACCAGAATTTTTGCCATGGTGCTTTCCCTGCGCTTCCTTATTGATTGCCTTCACGCTGCCAAAGGCAGACGGATTGCCACTTCCGCACCGCCTTCCTCCCGGTTGGCGAGACGTACCTCGCCATTGTGTTCATCTACTATTTTCTTGACGATGGCCAGCCCCAACCCCGTGCCCTTGGCCTTGGTGGTGACGTAGGGCTCGAAGGCCTTGGACAGCGTGTTGGGCGGAAAACCGGGGCCGTTGTCGCTGATCTTCAGCACGGCGCGCCCACCTTCCAGGCGGGTGTGAATGTGCACCTGGCAGGGGCTATCCACTTCCGCCACGGCATCCTGGGCGTTGGCCAGCAGGTTGTGGATCACCTGGCGCAGTTGCCCACCGTCCGCCCGAACCGGCGGCAGTTGCGGATCGAGTTCCGCCATCACCCGCGCCTTGGCGGTTTCATAGAGCCCAAGGACTTCCCGGATCAACTCATTGAGGTCCACGGTGGTCAGCACCGGCGGCGGCAGTCGGGCGTAGTCGCGGAAATCGTTGACCATGTTCTTCATGGCCTCCACCTGGTTGACGATGGTGCGCGTGGACCGATGCAGCATGTCCTTGTCGACGCCTTCCAGCTTGTCCATCAACTTCATTTCCAGGCGCTCGGCGGAGAGCTGGATGGGCGTCAAGGGGTTCTTGATCTCATGGGCGAGGCGGCGCGCCACTTCGCCCCAGGCGGCGGAGCGCTGGGCCGAGATGAGTTGCGTGATGTCGTCGAATACCACCACATAACCCCCGCCGCCGGGTAGGGAGGAACCGCGCACCAGCAGAGTCTTGGGGTCGCCCTTGGGGCCTTCCAGTTCCAGTTCCAGGTTCCATTCGGCGCCCTTCTCCCGGAAGGCCTGCAACACCGCCTGGGCGAATACCTGCTGCCGCGGCCAGTCGACCAGCGCCGCATCTTCGAAGTGGGCCAGGTCGTCGGCCAGGATCTGGACGGCGCCGCGGTTGGCCGCCCGCAGGCGGAAGTCGCGGTCGAAGGCCAGCACGCCGGCGGACAGGTTGGCCAGTACGCTTTCCAGATACGCCCGGGCTTCCTCCAGGGCGCCCCGATGACGTTCGGTTTCCTGCCGGGCATCGGCCAATTGCGTGGTCATCTGGTTGAAGGAATGGGTCAGCACCCCCAGTTCATCCCGGCTGGATACGGTGGCCCGGGGCGTGAAGTCCCCGGCCGCCACCGCCCGGGTGCCTTCAGCCAGGATCAGCAGCGGCTGGGCCAGGCGACGGGCCAGGAAGAAGGCCAAGGCGACGGCGGCGAACAAGGCCATCAACAGGGTAATGGTGAGGGTCAGGGTGTAGATGCGCTTGAGGCTGTCCCGGCCCAGTTGCAGCCCCTGATAATCGCGGTAGGCCGATTCAACACTGTCGGCGCTCTTGGCCACGGCGCTGGATACGGGTTGGGTCAATTGCAGGAAGGTCTCCTGGCCGAATCCCGCCACCATGGGCAACAGCACGTACACCGTCATGCCCTGGGCAGCATCACCCTCCACCCAAGTGCTGCCCCGGCTTTGCCGCGCCTGGCGAAACTGCGAACCGGATGGCAGCGGCGGCAAGAGGCTGCCCATGTCACCGGCGCTGCTGTATGCCAGCACCTGACCGCTGGCGTTGAACAGGGTGGCGCTGCCGACGCCGGCCTGCTCCCGCAGCCGGTTGAGCCGGGTCAGGCTGACATCGCCGTCGGCCAGGTCGAGGGACATGGAACGGGCCTTGCCGCGCAGGTCGGACTGGAGGCTGCCCAGGACATTGCGGCCCAGCTCCAAGCCGCCTTCCAGGGCGCTGTCCACCCGTACATCGAACCAGGAATCGATACTGCGCACGGCGAATTGCATGGACACGCCGTACACCAGGGCCCCGGGCAGCACCGCCATCAATGCCAGCATCAGCAGCAAACGGGTCTTGAGGCGGGAGCCGAAAACCTGCTGTCGGTATTCCCGCCACAGGCTGCGCAACTGCATGCCGACCAGGCCCAGCAAGGCCAGGGCGATGGCCACGTTGATGCCCACCAGCAAGGCGTAATGGCGGGCGAACAGATCGGTATTGGAAGTGGCGGACGCCAAGAGGAAAAGCAGGATGGCCCCAAGTACGGCCACCGCCACGGTAATACCCAACCTCATTTACTCTCCCCCGCCGCCGGTAGGACGGGCTGCCAGCGCAACACCTTGGCCGGAATGTCCCAGTCGCGGTTGGCGAAGGCATCGAGCTGGAAAGGTTTCGGCAATTGGTTGCGATCCAGGCCCAGGCGCACGGCGGCCATATAGCGTTCGCCGGGCTTGATGGTGCCCCGCTCCATGACCGGCAAAGCGCCCACCCGGCCCAGGGCGCGCAAGGCCTCGGACAAGGTGTCGAAACTGCGGAACAAGGAACCGGTGGCGAGGCGGTACTGGCGGGTCAGTGGCGTGTAACTGAGACGGTAGGTCAAGGTATGGCTGGCCACGTGCTCATTGGCCCAATACCAGCGATCCCGGGTCAGCTCGAATTCCAGATTGAAGTAGAGGGCGATGCCCCGGGTGACCGCCTCTTCCACCCGCGGCCCGAGATCCACATTGAACTCCGCCGCCAGGGCGTAGCCGTCTTCGGTGGCCACCAGGGCGGCCCGGGTAGGTTCTATGCCTCCCGCCGCAGCGCCGATGCACATGAAGGCCAGCGTCAGGGCCAGAAAAGCGCGCAGCAGACGGCAGAAGCCGTCAGGGCGCGCGCTTTTGCAGCAGGGCATAGTAGAAACCGTCATGATCGGCGTTGGGCAGCAGTTGCAATTCGGGTTGTTGTTCTAGCGCTATCCGGTGGGCATCGGCATGACGGGTGAGAAACGCCGCCACCTGCTGCCCGTTCTCCTCGGGGAATACCGAACACGTACAGTAGAGCATTGTGCCACCGGGGGCCAGCAGCGGCCACAGGGCCTCGAGGATTTCCTTCTGGGTGGCGGCGAATCCCTTCACATCCGCGGCACGGCGCAGGACCTTGGCGTCGGGATGGCGGCGCACCACGCCCGAGGCGGAACAGGGCACATCGGCCAGGATGCGATCAAAGGGACGGCCGTCCCACCAAGTAGCGGGAACGCGGCAATCGGCGGTTTTGACCTCGGCCTGCAAGCCCAGGCGGGCCAGGTTGTCCACCACCCGGGCGGCGCGCTTGGGTTCCGCATCCAGGGCCAGCAGAGCCACCTCGGCCAGTTCCAACAAGTGGGCGGTCTTGCCGCCGGGGGCGGCGCAGGCGTCGAGCACGCGTAGGCCAGGGCCGACGTCGAGCAGGCGGGCGGCCCGTTGGGCGCCCCAATCCTGCACCGATACCAAACCGTCGAAGAAGCCTGGCAGCTTGTCCACCGCCACCGGCTTTTCCAGCAGGATGCCGGCCTCGCCCCAGGGCCGGGCGGCGATTTCCGCCGCGGCCAGGCGGGCCAGGTAGTCGTCCAAACGGCCTCGGCGCAGGTTCACCCGCAGGCTCATGGGGGGATGAAGATTGCCCGCCGCCAGTACGGTCTGCCAGGTATCGGGATAAGCCCGGCGCAGGGCCTCGATCCACCATAGCGGATGTTGCCAACAGGCCACGTCATCGGTGTCGGCGGCAGCCTGCAACTCCTCCTGCCGCCGCAGGAAATTCCGCAATACCGCATTCACCAGGGCACGGAAACGCCCTCCGGCAATACGGGCGGCGGCATGCACCGCCTGGTCTACTGTCGTGTGGGCATCGTCGCCGCGTCGTTCCAGGCGGTACAGCGCCACCTGCAAGAGGGCACGGGTTTCCTGGTCCTGCAAAGGCTTCGGCATCAGGCGGGCCAGGAAGAAATCGCCACGGCCATAGGCGCGCAGGGTGCCATAAACCAAGTCCATCACCGTCGGTCGTACCGCCGGGGGCAGGTGCAGCGCGGCCAGGGCGACATCCAGGTTGCGGCCCCGGAAAACGGCCGCGATTCCTTCCGCCGCGCACCGCAGGGCATAGGCCAGGGAATCTTCGGGAAGGTCAGAGACGGAACGGCGGGGGCGAGGGGACGAACTCAAAATAGATGGGCAGGAAAGGCGGTGAGCGCGGATTCTGGGGCCTGCCGCCCGATACTGCAACCTGTCCCTGGATCAATCGTCCCTCAGGGCGGCGTTCCCTGCTCCCGGGCGACAATGTACTTGCCGTAGGCCCGGTCGCTTTCCAGCACATGGCCGATGAACCAGTCGCGCAGGAACTGCACCAATTCGCCGGAAATGTCTTCCCTCACCGCCCGCAGCTTGAGGTCGGCGATGTGATCAATGATGTCCTGGTGGCCGAGCTTGTGGGCCGCCAGGTCGGGATAGGCAATGATCTCCAGCAGCGCCTCTTCCACCGCGAAATGCACCTTGATGAACGCATCCACCTGAATCAGCAGGTAGTGGCTGACGTTCCAGCGGTCCTTGCCGTCCAGGGCATCGTTGAGCCGGTTGATGTAGCCAAGAATTTCCTTGTGCTGCCGGTCGATGGTGTCAATGCCAACCGAATATTCTGCCTGCCATTCCATGGACTGCCTTCTGTTCAAATCAGAAGGCCCCATGCTAGCCCCTTTATGGATTGCCCACGGGCACCATGATGAAGTGCTAATGTGACGCAAACACCTCTTCCGCCGCCTGCACCGTGGCGGCGATGTCGGCGGCGCTGTGGGCGGCGGACACGAAGCCCGCCTCGAAGGCGGAAGGCGCCAGATAGATGCCCTTTTCCAGCAGGGCATGGAAGAAACCGTTGAAGGCCTCCTTGTCCGCCTTCATGATTTCGGCATAGCTGGCGGGGGGCGTGGCGGCGAAATACACGCCGAACATGCCGCCCACACTTTGGGCGCAGAAGGTGACGCCGCGTTTTTTCGCCGCGGCGGTGAGACCATCCACCAGGGATTGTGTCTTGGCCGCCAGCGCCTCGTAGAAGCCGGGGGCCTGGATTTTTTTCAGGGTCACCAAACCGGCGGCCACGGACAGGGGATTGCCCGACAGGGTGCCGGCTTGATACACGGGGCCGAGGGGCGCGATCTTTTCCATGATCTCGCGCTTGCCGCCGAAAGCCCCCAGGGGCATGCCGCCGCCCACGATCTTGCCGAAGGTGGACAGGTCGGGCACGATGCCGTAGAGGCCTTGGGCGGACTTGAGGCCGACGCGGAAGCCGGTCATCACCTCGTCGAAGATCAACACCGCACCGTGCTTCGTACACAGCTCACGCATGGCTTGCAGGAATTCGGGTTTGGGCGCGATCAGGTTCATGTTGCCGGCCACCGGCTCGACGATGACGCAGGCGATCTTGTCGCCGTGCTGGGCGAAGGCGTCGCGCAGTTGCTGCGGATCGTTGTAGTCCAGCACCAGGGTGTGCTGGGCCAAGTCGGCGGGCACGCCGGAAGAGGAAGGATTGCCGAAGGTGAGCATGCCGGAACCGGCCTTCACCAACAGGCTGTCGGCATGGCCGTGGTAGCAGCCTTCGAACTTGATCAGCACATCGCGGCCGGTGTGGCCCCGGGCCAGGCGGATGGCGCTCATGGTGGCCTCGGTGCCGGAAGACACCAGGCGCACCATGTCCATGCTGGGCACCAGTTGGCAGAGCAGGTCGGCCAGTTCGATTTCCGCCTCGGTGGGCGCGCCGAAGGAAAGTCCCTTGGCGGCGGCGTCCTGCACCGCCTTCACGGTATCCGGTTCGGCGTGGCCCAGGATCAGCGGACCCCAGGAACCCACATAGTCGATGTAGCGCTTGCCATCGGCATCCCAGACGTAGGGGCCTTCGCCCTTGGTGAAGAAGCGCGGCGTGCCGCCGACGGAACGGAAGGCGCGGACGGGGGAATTCACGCCGCCGGGGATATGGCGCTGGGCGCGGGCAAAGAGGTCTTCGTTCTTGGTCATGGCGACAATCTCAAAACAGTTTTTGGTAAGCCTCGGCGCGGGACGCAATGTCCATGGCATCGAAGAGATCGGTAATCACGGCCACCAGGTCGGCGCCAGCGGCGATGACGTCCGCCGCGTTGTCCAAGGTGATGCCGCCGATGGCGGCGATAGCCATGCCCTGGGAGCCGAAGCGGGCCTTGGCTTCGGTGATCAGGGACAAGGATGCCTGCGCCGCCTTGGGTTTGGTGAAAGAAGAAAACATCGCACCAAAGGCCACGTAGTCCGCCCGGGCGGCAGCGGCAGCTTCCGCCCGGGCCATATCGTTGTAGCAGGACACGCCGAGGATGCGCTGCGGTCCCAAGGCCTCGCGGGCGCTCTTGAGATCGCCACCAGCCATATCCTCCTTGCCCAGATGCACACCGTCAGCGCCGATTTCCAGGGCCAGGGCCAGGTCGTCATTGACGATCAGCTTCGCCCCGACGGCCTTGCAGATGCGCACCAGCTCCGCCGCCTGGGAACGGCGCAGGGGCTGGGGCGCGGTCTTGTTGCGGTACTGGATGATGCGCGCACCGCCCTCAAGGGTCATCGACACCAGGGCCGACAGTCGCGGCAACAGGAAATCGTCGGGGGTTACAGGGTAGAGGCCGCGCAGGGCGCTGCGGGTCATGAACGTCCACTCCCCTGATAAGCCGGCCCTGAGCCTAGTTGAAGGAGGGAGGAACGGGGAAGGGTTGGGGTCAATCGGCGTGGATTTATAACCCCCCCACCCCCCCTTGTCAGGGGGGAGTTCGTGGGGAGCCTATTTGCCGGCATCGTCGCCGCCGTCATCGCCCTCTTCACCGCGGGCCCAAAAGAGGCGGTCCGGAATGTGCTGGCCCATGCCCGGCCGGAAGCCGGCGGCCAGGGCCTGCCAGGTGTACTCCTGGGCTTCCTGCACGGCGGCTTCGATGTCGGCGCCGCCGGCCAGGCTGGCGGTAATGGCGGAAGCCAAGGTGCAACCGGAACCATGGTAGCTGCCGGGCAGGCGCTCCCATTTGTCCGTGCGGATCAGGCCCTGGGGGCCATAGAGCAGGTTCTCCACTTGGGCCGTGTTTTCGTGGGTGCCGGTGATCAGCACGTACTCGGCGCCGAATTCGATCAGGCGAAGCGCGCAGACATCGAGGCCGGGACGGGCGTCCCCATTGTCGTCATCCTCGTCGTTCTGGGCCAGGCGCCGCGCCTCCAGACTGTTGGGGGTGAGGATGGTGGTTTCCGGCAGCAGCAGCTCGATCATGGCCGACACCATTTCCTCATCGGCGAACTGGTCGCCCCGGCCCGAGGCCAGCACCGGATCGAGGATCAGGGGAATGTCGGGATAGTCCGCCACGATCTCGGCGATGACGGCGATGTTCTCCACGCTGCCCAGCATGCCCAGCTTGAAGGCGGCCACGGGCACATCCTCCAGCAGGCTGCGGGCCTGGTCGGCCACCCAGTCCGGGTCCATGGGCAGGATGCCCTCCACCCCCGAGGTGTCCTGCACGGTGATGGCGGTCACCACCGCCAGGGCGTGGCAGCCCATGCTGGACAGGGTCAGGATGTCGGCCTGGATGCCCGCGCCGCCGGTGGGATCGGTGGCGGCGAAGGTCAGCACCAGGGGCGGCAGATAGGGAGGGGGGGAAGAGGAAGACGAGGCCATGGGCGGGGCGGAACCTGTGCTGCGGTAAGATTCGGCCATTCTAACCGAATGCCCGCCGCCGCCCGGCGGAAGGGCCCGGACCTCATCCACGCCATGAAGCCGACATGAACGCAGAAAATCAAACCGATCCCGGCAGCGAACTTCGCGGCATCAAGGTGATGGTGATCGACGACTCGAGCACCATCCGGCGCAGCGCCGAACTGTTCCTGGCCCAGGCCGGCTGCCAGGTGGTGCTGGCGGAAGACGGCTTCGACGCCCTGGCCAAGATCGCCGACGAAAACCCGCAAGTGATCTTCTGCGACATCCTGATGCCGCGCCTGGACGGCTACCAGACCTGCGCCCTGATCAAGAAGAACCCGCGCTTCGCCGCCATCCCGGTGGTGATGCTGTCCTCCAAGGACGGCATTTTCGACAAGGCCCGTGGCCGCATGGTGGGCTCCGAGCAATACCTGACCAAGCCCTTCACCCAGCAGGATTTGTTGCAAGCGGTGGCCGCCCACGCCGCCAAGGCGCAATGAAAACTTCCCTCAAGGAATTCCAACAGGGCCTTAGCGCCAAGCTGGACCGGGCCGAACAGGGCGGCAGTTCCGGCGCCTTGCTCTGCGTCGAGGCCGGCGGCGAACGCTGGCTGCTGGACCTCACCGACGCCGGCGAAGTGGTGCCCTTGCCGCCCCTGGCGGACGTGCCCCTGACCCAGCCCTGGTACGCGGGCCTGGCCAACATCCGCGGCACCCTCTACAGCGTGGTGGACCTGGCCGCCTTCCACGGCCTCGCCGCCACGCCGCGCAACGGCCAGGCGCGGCTGCTCCTGGTGGGCGCCCGCCACGGCATCAACAGCGCCCTGTTGGTAAACCGCATCCTCGGCCTGCGTGCGCCGGAAGGGCTCAAACCCGAACCCGCCGCCGCCGATGCCAACCGTCCCTGGGCCGGCGAAAAACTGCGGGACGGCCAGAACGAAACCTGGCGCCGACTGGTGGTGCCGACCCTGCTGCAATCGCCACGCTTCCTTGATATCGCGCTGTGAGAGGAAGCATGTCAAAGGCAAAGACAAGATCAAGGACGTTAGCCACGGGGAGCACGGGGAAGGACAAAAGCCTCCTTGAATTGGACCTGGTTTTCGGCATCTCCCCGTGCTCCCCGTGTCCCCCGTGGCTAACGCCGTCACCTCTCGCCGTGGTTAACCGTTTCCGATCCGTCCTATGAAGACTTCCGCCGCTCCCCGTCCCCTGCGCCTGCCCCTCATCGGCGAATTCCCCGTGAACATGCAGGTGCAGATCCTGGCTGCCGCCTTCCTGCTGTTCTTCATCGCCGCCACCTTCGTCGCCTTGCAGGACAGCCGGGCCACCGGCAACGGCAATGCGCAACTGGCGGTCACCGGCGAAATGCGCACCCTCAGCCAGCAATTGGCCCGGGCCGCCCAGGGCGGGCTCACCGGGCAGGCATCCGCCATGGCGGACCTGCGCAACGGACGGGACCGCTTCGCCCAGTTGCTCACGGTATTGACCAACGGCGGCCCGCTCAAGGCCGCCACCCTGCCGCCCCTCTCGCCGGCCCTGTACACACCCCTGGAAGACCTGCGCGCCCAATGGGACCAGATGGACCGCAACCTGCAACTGCTGCTGGCCCAGGAAAAATCCCTCACCGCCTTGGGCAAGCTGGTGAGCGACATCACCGAACAATCCCCCCGCGCCGCCGATCTGGGCGGCCAGGCCGGCGGCAGCCTGCCCCTGCTGGTGGAACGCATCGGCCGCAACGCCACCCTGTTCCTCACCCTCACCGCCGTGGACGAGGCCCCCGCCGCCCAATTGGGCAAGGACATCAACGCCGCCGTGGAGGCCAGCGCCAAGCTCAAGGACGGCGAACTGCAAACCCTGCTCAAAGGCTGGCAGAACGGCCTGCAACCCATCACCGCCGACATCAAGCCCCTGCTCCAGGCCAAGCAGGCCGCCGGCGCCGCCATCAAGAACAGCAGCCGGCTGCGCGATGCCGCCGACACCCTGGGCAGCCGCCTGGAAGAAAGCCTCAGCGGTCGCGGCGGGCACCTGGGCGTGGTGGCCACCTTCGGCTCCGCCGCGCTGCTGATGCTGGTGCTGATGGTCAAAGTCATCAGCGACGACGCCGTCGCCCGCCGCGAGGAAGCCGAGCGCCACCGGCGCGAGGCCGAAGCCGCCAACGCCGCCACCCAGTACGCCATCGCCCGCCTGATCGGCGAAATGGCCAACCTGGCCGATGGCGACCTCACCGTACGCGCCACGGTCACCGGCGACGTCACCGCCTCCATCGCCGAGTCCCTCAACTACACCATCGACCAGTTGTCGGTGTTGGTCCAGCGCATCAACGATGCCGCCAGCCGCGTCACCCTGGCCACCCGCCTGGCCGCCGACACCACGGAAGAACTGCTGGCCGCCTCCGACACCCAGACCGACCAGATCCGTTATGCCAGCGGCCTGGTGCTGTCCATGGCCGGCTCCATGAACCAGATGTCGGAAAAAGCGCGGGAATCCGCGGGCATCGCCCACCAGTCCCAGGATGTGGCGGAGCGCGGCGCGGCGGCGGTGCACAACGCCATCGCCGGCATGAACGACATGCGCCAGCAGATCCAGGAAACCTCCAAGCGCATCAAGCGCCTGGGGGAATCCTCCCAGGAGATCGGCGAGATCGTCGAGCTGATTTCCGACATCACCGAGCAGACCAATGTGCTGGCCCTCAACGCCGCCATCCAGGCCGCTTCCGCCGGCGAAGCGGGACGGGGCTTCAGCGTGGTGGCGGAAGAAGTGCAGCGCCTGGCGGAACGCTCCGCCGAAGCCACCAAGCAGATCGCCGCCCTGGTGCGCACCATCCAGGCCGACACCCACGAAGCCGTCGCCGCCATGGAACGCACCACCCAGAACGTGGTGGAAGGCGCCCGCCTCTCCGACGCCACCGGACAAGCCCTGGCCGAAATCTCCGGCGTAGCCAAAGACCTGGCGCGCCTGATCGAAGGCGTCTCCGGCGACACCCAGCGCCAATCGGAAGTGGCGCGCAACGTGGCCGAGTCCATGAAGGAAATCCTGCGCATCACCGAGCAGACCACCGCCGGCACCCAGCAAACCGCCAACTCCATCGGCGACCTCACCGACCTGGCCGGGGAACTGAAAGGCTCCGTGGCGGGGTTCAAGGTTTGATGCGACTCAGGCTGGTGGGCAGCAGCAGGTTCCCTCCCTTGACAAGGGGAGGGACAGGGAGGGGTTGGCACGGATCGAAAACCGTAACCCCCCCGGCCCCCCTTGTCAGGGGGGAGGCCACTTTCACGCAATCCGTCATAGTCAATCATGGCCGCTGCTGACATCGACACCGGCCCCCTCTCCTGGGTCAAGGGGGAGATCGATCTGGCCCTGACCCGGGCCGGTGAATTCCTCACCGCCAACCCCGATGCCAAAAGCATTCAGGAAGCGCGGGGCTGCCTGCACCAATGCCAGGGCGCCCTGGCCATCGTCGGCCTGGAGGGCGTCACCGTATTCACCACGGCGGTGGAGCAATTGCTGGAAGCCGTGGCGGACAACCGCGTGGCCTGGAACGACGAGTTGCGCGACACCGCCCTCACCGGCCTCGCCACCCTGCGCAGCTACCTGGACGGCCTCATGGCCGGCGCCGCCGACCAGCCCCTGGCCCTCTATCCGGTGTATCGGGAGCTAGTGCTGGCCGCGGGACGCAAGGCGCCGCCCCAGGCCGAGCTGTTCTTCCCCGATCTTTCCCAGCGCCCGCCCCGGCGCGACATGGAACCCGAACCCCTGGCCGCGGACGCCCTCACGGCGCGGCTCAAGGCGGCCCGCCTGGGTTTCGAGCGGGGCCGGCAGAAGTGGCTCAAGCACAACGGCACGGTGGACAGCAGCGGCCTGCGGGACATGCGCAACTCCATCGCCATCGTCGAGCAGACCCGCAGCAACCCCAATGAACGCGCCCTGTGGTGGGTGGCCCTGGCCTTCTTCGATTCCCTGGCCGAGATCATCACCGACCCGGAATTGCAGAACCTGCTGGGCGGCCTGTTCCAGCGCCTCAGCGCACAGATCGACACCCTGGCCCAGGGCGGCGCGGAAGAAGACGTCACCCTGCTGCGCGACGTGCTGTACCAAGTGGCGGTGGCGGCCCGGGATAGCGAACAGGTGCGCATCGTCCGCGCCGCCTACCGCCTAGCCGACCTGATCCCGCGGGAAGCCACCGACGCCAGCCGCGAGCAGGAAAGAATCCAGCGCCTGCAACAACTGACGAACCACATCGCCGCCGCCCAGGAGGATTGGGACCGCTTTTGCAGCGGCACCGCCGCCGCCCTGCCGCCCTTCCACGAAGCCAGCCAGCGCATCGTCGAACTGGCGGACGGTCTGGAACGCATGGATGTCACCCGCCTTGCCGCCGCCATCGGCAACGGCGCCAACCTGCTGCGCAAGAATCCCCTCGCCTACCACGAGGCTCTGGCCGAAGAAATGGTGGCGGCCTTGCTGCTGCTGGAAGGCGCGGTGGACGACCTGGGCCGCCCCGGCGCCGTGCAGGACATCGCCTTCGCCCGGCAGGTGGACCTCATCAGCGCCCGCCTTGCCGCCCTGTTGCGGGGCGAGGTGCCGGCCGGCGAAGAACGGCCGCAACTGGAAGCCGTGGCCCGCCGCGCCCAGGACAAGCGCCTGATGGCGCAGGTATGCAAGGAAATCGGCATCAACCTGGAACAGGTGGAACAAATCCTCGACGCCGGTTACCGCAACCCCGAACACCGGGAACTGATGGAACCGGCGCACCTGCTGCTGAAACAAGTGGCAGGCGCCTTCACCGTGCTGGACCAGGCAGCGGCATCCCGCATCGCCGACGATATCCTGGCCGGCTGCCTCGGTCTCGGCTGCGTCCAGGACGCTTCCCGGCGCCAGGCCCTGGCGGAAGCCGTGGCGGAGCGGCTGGCGGCCCTCAACCTGTTCAATGACCACCTGTCCCGAGGGCAGGAACACCGGAACCTGCTGGAAAATCTCCCGCCCTTCTCCGTTCAGGCTGGGCCTGTCGCAGCCCCCCTTGCTACGCAAGGGAACCCGCACTTCGACAAGCTCGGTGCGAACGAACTCGGCAAGCAAAGTGCCATCGACCAGGAACTGCTGGCCATCTTCCTCGACGAAGCGCGGGAAGTGCTCGCCAGCCTGGACGCCGCCCTGCCGGCCTTGCGCGGCCAGCCCGGTGACAGCACCCTCCTGGCCGACGTGCGACGCAGCTTCCACACCCTCAAGGGCTCCGCTCGCATGGTGTCCCTCGACGACTTCGGCACCTGCGCCTGGGCGGTGGAGCAAAGACTGAACGCCTGGCGCGCCGCCGGGCAGCCGATCAGCGGGCCCTTGCAGACGCTGCTGGAACAAGCCCGCGACCTGCTGCGGCATTGGGTCGACCAATTGAACGCCAACGCGCCCGCCCCCCAGTGGCGGCCCCTGGCGCAGGCTTTTGAAACACTGCCCCCGGCGGACAGTACAGCCCCAGCGCAGATCACCGCCCCGGCGGCGGAACCGGTGCCCAAGGTGCCTGCGGTATCTGCCCCCGGCGTCACCATCGACACCCAGTTGCTGCCGCTGTTTTTGGAGGAAAGCGAGGAAGCCGCCGCCGCCATCGCCGAGCAGCTCCGCTTCTGGCGCGCCGATCCGGAAGACGACGCCGCCCCACGGCAGTTGCGCCGCCTGTTGCACACCCTCAAGGGCGGCGCCCGCATGGTGGGCGCTTTCGCCATCGGCGACCGGGTGCACGGCCTGGAAACGCGCATCGCCGATTGCCGCCATCCCACCGCCGTGTTCATCGCCGAGCTGGAAGACGCCTGCGACAAAGTGATGGCCGAAATCGACGCCCTGCGTCCGGCCCGGCCCGCCGCTACAACGACTGCCGCCACGCCCCAAAGCGCCGAAGGCGCGGACATCGCTGCCGCTTCCGCCACACCGCCTGCCGAGATGGCGGAGGCCGGCCAGGGCACCCAGTTGCGGGTGCGCTCCGACCGGGTGGACCAGCTCATCAACGAGGCCGGCGAAATCGCCATCTCCCGCAGCCGCATCGAAGCCGAGTTGCGCAATTTCAAATCGGCCCTGGGCGACCTCACCGAAAACGTGGGCCGCCTTCGCCACCAGTTGCGGGAAATCGAGATCCAGGCGGAAAGCCAGATGGGTTCGCGCCTGGCCCAAGCCAACGACCAGCACGCCGGCTTCGACCCGCTGGAGATGGACCGCTTCACCGCCTTCCAGGAACTGACGCGGATGATGGCCGAGAGCGTGGAAGACGTCTCCACCGTGCACCACGCCCTGCTGCGGGGTTTGGAGCACACGGAAACCACCCTGGTGGCCCAGGCCCGCCTCAACCGCGACCTGTCCCTGGGCCTGTTGCGGGTGCGCATGGTGCCCTTCGCCGCCATCGCCGAACGCCTGCAACGGGTGCTGCGCCAGACCGCCAAGGAACTGGGCAAGCAGGCCGTGCTCAAGCTCGAGGGCGAGCAGACGGAAATGGACCGCTCGGTGCTGGAACGCCTCATCGCGCCCCTGGAGCACCTGCTGCGCAACGCCCTGGTGCACGGCGTCGAAGCCCTGGCGGAACGCCGCCGGCTGGGCAAGGCCGATGCCGGCACCATCACGCTCAGCCTCAGCCAGCACGGCGGGGAGGTGGGCATCGAACTGGCGGATGACGGCGCCGGCCTCGATCTGGCCCGCATCCGCCAGAAGGGCCGGGGCAGCGGCCTCATCACCGCCGAGGCTGCCCTCGACGAACAATCCCTGATCCAGCTCATCTTCCAACCGGGGTTCTCCACCGCCTCGTCCCTCTCCAGCCTGGCCGGGCGCGGCGTGGGCCTGGACGTGGTGCGCAACGAAGTGGTGGCCCTGGGCGGCCGCATCGAGGTGCATAGCGAAGCGCACCAGGGCTGTCGCTTCCAGCTCACCCTGCCCGTCACCCTGGCCATCGGCCAGGCATTGCTGGTGAAGGTGGGCAATGACGAAGAAGGCAACGCCCGCTGCCTGGGCATCCCCGCCGGCATGGTGGAGCAGGCCGACGAAATGAATGCCGACGACATGGAAGCCCTGCGCCGGGAAGGCAGCCTGCAACACCAGGGCCGCCACTACCCCTGGCATTACCTGCCGCGCCTCCTCGGCCGCGAAGACGCCGTGCCGCGCCCGCAGCGCCGCCACTGGCGCGTGTTGTTGCGGGGCGGCCCGCAACAGATCGCCCTGGAAGTGGACGCCGTGGTGGGCAAGCAGGAAGTGGTGATGAAAGCCATCGGCCCGCAACTGGAAAAGCTGCCCGGCATCGCCGGCGCCACGGTGTTGGGGGACGGCGAGATCGCCCTGATCGTGAACCCGGTGGCCCTGGCGGAACGCTACCACCGCCTGCACCACAGCCGCAGCGGCGGCCTGGCGCCCATGGCCCCGGTGCAGGCGCCGCCGGCGCCGATCCCCCAGCCCGCCACGGTGCTGGTGGTGGACGACTCCCTCACCGTGCGCAAGGTGACCGGCCGTTTGCTGGAGCGGGCCGGCTACCGGGTGCTCACCGCCAAGGATGGCGTGGACGCCCTGGAACAATTGAACGAAGAACTACCGGCGGTGGTGCTGGCGGACATCGAGATGCCGCGCATGGACGGCTTCGAGCTGGTGCGCAGCCTGCGCAGCGACCCACGCCTGCGCGACCTGCCGGTGATCATGATCACCTCGCGCACGGCGGACAAGCACCGCAACGTCGCCGCCGGCATCGGCGTGGAACACTTCCTCGGCAAGCCCTATGACGAAGAAGAATTGCTGAAGCTGATCGGGGATTACGTTGGCTAGAACGCTCAAGCCGGCACCCCCACACCCCCCCCTGACAAGGGGGGCCGGGGGGGTTCCGGTTTTAACAAGCCGGCCCACCCACCGTGGGCAAATCCCGACCCATTCCGTTCGCGCTGAGCTTGCCGAAAGACTCAGCCTGGACCGCGAGGGACGAGTCCGGAGTTTCCTTAAAACTCGTCTCACAAATTCCGGCAATAGACTTGCTGTGAACCGTAACCCCCCCGGCCCCCCTTGTCAGGGGGGGGTTCGAGGGGCGACATCTTGCGCAGCAGGCCCCTCCCCTGACAAGGGGAGGACGGGAGGGGTTGCGGTGTTCGCCCATCTGTACCGCCCAAGACAGCTTCCCGATCACCTCCTCCCATGCTGAAAGCCCTGCGCCGCCAGTTGGCCAAGATCGGCCCGCTGCTGTTCTATCTCCTCGGCGCTACCTGGCGCCTGCGCACCAGCGGCCCGCTGCCGCCCGACAAAGCGGTGGTCGCCTTCTGGCACGGCGACATGCTGCCGGTGTGGAAGTGCTTCGCCGGCCAAGGCTGCGTCGCTCTGGTGAGCCAGAGCCGCGACGGCGGGTTGCTGACGCAACTGTTGCAACGCTGGGGCTTTCGCGTCATTCGTGGTTCGTCCTCCAAGGGCAGCAAGGAAGCCTGGCATGATCTGCTCGATGCCGCCGCCCGGGGCCGCGTCCTCATCACGCCCGACGGTCCCCGCGGTCCGGCGCGCGCCCTCAAGGCCGGCGCCGTGGTGGCCGCCTACCGCGCCCAGGTGCCCCTGTGGCTGTGCCGCGTCCATAGCGCCACGGCCATTCGCGGCACCCACTGGGACCGCTTCCTGATTCCCCTGCCCTTCAGCCGCATCGACCTGGAGTTCCTCCCCTTCCCGGTGCCCGCCGAAGCCAGCCGGGAAGAAATCGACACCCTCATCGCCGCGGCGGAGGCGCTGCTCAACGACAGCGCGGCATGCCAAGGAACATCGGAATATTAATAACGGGTGACGAACCTTCCCTCTATCGTCATCCCCGCGCAGGCGGGGATCCAGCGACGCTAGGGCAAAGACACTGGATCCCCGCCTGCGCGGGGATGACGTCGTTTTCTTGAATCGTTTTTCATGGGTCACTTTTACCCCTTTCAATAATCAGAACTTTCCGGACACACGCCATGGGTACCTCCCAGCAAAACACCGCTCCTACCGCCGCACCGGCCACCGACTGGTTCGCCGTCCTCGCCGCCGCCCTGTGCGGTGTGGCCGTGGCCATGAACGTGGGCAAGGTGCCCATCTCCCTGGGGCAACTGCGCCAGGAGTTCGGCCTCTCCCTGGTGGATGCAAGCTGGGTATCGTCCATGTTCAACACCCTGGCCGTGGTCAGCGCCCTGGTGTCGGTATGCTCGGCGACCGGGTGGGCGCCCTGCGCATGTGCTACCTGGGCCTGACGGTCAGCGTGCTTGGCGGCCTCGCCGGCATGATGAGCGCCACGCCGCTGTTCCTGCTGGCCTCGCGCTTCTTTGAAGGGGCCGGTTTCATCGCCGCCGCCGTATCGGCCCCGGCCCTGCTCAGCGCCGCCGCCCATGCTTCGGACCGACGCTTCGCCCTCGGCATCTGGGCCACCTACACCCCCGCCGGCGTGGGCCTGGCGACCCTGGCCGCCCCGGTGCTGCTGCCCCTGGCAGGCTGGCGCGGGCTGTGGCTGTTTTCCATCGTCATGTTGCTGCTGGCCGCCGTGGGCATCAGCCTCCACCGCAAAGCCTACGGCCGCCACACCCACGGCGGCAGCGCCGCGCCTTTCCTGGCCACGGCGAAGGACGCCCTGGCCCAGCCCATGCCCTGGCTGCTGGCCTTCATCTTCGGCACCTGGACCGTGCAGCACTTCGCCCTCATCATCTGGCTGCCCACCTTCCTCAAGGAACAGCGGGATTTCTCCCCCCTCACCATCGCCCTGCTTTCCTGCCTGATGGTGCTGGTGAATGTGCCCGGCAACCTCCTGGGCGGCGCCCTGCTCCAACGCAACTTCCGCCGCGGCAACCTGGTGGCGACGGCCAGCGCCATCACCGGCCTTTCCAGCCTGGGCATCTTCATCGACGGCCTGCCCGACCTGGTGCGCTACGGCCTGTGCCTGCTGCTTTCCTTCACCGGCGGCCTGATCCCCGCCTCGGTGCTTTCATCCTCCGCCGCCCTGGCCAAATCGCCGCGCCAGATCGGCACGCTGCAAGGCCTCTACATGCAGGGCGCGCAACTGGGCCAGTTCTTCGGCCCACCCGCCATCGCCGCCCTGGTGGCCAGCAGCGGCCACTGGCAATCCGCCGCCTGGATCACCGGCCTCGCCGCCCTGGGCGGTGTGGTGCTGGGGCTGGCGGTGCGCGCCCAGGAAAACAAGCGGGCCGCACCCGGCCACTGACCCGGCGGCTCGGCGCGGCCCACGCGCCACCCACTCCTGATCTCACGACCCATCCGCCAGACATGGCGAATGGATCATCGCCCTTGCATTCATGCACAAGGCATCGTTAAATGCCCGGGACATCCCTTGCGGCACCTGACGCATTTGCCCATTTTTAGGACGTACTAAATTTCGCCATGGTCATGAATTCATTACATTTCACGTCTGCGTTTCCCGTTTTAGGCGTCCTATTGATGGGGATTTTCCATCATGACGGAAAATATTCCGTCATTTTTAGGCCCCACATTTAACGTTGGGCATCCTAGATAAGCCATGCCACAGATCCAGCTTTCCGAACTCGCAAAGATTCCGCAGATCGATCACACCAACCTCGGAGGACGAGGGCTGGCTTCATTGACTTTCTTCGTCGATGGTGAATGGCATCTTTGGGTCCCGACCGACGCCGGACTGATTCGCATGAAGGGCTGGCCCGCTGAAGGGTTCTACTTTGCTGCCCAGCCAGAATCCGAAAAAGATGGATACCTGCATTTCCTGGACTTCATCGCTCAAATTGGGAACTCTCAAGGTGTCTCGCGACCGATGCAAGGGTTAATGGAAGACTTCTTCAACTTAAGCGGGTGCCTGAAGAAGTTCGACTTACTCTTCGAATACTCCAAAAAAGATCGATCGGGGGTTTCTCGGCTAGTAATTACAGAGCTTGAGTATCTGTTCACGGTTTGCAAGAGCATATTTGACCTCCTACAAGAGGTCGTAGCGGCACAGTGGCAGAACATCAGGCTTCTTGACGAGACCAAGCGTAAGCGGCAACTACCCGAGACATTCGCCGCCGTTGCCCTAGAAGCCAACCGTCTGAGAACCGAGGAGGAATTGGTCGCTCGCTTCCTCGTTCCGAAAGAACTCGCAGCCTTCTATGTAAGGAGTGGAGCGTTCTTCCAGATCCTGCGCACGTTCCGGGATAAATTCGTTCATGGAGGAAATTCGCCGGAATTGGTATTCGTTACAGAAAGAGGGTTTGCTGTGCAAGCCTCAACCAAACCGTTTTCGCTCTTTAACATCTGGAACGAAGAGCATCGCCTTCCAAACGATCTTTGCTCACTTCGTCCCGCGATTGCATACCTCGTGAATGAGACGCTCAAGGCTTGCGAGGACTACGCGTCAACAATTCAAACCGTTATTAAGTTTCCACCACCGATTTGTCCTGGCCTGACCTTCTTCATGCGCGGCTACTTCAACGAGCAACTGCTCATGAATGACAAAGTACTGCGTGAGTGCCTGTGGTGGGAAGATGCCCAACCAATCATTCCACCGGACCTGTCGCGGCAAGCCGCGCCAGTCCGGTGAATTCAAACGTTAGCCATCCTATTGCCATGACGATCGACCTCTCTGCCTTTCAGGAAATGGAATTCCCGCAGCACCGGGACATCGTCTATGTCTTTCACTATCTCACCGACAACGCAACTGAACCAGTTCCGTTCTACGTTGGTGAAAGCTCACGCCATGTTGGGCGCTTTGGCGACTATATGTCGGCGAACTTCTCGGCATCGACCGACTTCAAGGTCGGAGAAGCCGTCAAGTACTTGCGAAAGCGCGGCGCCCGAATCCTTGTGAAGTTCAAGGAAACCCATGACAGACGCGAAGACGAGAAGCTACTTCTTCACAAGTTGCGCCGCTCGGTCAGACTACTCAATGATCTGAAAGGCTACCGCTATGGAGAGGCTGACATCGACGATGAACGTCTAAAGATTCACCGGTTCATTGACGAAATTCTTACGCCCGCAGAAACAACGAAGCCTGCACCGCAGCCGCGGATACGAAAGCAAGCGCCGTCGAATGCCCCGCCGCCCAATCGCAACCCGTTAAGTGAGCTATCCGTCCCAGAGCGTATTCGGCTGATATGCCAGGAGCTAGCCGCAGGGGACAAGATAATTAGACGAAAGGACATTCTTCGGTTAGCGAAGGAACGTGGCATTAATGAAGGATCGGTTCTTCCGGCCGACTATTGCGACAACACCGAGACAGGGAAGTGGTCGAAACATTCATTTCTTCATTCCGTGGGCCCTGGCCGATATGTGCTTCGATAATCGGATGGCTAACCCTGCGGTGCAGGGGAGGGGACCTGGCGCATAAAGCCGCGCCAGGCCCCTGACCTTGAACGTTAGCTCTCACAACCATGTCGCACTTTCCCGAGCCGTCGCGCGCCCTCTGCCTTTCATGTGGGGAGGTAATTGATTTTCCTGAGGAGCAAGGTGCACGTTGTAGCGAATGCGGAACTGAGCTAGATCCCAAGGCCATTCTGCGTCTCTATGAATATGCCGCCGAGGTGTATTACTACGGGGTCCAATATCGTCGCTATTATGAAGACGCCTATGCTGAGAGCAACAATCCGCCGAAGCCCTCATTACTATTTGACGGCGAAGCCTTTGCGTGGGTAATGCTTGCTGCTTTAAGCGGTGTCGTAGGAAACGCCGCCTACGATCTGGTTAAGTCAGTCGCTAACCGCGTCCGCGAGGATGTTGCCGCAGGAAGACTTCCGGCGAGAGACTACAGTCCAATGCTCGAACTCTCCGATAACGAGCTTGGAGAGTTAATTGGCTCGGCACGTGAATATCGTAATGGTATGGATGGGCTCACCAAAGAAGTTCGCGCAGCTATAGCTGAGGAAATTGTGGCGGATTCGGTGGTCCACAACCCCGCTGTCGCAAACGAAATGATGAAGCTGATGCGGCACAAGAAGGTCACACAAAAAGACCGCAAACGATTTTCTGAACTGCTGCGCAAAACTTTGGTGGCTCAACAGCAACGGTCTCACTTACCGGCAAGTGCCTTTTCTGGCCTATGGTCTCGTCGTGCCAAGTGAGAGCTAACCCTGCGTTCGGCGTCATGAATCCGCTTCTCGCAAACGCAGTATCTGCAATTCAGGCCGGGGTAGAGGATTACGAAGCCTCCGACCCAAATCGAGGTCTATCCGCAGTGCGGAACATTACGGCTGGCGTACTTCTTTTGTTCAAGGAGAAACTTCGACGACTTTCGCCGCCTGACTCAGACGAAGTTCTCTTGAAGGAGCGGTTGCGTCCGTCGCTTCGCCCGGATGGGTCCATTACGTTCGTTGGTGCCGGCCGCAAGACCGTCGATGTGCAGCACATCAAGGATCGTTTTGAATCTTTGCATGTCTCGGTTGAATGGGATCGGTTCGATGCGCTTGTTCGATTGCGCAACGACCTTGAGCACTACTACACAACAGCATCGGCTGCCACCGTTCAGAGCGTTTTGGCCGATGCTCTTGTGGTTCTCCAAGCCTTCATTGCCACCGCACTTGGTCATGAGCCGCTTGATCTGCTTGGGGAAAAGACCTGGCAAACGCTTCTGAACGTTGCTTCGGTGTATGAGAAGCAACTTCAAGACTGCCGTGCTGAGCTCTCAAGAATTGATTGGCCACACCCAATCTACGATGCGGTCGTTGCAGAAGTCTGTTGCATTCACTGTCGCTCTCCACTTGTGAAGCCGACCAACCCCGAGACTTCCGACCTCACGACACTTGAGTTTCTATGCACGTCTTGTGGAAAGACTTCCAACTTTGAAGATACGATTGGAGACGCAATCGCTGAGGCTTTCGCAGCCGATGCATACATAGCAATGACTGATGGTGGCGATCCACCACTGGATTATTGCCACGAGTGCGGTGAAGAGTCGTTTCATGTCGAGTCAGGTTTCTGTCTACTGTGCCAAGCTTCGCTCAGCTATGAGAAGTGCGGCGTATGTGGTGCAGCACTTGGGCCAGAAGATCAACATGGCGGGGGCCTCTGCGGCTACCACAAATGGCAAGCAGACAGAGACGACTGACGCCGAACCTTTCGTTCGAGCAGACCTGCGCGAAAAGCCGCGCAGTCCGGTGAATTCAAACGTTGAACCAAAGGGGGCCGAGTGATCTAATCAACCACAATCATCCCTCTCCAGAAACCCCATATGGAAAAAAACCGACTCGAAGCCTTCAGTGACGGCGTGATCGCCATCATCATCACCATCATGGTGTTGGAACTCAAGGTGCCCCACGGCGATGGCATCGACACCCTGGCGCCGCTGCTGCCGGTGTTCCTGAGCTATGTGCTGAGCTTCATCTACGTGGGTATCTACTGGAACAACCACCACCACATGCTGCACACGGTGCACCGGGTGACGGGGCCGATGTTGTGGGCCAACCTGCATTTGCTGTTCTGGCTGTCGATGTTTCCCTTCGCCACGGGCTGGATGGGGGAGAACCATTTTTCGGCGATGCCGGCCGCGGTGTACGGCGCGGTGCTGTTGATGGCCGCCATTGCCTACTTTGTGTTGCAACAGCTCATCATCCGCTCCCAGGGGGTGGACTCCCTGCTCAAGCGGGCCGTGGGCCGGGACTGGAAGGGGAAGGCGTCGCCCATCCTTTACGCCGCCGCCATCCCGCTGGCCTTTGTGTCGTCATGGCTCTCCCTGGGCATCTACGTGCTGGTGGCCCTGGCCTGGCTGGTGCCGGACCGGCGCATCGAGCGGGTGCTGAACGGCCCCAAGACCTAAGGAAACGCCGAACAAGCGTTTCGACAGGCTCAACGCGAACGGAATTTTTCAGTGTTTGCGGAGCAGGTTCTACTTCAGCCGCGTTGGCGGGCGGCTGCAACAGGGTCTTGTGCCGGCGTGGGCGGCGTTGTCCCGTTCGTTCTGCTCGGTAAATTTCCACAGGTCGCGGCGCAGGCCGTGGAGGCCGTTTCTGAACACCACGCCCGCGTCCTCGGCGGCGAGTTCGACCTGGGCCAGGCCCACTTGCAGCAGGTCGTAGGCCACCCGCAACTTGCACCCGTCGACATTGACCACGGCCACGCCCGGCAACGCGGCGATGCCGCGACAGGCTGCCGCCACCGCGCCGCTATCGCCATCGGCGATGCGCAGGGTGCGGTGTTTCAGGATGGGGGCCATGCCGTTCACGGCAGGTTCACTGCGTTGCATTTGAGGGCCACCATGGTACGCAGGGCGGCTTCCTCCGCGAGGAAAGCATCCACCGCCATGGGGTCGAACTGGCTGCCGGCCATGCGGACAATCTCGGCCTTGGCGGTGTCGAAGGGCAGGGCCTTGCGGTAGGAACGATCCGAGGTCATGGCGTCCAGGGTATCGATGACGGCGAACAGGCGGGCGCCGAGGGGGATGTCTTCGCCCTTCAGCTTGCGCGGGTAGCCGCTGCCGTCGAAGCGTTCTTCATGACAACGCACCAGTTCGGCGGCATCGCCCATGGCGGGCAGCTTGCCGACGATGTGGTAGCCCAGGTCCACGTGGGTGCGCATGATGTCCCACTCCGCCGTGTCCAGGCCGCCCTGCTTGAGCAGGATGTGGTCGGGAATGCCGACCTTGCCCACATCGTGGAGTTGGGAACCCCAGTACACCTGGTGCAGGGTCTCCGCGTCTTCGGTGAAGCGGCGGGCCAGCACCAGGGTAAGGCAGGCGGTGCGGCGGGAATGGAGGCCGGTTTCCTTCTCCCGGGCGTCCAGGGCCTCGGTCAGCGCTTCGACGAACTGGCCGTAGAGGCTATCGATCACCACTACGGCGCCGCTCTCCGCCAGGTGGCGGTCCAGCAGGCATTGTTCGCAGGCGTGGCCTTCCTCATGGGGGATGAACAGCCGTGTCGCCGCCCGGCTGCCGCAATGGGTGCAGGCGATGTTGAGGAGGGGCGGAAAGTCGCTGGGTTGCATGGACATCCTCCTGAGGATGGCGCCTTGGTTTAGGCGGGCCGTGTCGATGGGCAGCGCATCTCGCGCTGCCGTCATTCCCGCGAAAGCGGGAATCTATGCGGTAGCCGGGAAACCTGGATTCCCGCTTTCGCGGGAATGACGGCATTTTCAATCATTGTGACAACATCACCCGCCTTAGGTTCGCAGCAACAGCGCCTGCGCCACATCCGCCGCCACGCCGGCGACGGCGACCCGCTTGGCGCGGGAGGTCTGGCCGGACACCAGGCTGACCCGGGCCTTGGCCACTTGCAGGGTGTCGGCGACGAAAGCCAGCAGGGCGG
This sequence comes from Rhodocyclaceae bacterium, assembly GCA_003963315.1. Lineage (GTDB taxonomy): Bacteria > Pseudomonadota > Gammaproteobacteria > Burkholderiales > Rhodocyclaceae > AWTP1-18. The sequence continues at coordinate 55,981 of RXJP01000039.1, read as the reverse complement.
CGTTGGCTTTGCCGTCCACCGGCGGCGCGGCAAGGCGGATTTTCAACGCTTCGCCGTGGATGCCGGCCACTTCGGTTTTTTTTGCGCCGGGCTGGATGTGCAGGGTGAGCACGACGCCGTCGCCCTGGGGTTTGATCCAGGGCGTCACTGCTTGTTAATTGGGGACATACAGAACAAGTCCGTTCGCACTGGGCCTGTCGAAGTGCACGCCTTGTGGCGCAAGGGCCCTTCGACGAAGCTCAGGACAGGCTTCGACAAGCTCAGCCCGAACGGTAGGGACTTAATCGACACGTTCCTAAAACCCGGGCAACAACCCTGGCAGCAGCGCGCCGCGCAGGGCGGCCAGCAGCATTTGCAGCACCTGGATAAGGAGCAGGGGCGCCATGGGCGACAGGTCCACGCCGCCGATGGGGGGGATCAGCTTGCGGAAGGGACGCAGCAGGGGTTCGGCCAGGGTGTTGAACAGCGGGGCCAGGGGCGCGTAGGGATTGACCCAGGAAAAGATGATGCTGACGATGAGCACGCCGAAGGCCAGGCGGCAGGCCAGCTTGAGCACTTCCACCACGGCCAGCAGGGCCACCACGCCGCTGGCGTGCAGGGTAGCGTTGATGCCCAGGGTGAGGCCGTAGGCGATGCCCAGGTACATGCCCTGAATCAGCCAGGCCAGCACCAGGCTGGGCAGGTCGTGGCCCCAGGCGGAGGGGATCACCCGCCGTGCGGGGCGCACCATCCAATCGGTGACGGCGATGATGAACTGGCCGATGGGGTTGCGGAACGGGGCCCGCGCCCATTGCATGGCGAAACGGGCCAACAGGGCGAAGGCGAAGAAACTGAAGACGGTGTCGAGAAGGAAGAGCAGGATCTCGAGGAACATGTCATTCCGCTCCCAGCAAGTCGCACAGCTCGCGGCCGCGAGCTTCCGCCGCCAGCACGCCGCGGTGGATGGCTTCGGCGATGCCGTCGGCCATGAAGGATTCCAGCGCCGCCGCCGTGGTGCCGCCCTTGGAAGTGACCCGGTGGCGCAGGGTGGAAATGGATTCGCTGCTGGATTCCGCCAGCTTGGCGGAGCCGAGGAAAGTTTCCACGGCGAACAGGCGGGCGGTGGCGGCGTCAAAGCCCAGTTCCATGGCGGACCGCTCCATGGCCTCGATGAAGTAGAAGACGTAGCCGGGGCCGCTGCCGGAAAGGGCGGTGACGGCGTCCATCTTGGCTTCATCATCCACCCACAGGGTGCGGCCCACGGCGGAGAGGATTTTCTCGGCGGTGTTGCGGCCTTCCGCGTCCACGCTGGTGTCGGCGCAGAGGCCGGTGATGCCGGCCTGGATCAGGGCGGGGGTGTTGGGCATGGTGCGCACGATGCGCCGGTGGCCGCCCAGCCAGCGGGCCAGCACGTCCATGCGCAGGCCGGCGGCGATGCTGATGATGAGCTGGTCCTTCAGCTTGCCGGCGATGGGTTGGAGGGCGTCCCTCATCACCTGCGGCTTGACCGCCAGCACCAGCACTTCGCAATTGAGGGCGGCGGCGTCCACCTGGGGCGTACAGCGCACGCCGTAGGTGTCGGTAAGGGTGGCGCGGAGTTCTTCCACCGGCTCCACCACCTGGATGGCCGCGGCGGAATAGCCTTGGCGACGCAGGCCGCCGATGAGGGCGTTGGCCATGTTGCCGCCGCCGATGAAGGTGATTTTCATGATGTTTCCTTCGGGTAAGTGCGCTCGCCGAAAATCGCGGTGCCCACCCTCACCAGGGTGGCGCCTTCGGCGATGGCCGATTCAAGATCGTGGGACATGCCCATGGACAGGGTATCCAGGGCCAGCCCCTTGCTGTTGAGGGTTTGCTGCAATTGTCGCAGCAGGGCGAAGCGGCTGCGCAGGAGGGGGATGTTTTCGGTGGGTTCGGGGATGGCCATCAGGCCCCGCAGCGTGAGTCGGGGCAAGGCGGCCACCGCCAGAGCCAGGGCTTGCGCTTCTTCCGGCGGGCAGCCGCTCTTGCTTTCCTCGCCGCTGACGTTCACCTGGATGCAGACCTGGAGCGGCGGCAAGGCATCGGGCCGCTGCTCCGAAAGCCGCTGGGCGATCTTGAGGCGGTCGATGGAATGCACCCAGTGGAAGTGCTCCGCCACGGGCCGGGTCTTGTTGCTTTGCAGGGGGCCGATGAAGTGCCACTCCAACCCCGGAACGTCGGCCAGGGCGACGATCTTGTCCACTGCTTCCTGCACGTAGTTTTCGCCGAAGGCCTGCTGGCCGCAGGCGGCGACCTGCCGCACCGCCTCCGCCGGCCAGGTCTTGGAGACCGCCAGCAGCCGCACCCCTGCCGGATCACGTCCGGCGCTTCCGCAAGCGGCGGAAATACGGGCCAGAACCGTGCGGAGATTGGCTTGCAAGTTGGTGGAGATTGTTGTCATATAGCGGCCTGCGATCATTCGCAGCGCCCGGCGGCAGCGAAGGGCGAAATTGGCAAACGAGTATATCCCAGCGCACCACACCGCAAGGACCCTCCATGGACATCACCGAACTGCTCGCCTTCGTCGTCAAGAACAAGGCTTCCGACCTTCACCTTTCCGCCGGACTGCCGCCCATGATCCGGGTGCACGGCGACGTGCGACGCATCAACCTGCCGCCCCTGGAGCACAAGGACGTGCACGCCATGGTGTACGACATCATGAACGACGGCCAGCGCAAGGTGTATGAAGAGAACCTGGACATCGACTTTTCCTTCTCGGTGCCCAACCTGGCCCGCTTCCGGGTCAATGCCTTCGTCCAGCACCGGGGGGCCGGCGCGGTGTTCCGGACCATTCCTTCCAAGGTGCTGTCCCTGGAGCAATTGAACGCCCCCAAGATCTTCGCCGAAATCGCCCGCACCCCCCGGGGCATCGTGCTGGTGACGGGCCCCACCGGCTCGGGCAAGTCCACCACCCTGGCGGCCATGGTGGACGACATCAATGAAAACGACCACGGCCACATCCTCACCGTGGAAGACCCCATCGAATTCGTGCACGAATCGAAGAAGTGCCTGATCAACCAGCGGGAAGTGGGGCCGCACACCTTGTCCTTCGCCAACGCCCTACGCTCCGCCCTGCGGGAAGACCCGGACGTGATCCTGGTGGGGGAAATGCGCGACCTGGAAACCATCCGTCTCGCCCTATCCGCCGCGGAAACGGGCCACCTGGTGTTCGGCACCCTGCACACCTCCAGCGCCGCCAAGACGGTGGACCGGATCGTGGACGTGTTCCCCGCCGCGGAAAAGGAAATGGTGCGGGCCATGTTGTCCGAATCCCTGCGCGCGGTGATCTCGCAAACCCTGCTCAAGACTAAGGACGGTTCCGGCCGGGCGGCGGCCCACGAGATCATGATCGGCACCCCGGCCATCCGCAACCTGATCCGCGAGAACAAGATCGCCCAGATGTATTCCGCCATCCAGACCGGCCAGCAATTCGGCATGCAGACCCTGGACCAGAACCTGCAAGACCTGGTGCGGCGTAACATCGTGTCGCCGTCGGAAGCGCGCAGCAAAGCAGCGAATAAAGACAACTTCCCTGGCTAGCCAGGGAAGTTGTCTTTATCGCCGAACTGACAACCACCCCTCCCCCTTCGACGAGCTCAGGGCAGGCCAAGCTCCCCTCGCGGGGAATCCATTGATGTGAGCCGCATCCGCGGCTGAAGTTTGGAGCAGTACTATGGAACGCGACGAAGCAACGAAATTCATGTACCAACTTCTGGCCATGATGGTGCAGAAGAAGGGCTCGGACTTGTTCATCACCGCGGGCTTTCCGCCGGCCATCAAGATCGACGGCAAGATGACGCCGGCCACCACCCAGCCCCTGACGCCCCAGCACACCCTGGAGCTGGCCCGCTCCATCATGAACGACCGCCAGGCGGCCGAGTTCGAGGCGACCAAGGAATCCAACTTCGCCATTTCGCCGGCGGGCATCGGCCGCTTCCGCGTCAATGCCTTCGTCCAGCAGGGGCGCACGGGCATGGTGCTGCGGACCATCAATGTGTCCATTCCCGACTTCGACGACCTCAAGCTGCCCCAGGTGCTGAAGGATGTAGTGATGACCAAGCGCGGCCTGGTGCTCTTCGTCGGCGGCACCGGTTCGGGCAAGTCCACTTCCCTGGCGGCCATGATCGGCTACCGCAACCAGAACAGCTACGGCCACATCATCACCATCGAAGACCCGGTGGAGTATGTGCACGACCACCGCAATTGCGTCATCACCCAGCGCGAGGTGGGGGTGGATACCGACTCCTGGGAAGCGGCCCTGAAGAACACCCTGCGCCAGGCGCCGGACGTGATCCTGATCGGCGAAATCCGCGACCGGGAAGTGATGGAACATGCCATCGCCTTCGCCGAAACCGGCCACCTGGCCATGGGCACCCTGCACGCCAACAACTCCAACCAGGCCCTGGACCGGATCATCAATTTCTTCCCCGAGGAGCGTCGTCCCCAGTTGCTGATGGATTTATCCCTCAACCTGAAGGGCATCATTTCCCAGCGCCTGATCCCGGTGAAGGAAGGCAAGGGCCGTGCGGCGGCGGTGGAAGTGCTGCTCAACTCGCCCCTGATCTCCGACCTGATCATGAAGGGCGAGGTACACGGCATCAAGGAGATCATGAAGAAGTCCAAGGAAATGGGCATGCAGACCTTCGACCAGGCCCTGTTCGATCTGCACGAGGCCGGACGCATCAGTTACGAGGATGCCCTGCGCTTCGCCGATTCCATGAACGAAGTACGCCTGATGATCAAACTCCACGGCCAGGACTCCAAGGACAAGGATCTCAATTCCGGCATCGGCCATCTCGACATCGTGTGAAGGGGCTCACGCCCGGCGTCTCCTGGGGCGGTTCCCGCCCTTACTATTTCCTTACTAACTAAAGTACTATTGCGCCCTTTGTTCTCCCGCCGGGAGGGCAAAGGGCATGGCAGGAGTCTGCCTGCCGGTCATAGGTCGCCGCGCCTTGCGGCACACATTCAAACCAGAAGGGAAAGTGCATGTTCGGTGCGGCAACGAGAAAGGCCTTGCAGGAAACCAAGCAGGCCCTGGCGGATGCGGGCAGGCGGGAGCGGGAACAACAGGAACGGATCGCCGAATTGGAGCGGGCGCTGGATGGGGCCCAACAGTCCTTGAACGTGGCCAACACGAACAATGTCGTCTATGAAAGCCTGGTGCGCAATCTGGACCAGTTTTCCAGTTCCTTCGCCCTCAGCCAGCAGAGCCTGGCCAAACTGGCGGGCAACATGCAGCAGGAGCGGGGAAACGCGGCCACCACGGCCACGGTGTCCGGCAGCAGCCGCAGCTCCCTCAGCCTGATCGCCGCCAACCTCAACCAGCTCTCCGGGCGCTCCCATGCTGCGGCGGAAAGCGTGGCCAGCCTGTCCAACCGGGCCTCCCAGATCGTCAACATCGTCAACCTGATCAAGGAAATCGCCGACCAGACCAATCTGCTGGCCCTCAACGCCGCCATCGAGGCGGCCCGCGCCGGGGAACAGGGCCGCGGTTTTGCCGTGGTGGCGGACGAAGTGCGCAAGTTGGCGGAACGCACCACCAATGCCACCGGCGAAATCTCCACGCTGGTCAAACTGATCCAGCAGGACACCGGCTCCGCCACGGAGAGCATGACTGTCCTGTCCGAAGAAGCGGGCAACTTCAGCAAGGAAGGCAATGCCGCCACGGAGAGCATGGAAAAACTGCTTGGGCTTTCCTCCCGCATGGAGGAAACCATCTCCGCCTCGACCCTGCGCTGCTTCGTGGAAGTGGCCAAGGTGGACCACCTGATCTTCAAGTTCGAGGTGTACAAGGCCTTCTTCGGCCTTAGCGACAAGGGGGAGGGGGATCTCACCGACCACACGCGCTGCCGCTTGGGCCAGTGGTATTACGAAGGGGAAGGCAAGGAGTGTTATTCGTCCCTGCCGGGTTACCGGGAGATGGATGCTCCCCACGCCCAGGTGCACCGCGCCGCCAAGGAGGCCCTGACGGCCCTGCGCAGCGGTGATGCCTCGAAGGGCATAGAAGCCGTTGCCCGCATGGAAACGGCCAGCCTGGATGTGGTCAAGGCCCTGGAAGTCGTTGCCACCTACGGCGAAGAACACCCGAACCTGCTCTGCGGCCGGCCTTGATAGCCATGGCGCGGTAAGGCGCTGCGCTAGGCGGCGCCCTACCGCCCCTAGCCGGCGGCAGCGGCGCCGTGCTTCTCCCGCACCACCTCATCCAGCAAGGCCATGATTTCGTCGCTGGCGCTTTCCGCCGCTTCGAAGGCCCGATACATTTTTTCCTGCACGTCGAGATGGCTCTCCCAACCCTGGTTCAAGCAGGCCATGGCTTCGTGCATGTTGCGGTGTACCCCGGCATGGGGCGTCGCCATGCGCTGGTAGGCGCCGTATTTCTTGAAGATGGCGCCGGCATCCGACTCGAACCATTTGCCGAAACGGCAGTTGTGCTCATCCACCGACACGGCCTTGGCTTCGTCTGAGCCGGCACCGCGGTTCACCGCCAGATAGGCGTTCTGCTTGTACACCACGTGGTCCACCTTGGCCAGGGAAGTGAAACTGATGTCGTGCACATAGCCGATGCGCACCAGGGATTCCCGGGCGGAATCGGCAAAGGTGGTGAAGCGTTGCTCCAGCTCGGCAACGCTGTCCCGCGAAGCGTCGGCCAGGGTCTTCATCTGGCGGGCGTCATCCAGCATCTGCTGGGCATCCTGGTTGAGACTGCCCATGACGCCGCCGATCTCGGCCGAGGCCTTGATGGTGTTTTCCGCCAGCTTGCGCACCTCGTCGGCCACCACGGCAAAGCCGCGGCCGTGCTCCCCGGCCCGGGCCGCTTCGATGGCGGCATTGAGGGCGAGCAGGTTGGTCTGGTCGGCGATGGTCTTGATCAGCTCCACGGTTTGCGTAATTTCGCCGCTGCGGGCATTGAGCTGTTCGATGGCGGTGTTGGTGACTTCCACCTTGCCGATGATGTCGTTGAGGCTGGCGGATACCTGGATCATGGAATCCCGGCTGCGCTCGGCGTCCTCGGCATTCTTCTGGGCCAAGCGTTCCAGTTCGTCGGTGGCGGAGGAAATGCCGCGCAGGTCGTCCTGGTTCGTCCGCATATTGCTCAGCAGGTTGGATGAGTTGAGCTGGCCCAGGCGGGAGGTCAAACGGTTCTTCAACTCCTGCTTGTAGTTGTTGTTGAGGATATCCAGGGAGCGGTTGGCGCCGTCCAGGGCGTCATGGAACACCCCGTGCAAGCCGCCCGGTTGGGTACGGCGGAACAGCTTGCCCTGCCCCGCGTAATCCAGGGCGGTGCGTTGCTCCCGGAAGCAGGTTTCCAGTTGATCCAACATATCGTTGATGGCCCAACACAGGTTGGCCATCTCCGCCTCGGGCGGCACGCCGACGATGCGATGGCCCAGGTGGCCCAGGCTGATGGCCTTGGCCACCCGGTCGATATCCGCCGTCGGGGCATAGGTGATGCGCAGGGTGCGCAGGTACATGAGACTGATGCCCACCGTCACCGTCAATACCACCAGGCCGACGATCCAGTCCGGTGCCGGCCAATCATGGAAAGCCATGGCGGCCAGGCCGACCCCGGCGATCACCAGGTTGAAAAAGACGACCAGGAGGATCGTCTTAGAGCGAAAGGATAAATTCTTCATAGGACACATCCTTCTGTTGCAGCACATTGGTCAGCCAGGTGAGGGAGGCCTGGCAGGCGTCCTTGGGGCCGGCACGGCGTTCTTCCGCCAGCATCGTCTTGTAGACATCGGTCATCACATCCAGGGCGGCCTTTTTCGGCTTGCGGCGCACGGAGAAATAACCGGTGACCTGGCCAGCGGCATCGTAGTCGGGCGTCACATTGGCGAACACCCAATAGAAGCTGCCGTCCTTCGCCAGGTTCTTGACATAGGCGAAGCATTCCTGGCGGGCACCGAGGGTGTCCCAGAGGAACTTGAAAACGCCCCGGGGCATGTCGGGGTGGCGGATGATGTTGTGTTGCGTGCCGATCAACTCGGGTTCGCTGTAACCGGAGAATTCGATGAATATCCGGTTGCCGTAGGTGATGCGGCCCTTGAGATCGGTCTTGGAGACAATGAAATCCTCCTCGCGCATGACCTTCTCATGGTTGTTGGGTTGTACCTGGTTTTTCACGCTGCTCTCCTCTTCTGCTGCGCGGATATTTCGTATGTAGTGGAAATTGCCATTCTACATAGAGGGGTATTTTTATGTCCCCAATTTGCTCATAGCATACCTCCAAGGGCCTGCCATGCGGGCATCCGGCATGGGCAATGTTCCCGCAACTTGGCCGCCATTTCCTTGACGGAGATAAAGACTTTTCGATTGCGCGAAAGATGGGGAACGGCCCGTTGACCTGGTCCAATTCGGGCGCAAAATGGCAACCGTCCCGCCGCCCAGGAGATTCGCCATGCCGCAACGCACGCTTGCTTCCGCGCTTCCCCAGCAAACCCTGCTCACCGTATCCCCCGACGATACCGTTCAGCGCAGCGCCGTGCTCATGGCGCAAGCCCGCTGCGGCAGCGCCCTGGTATTGGATGCAACGGGTTTGGTGGGCATCGTCACCGAGCGGGACATCCTCAACAAGGTGATCGCCGAGTCCCGCACCCCTGACACAACCCGGGTTGGCGAGATCATGACGCCGAAACCCATTTGCGCCCGAGGCGACATGCCGGTTTCCTATGCCTTGTTCACCATGCGGGAGTATGGTTTCCGACACATGCCGGTGGTGGACAGGAACAACCGGCCCATCGGCGTGTTTTCCATCCGCGACGCCCTGCCGGAAGAGCTGGCCGGCGCCGACGAGATCGAGCGCCACGCGGAGTACGTGGCCAACAACCTGCGTTGAGTTTGGGCGGTATACCCGCCGGGGGCGTTACAGGTTCCGCGCCGTGCCCGCCACCATGGGGAAGGTGTACAAGCGACACTCCAGGTTACCGTTGAACAGCGGCGTCTTGCGCTTGGGCTTGAGGCCCAGGCCCTTGGGCAGCCGTTCGTCCGCCGTGAGGAAACAACAGGTCCAGCCGGCGAAACGTTGCTTCAGCACGCTGCCCAGTTTGGGATAGAACTGGGCCAGGTAGTCGTCGTCGCTGAGGCGTTCGCCGTAGGGCGGGTTGGTCACCATGACGCCTTCCGGCGCGGGGGGCGATACTTGCAACAGATCGGCCTGGCCGAGTTGGATCAGATCGTCATAGCCGGCATGGGCCAGGTTCTGCCGGGCGCGGGACACCGCATCGGCGGATATGTCGGAGCCCCAGATGGGCAGGCTGCCCACGGAAATGCGGTTGTCCGCCGCCTCGAAACGCAGGCGCTTCCACAGGGCGGCGTCGAAATGCTTCAGGCGCTGGAAGCCGAAACCGCCGGCATCCCGCGACAACCCAGGCGCGTCGCCCAGGCTCATCTGGGCCGCCTCCAGCAGGAAAGTGCCGCTGCCGCACATGGGATCGAACAAGGCCATGCCGGGCTTCCAGCCGGACAGGCGGAGGATGCCCGCCGCCAGGTTTTCCTTGAGGGGCGCTTCCACCTTGGCCACCTTGTGGCCGCGCTGGTAGAGGGGTTCGCCGGAGGTATCCAGATACAGGGTGGCTTGTTGTTCATTGAGGAACAAGTGGATGCGGATGTCCGGTTCCTTGGTGTTGATGCTGGGACGGGAGCCGGTTTCGTCGCGGAAACGGTCGCACACCGCGTCTTTCACCTTGAGGGTGATGTACTCCAGGCTCTTCAGGGGCGAGCGCTGGGCGGTGACGTAGACGCGAATGGTGTTGTCCACGGCGAACAGGCGCGGCCAGGGAATGTCGTAGGCCAGGCGGTACACATCGGTTTCGTTGCGATAGGGTCCGCCCGCCAGGCGCCACAGCACCCGGGTGGCGATGCGGGATTCGAGGTTCACCCGGTAGCAGGTTTCCCAACTGCCGGTGAAACCCACGCCGCTGGGGACGATCTGGATATTGCCGGCCTCGACGCCGGCCAGGTCCTCCGCCAACAGGGGCTCGAGGCCGCGGGGGCAGGGGGCGAAGAATTGTTCGTTACGGGGGGGCGCCTTGCGCACGAGGGTTGCCATCAGAAGGGTTTCACCACGACGAGAATCAGAATGGTCAGCAGGGCCAGCACCGGGATTTCATTGAAGACGCGGAACCAGACATGGCTGCGGGTATTGCGGCCGGCGGCGAAGCGGCGCAGCAGCACGCCGCAGCTCAGGTGGTAGGCCACCAGGAGCAGCACGACGCCGGTCTTGGCGTGGAGCCAGCCGCCGGAAAAACCAAAGCCAAACCAGAGCCAGAAACCGAAGCCCACCGCCAGGGCGCCGATGGGAGTGACGAAGCGATAGAGCTTATGGGCCATCTGCAGCAGGCGCTCACGCACGGCACTGTGCTCGTTGCCGCACAGGGCGAGGTTCACGAAGATGCGGGGCAGATAGAACAGCCCGGCGAACCAGCTCACCACAAAAAAGATATGGAACACTTTGACCCACAGCATCAGGATGCACCTCGATTGTTTTCCAGCGCCGCCGCGACACCCACCGCCACGGTGGGATAGCGCAGACGCACACCCAGTTCGTTTTTCAGGCGGGTGTTGCCAATGCGGCGGGATTCTCCCATGAAGGACAGTTGCACGGGGGAGAGCGCGGCCAGGGCTTCGGCCTTGGCCAGGCGCGGACTGCGCGGCAGGGCGAAGGCATCGGCCAGCAGGTCGAACCAGTCGCCCATGGCCAGGGCGGAATCGTCCACCACGTTCACCGCCCGCTGCGGGCCACCCCGATGCAGGGCGGCGATGCAGGTGCCGGCCAAATCATCGGCGTGGATATGGTTGCTGTAGGCATCCTCTTCGGCGCGGATCAGCGGCGTGCGGTTGCGGATGCGCTCCAGGGGCAGGCGGTCGGCGGCATAGATGCCCGGCGCCCGCAACAGCACCACGCGGCAGCCGCTGCGGCGGCCGAAATTCCGCAGCCGGCGTTCGGCGTCGGCGCGGCGGCGGGCGCGGGAAGTACGTGGGGCTACGGGCCGGGTTTCGTCGATCAGGGCGCCGCCGCAATCGCCGTAAACCCCTGTCGTGCCGATGTAAACAAGGCTGCGTGGTAGACTTTTGCCCTTTGCCAACGCGGCCAGCAGCCGTGCCGTGCGCGGGTCGGCCTCCCCTTCCGCGGGGGGTGGCGCGCTGTGCAGCACGGCGTCGGCGATGCCGGCGATGCGGCCCAGGCTGCGGGCGTCGTCCAGGTCGCCGACCAGTTGCACCACGCCCAAGGCAGCCAGGGCCGGGTCGCGGCGGCGCACCAGGGCGAACACCCGCCACCGTTGCAGCAGCACAGGCAGCGCCCGGCGCACCACGTCGCCGCAACCGATGATCAACAACCGTCTCATCCCGCAATTATCCCCGAACTTGCCTTGTCACCCCTCCCATGAGCTACCAAGTCACCCTCCAGCCCAGCGGCCATAGCTTCACCGCCCCCGCCGACGAAACCCTGCTCGCCGCCGCCGACGCCGCCGGCCTGTCGCTGCCCTACGGTTGCCGCAACGGCGCTTGCAGCGTGTGCAAGGTCACCGTGCTGGCGGGTAGCGTGGATCACGGCGCATCCCAGGACTGGGCCCTGCCGGCGGAACAGCGGGCCGCGGGCAAGGCCCTGCTCTGCTGCGCCAAGCCCCTTTCCGACCTGGTGCTGGAAACCAAGGAAGTGAAGGTCAACCGGGACATCCCGGTGAAGACCCTGCCCTGCCGGGTGCAGCGCCTGGAAAAACTCGCGCCCGATGTGATCGCCCTCTCCCTCAAGCTGCCTGCCAACGAGCGCCTGCAATTCCTCGCCGGACAGTACATCGAGTTCATCCTCAAGGACGGCGGTCGTCGCGCCTTCTCCCTGGCCAATGCGCCCCACGATGACGAATTCCTCCAGGTGCATATCCGCCTAGTGCCCGGCGGCAGTTTCACCACCCACGTGTTCGAGGTCATGAAGGAAAAGGACATCCTCCGCTTCGAAGGCCCTCTGGGCACCTTCTTCCTGCGGGAAGAGTCCGCGAAACCCATCGTCATGCTGGCCGGGGGTACCGGCTTCGCGCCGATCAAATCCCTGGTGGAACACGCGATCCACCACAAGATGGAACGGCCCATCCACCTCTACTGGGGGGCGCGGGACAAAGCCGGCCTCTATCTGCCGGCACTGCCGCAGCAATGGGCGGAGGAATATCCCCACATCAAGTACAGCCCCGTGCTCTCCGACGCCACTGATGCCGATGCCTGGAGCGGCCGGCGCGGTCTGGTGCACCAGGCGGTATTGGAAGATTTACCCGACCTTTCCGGCTACCAGGTGTACGCCTGCGGCGCGCCGGCCATGATCGATGCCGCGCAACAGGACTTTGCCGCGGCTGGCCTGCCCAGCGAAGAGTTCTTTGCCGATTCCTTTACCTTCGCCGCGAAGTGACGCCATGAACCGCGCCGGTCCCAAGAGCAAAAAACAATGCGTCAATTGCACCTGCGCCGACACCGGCTTCTGCCCCCGGGGCGTGGGCGTCAATATCAAGCGGGATGAAAACGCGACGGACACGGCGCAAGGAAAACCGCCCCGACCCAATGCGAACCTGCGGGAGCAATTGCAGAAGCTGCCCCAGAACCGCAAGCGGATGCGCTACTGAAACTGCGCCCTATCCATCCGTCTTATTCGCCCAGATAGGCTGCCCGTACCCGCGGGTCGGCGGCGAGCTTTGCTGCCGTGTCGGCCAGGGTGATGAGGCCGCTCTCCATGACGTAACCGCGATGGCAGGTTTCCAGCGCCAGGCGGGCGTTCTGTTCCACCAACAGGATGCTCACGCCGCGCTCGGCGATGGCGCGGATCAATTCGAACACCCGCTGCACCATGATGGGCGCAAGGCCCATGGAGGGTTCGTCCAACAGGAGCAGGCGCGGCCTTCCCATCAGGGCACGGCCGATGGCCAGCATCTGCTGCTCGCCACCGGAGAGGGTACCGGCCAATTGCCGCTGGCGTTCCCGCAGGCGGGGCAGGAGGGCGTAGACCTCCTCCAAATCTTTCTGCACGCCGGCAGCATCGCGCCGCAAATAGGCGCCCATGGCCAGGTTCTCGGCCACACTCATGCGGGCGAACACACCGCGGCCTTCGGGCACCAGGGCCAGGCCCTTCCCCACCAGGACGTGGCTTTCATCGTGGTCCACGCGCGCACCGCCGTAATGGATTTCGCCCCGGCTCGGCAGCATGCGCACCAAGGCCTTGAGGGTGCTGGTCTTGCCGGCGCCGTTGGCGCCGATCAGGCACACCATTTCGCCTTCTTCGACAGCAAAGGAAATCCCCTTCACTGCGGCAATGCCGCCGTAGTGAACTTCGAGGTTGAGTACGTCCAATACCGCCTTAGCCATGTCCGGTTCCCAGATAGGCTTCGATAACCTGTGGGTGCCTTTGCACCACTTCGGGCACGTCCTCGACAATCTTCTCGCCATAGTCCAGCACCGCAACGCGATCGCAGAGCCCCATCACCAGCTTCACGTCGTGTTCGATCAGGAGCACGGTGAGGCCGTCATCGCGCAGCCCTACGATCAGCTTGCGCAGTTCGGCGGTTTCGGTGGCATTCATGCCGGCAGCGGGTTCGTCCAGGGCCAGCAGCTTGGGTTCCGTGGCCAGCGCCCGGGCGATTTCCAGGCGGCGTTGGTCGCCGTAGCTGAGGTTGCGCGCCAGGTCGTTGGCACGGTGGGGGATGCCCACGTAGTGCAAGAGTTCTTCGGCGCGGCGCTGGATCGCCGTTTCTTCTTCCCGCGTCCTGCGGGTGCGCAGCACGGCGCCGATGACGCCGCTGCGGGTGCGCACGTAGCGACCCACCATGACGTTCTCCAGGGCGGTCATATTGGCGAAGAGGCGGATATTCTGGAAGGTGCGGGCCACGCCGGCAGCGGCCACGGCGGAAGGATTGCCCAGTTTCAGCGGCGTACCCTGGAACAGCACTTCGCCGGCATCCCGCGGATACAAGCCGGTGAGCACATTGAAGAAGGTAGTCTTGCCGGCGCCGTTGGGGCCGATCAGGCCATAGATCTCGCCGCTGGCTATGGTCAGCGACACGTCCTTCAGCGCCTGTACTCCGCCGAAACGTTTGCCGATATTGCGGGCTTCGAGTAACGCACTCATGCCGCCTCTCCCCGCTTCTGCTCCAGTTCGCGGCTGCGGCGCTTCTCCGGCCAGAGGCCGGCCGGGCGATAGAGCATGACCACCACCAGGGTCAGGCCGAAGAGCAGCATGCGCAGGGTTTCCGGGTCGATCAGCACCTTGCCGAACAACATCTGCTGCACCGGTGTGGCCGAGTAACGGAACAACTCCGGCAAACCGGTGAGGAGCAGGCTGCCCAGGATCACGCCGGGGATGTGGCCCATGCCGCCGAGCACCACCATGGCCAGGATCATGATCGAATCAATCAGTTGGAAGCTCTCGGGACTGACGAACTGCTGGAAGCCGGCGAACAGCCCACCGGCGACGCCGCCAAAGCTGGCGCCCATGGCGAAGGCCAGCAGTTTCACATTGCGGGTATTGATGCCGCAGGCCTTGGCCGCCACCTCGTCCTCGCGGATGGCGACCCAGGCGCGGCCGATGCGGGAATCCTCCAAACGGACAGACACCACGATGATGAGCAGCACCAGGGCAAGGAACAGGTAGTAGTAGAGATGCAGGGACGGCACGGCCAAGCCGAGGATGTTCTGGGTCCGGTCCAGGGCCAAGGAGCCGATATGGATGCCGTCGATCTGGGTGATGCCCTGGGCGCCGTTGGTGATGTTCACCGGCCGGTAGAGGTTGTTCATGAAGATGCGCACGATCTCGCCAAAACCGAGGGTGACGATGGCCAGGTAGTCGCCCCGCAGGCGCAGGGTGGGCGCCCCCAGCAGCACGCCGAAGACGCCCGCCAGCAGCGCGCCGGCGGGTAGCAGCAACCAGATCGGCCCATGCAGGCCGGCGGGAAACAGGGCTGCGATGGCGGGGAAGTTCTGGATCAGGTGAGGGCTGGAAGCCAGGGCATAGAGATAGGCGCCCACGGCGTAGAAGGCCACGTAGCCCAGGTCCAATAGCCCCGCGTAACCCACCACGATGTTGAGGCCCAAGGAGAGCAGCACATAGAGCAGGGCGAAGTCCAACACCCGCACCCAGGCCGGGCCGAAGGCGGCGCCGGTGATGAAGGGCAGCACGGCCAGGGCGACGGCGACCAGGACAACACCCCACCAGGGTTTCTTGTTGATTTGAATCATGATGTTTTTGCCGGGTTGCCCCAAGCAGATTCCAGCTTGAAACTCGACTGGAAAAATGAGAACCGCAACCCCTCCCGTCCTCCCCTTGTCAGGGGAGGGGCCAGCTGCTCAATGCATCGCGGCGCGAACTCCCCCCTGACAAGCCTGTGCTGAGCCTGGTCGAAGTAGGGGGTGGGGGGGGTTAAAAGCCACTGCAAGCAACCGGACAAGAAGGCCTTTCTCATGCGCGCTCTGCGACCCGTTCGCCCAGCAACCCCGAAGGTCGGAAAATCAGCACCACGATCAACACCAGGAAGGCGAACACGTCCCGGTAATTGGAACCGAACAGGCCGCCGGTAAGGTCGCCCACGTAGCCCGAACCCAGGGCTTCGATCAGGCCCAGCAGCAGGCCGCCCACCATGGCGCCGCCGAGGTTGCCGATGCCGCCCAGCACCGCGGCGGTGAAGGCCTTGAGGCCGAGGATGAAACCCATTTGATAGTGGGCCACGGAATAGTTGATGCTCACCAATACGCCCGCCACCGCCCCCAGGGCGGAACCGATGGCGAAGGTCATGGTGACCACGTGGTTGACGTTGACGCCCATCAGCCGCGCCACGACCGGGTTCTCGGCGGTGGCGCGCATGGCCCGGCCGAGGCGGGTGTGGTGCACCAGCCAGAGCAGCCCGGCCATGACCAGGGCGGAGAAAAAGATGATGGCAACCTGGGCCGGGCTGATGCGCGCCCCGGCCAGATCAAAGGGTGTGGTGGGCAGCAATTCCGGATAGGGATGGTAGGTACGTCCCCAGACCAGCACCACCAGGTATTGCAGGATGATGGAAACGCCGATGGCGGTGATCAGCGGCGCCAGGCGCGGCGCATTGCGCAGCGGCCGATAGGCCACCCGCTCGATACCGGCCCCCAGGGCCATGCAGGCGGGGATGGACACCGCCAGGCCGATCAGCAATTGCACCACCAAGGGCAGGCCGGTGCCGGCCAGCAGCTTGATGACCGCCAGGGTCACCATGGCGCCCACCATGACCACCTCGCCGTGGGCGAAGTTGATCAGGCCGAGGATGCCGTAAACCATGGTGTACCCAAGGGCGACCAGGGCGTAGACGGCGCCCAGGACAATGCCGTTGATGATTTGTTGTAGGAGGGTTTCCATGGCAGGAATGGTACGAGAGTGCAAAAAAAACGGCGCTTGAAAAAGCGCCGTTTTTTCCCTGGCGATGGCGGATTACTTCACTGCGGCGGTAGTGGGTACTACGGTGTCCACAGGTTGCCACTTGCCGCCCTGAACCAGGTTGATGGTGATGGGGCCGTTCTTCAAATCGCCCTTGTCGTCGAACTGGATGGGGCCGATAACGCCCTTGTAATCGGTTTTCTTCAACTCGGCCAGAATCTTGGCCGATTCGGTGGAACCTGCCCGCTTCATAGCTTCGGCGAGGACAAAGACGGCGTCGTAGCCCATGGGAGCGAACAACTCCACATCGGCGTTGAAACGCTTCTTGAATTTGTCGAGGAAGGCCACACCGCCAGGCATCTTGTCCTTGGGCAACCCGGGGATTGAAGCGATGACGCCATCCGCTGCGTCGCCCGCCAAGGCGAGCAGATTGGGGGTCTGGATACCGTCACCCCCCATGAACTTAGCGGTGATGCCCAGAGCCTTCATCTGCTTGACCATGGGACCGCCTTGGGTGTCGATGCCGCCAAAGAACAACAAGTCCGGCCTCTTGCCCTTGACGTTGGTCAGAATGGCGGCGAAGTCAGTGTCCTTGTCTGTGGTGTGCTCGTGGGCTACCACCTCCACCCCAGCGGCTTTGACAGCGTTCTCGAACGCTGTGGCCAGGCCCTGGCCATAGGACGTGCTGTCGTCAATGATGGCGACGGTCTTCACCTTCAGGTTGTTCACCGCATAACTAGCGCAAGCAGGTCCTTGTTGGTCGTCATTGGCAACCACGCGGAAAGTCGTGGCGTAACCCTGCTGGGTATAGCGGGGATTGGTGGAACCCGGGGAAATCTGGGGAATGCCGGCATCGGCGTAAACCTTGGAAGCGGGAATCGAGGCGCCGGAATTGAAATGGCCGACCACCGCCACCACTTTGGCGTCCACCAATTTCTGCGCCACGGTGGTCGCCTTGGCGGGATTAGCCTCGTCATCTTCCGCCACCAACTCGAATTTCACTTTCTTGCCGCCAATCTCGATGCCCTGGGCGTTCAAATCCTCCACCCCGAGCAGCGTGCCGTTCTTGATATCTTGTCCAATATGGGATTGGGAGCCGGTCAATGGCGCAGCCATACCGATTTTGACGGTATCGCTACTGCTTGTCGTTTCCTGCTTGCCACAGCTAGACAATACAAGTGCGGCGGCAGCGGACAGCAACACGGGAAGGAATTTCATCGAGAACCTCCAAAAATCAGTGGCCTTAGAGGGGAAACGCATTGTTATACCGCGCATGGGGGAAACGGACAGAAAAAAACCGCTCCGAAGAGCGGTTTTCCTGAACATATCGGCGATTACTTGAGGGAGAGAACCCAGCCCACCAGTTTCTTGGCATCGGCTTCGGTCACGCCCATGGTCTTGTTGGCGGGCATGGGAACCTGGCCCCAGGAACCGGAACCGCCTTCCAATACTTTCTTCACCAGCTTGTCGGTGTCCTTGGCGGTGTACTTCTTGGCCACATCTTTATAGGCGGGGCCGACAACCTTTTTATCCACGGAGTGGCAGGCCATACAGCCCTTGGAAGTCGCCAGGGCGGTTTCATCGGCAGCGTGGGCAACGCCGGCGAACAGGCCGGCAACAGCGAACAGGGAAATCAGGGTGGTTTTCTTCATGTCTCGCTCCAGAAGTTGGAAGTAAAAATGCTGGGATAGTTTATAAGTTTTTCGGGGGATTGCCCACCGAGCGCGCGTTTATCCCGGCCATCTGTGCAAAACCCCATCGGCAACGCCCATCGCGGGCCTGCCGGTGGATAATCAACGCACCACCTCCGGTCAGCGTTGACCGCGATTCCCATGGATTGGACAAGCACCTCGGCACGGGACAAGGAAGGGATTTACAGGTCTGGCACGCAGGCTGCCGCCCCTTGCATTACCATCTGTCTTGGTACCCCTATGCGTGACAACAGGAGGAGAAGAATGACCATAAAAAACATCATGGTGCATCTGGAT
>RXJP01000039.1:378-37565 GCA_003963315.1 Rhodocyclaceae bacterium | reverse complement strand
TGGCACGCAGGCACAATGCTCGGCTGGTGGGGGTATTCGGCCAGCGCGGCCAGGCGCAACAGGTGGGGCTGGTCGCCACGTG
The DNA here is from genome assembly GCA_003963315.1 of Rhodocyclaceae bacterium. Lineage (GTDB taxonomy): Bacteria > Pseudomonadota > Gammaproteobacteria > Burkholderiales > Rhodocyclaceae > AWTP1-18. Next base: position 37,483 of record RXJP01000039.1, on the reverse strand, counting down.
GCCCAGTCCAGATTACGCCGCAGCGGCAAAAGCCAGCAGGACGGCCTTCAATTGCGCAGTGGCCGGCCTTGGCGACAGCGAATGGCGCGACATCAATCGCGGCAGCGACAGTGAGGTGATTCGTCTGCTGGTGGACAGCGCTCGCCATTTCGATCTCGCCATCCTCGGCCAGTATGAAAGTTGCGACAGCCATCTACCCCGAGACCTGGTGGAGATGATGATCATGGACAGCGGCCGGCCAGTGCTGGTTGTCCCCTTCGCCGGCGAGTTCTCGGTGGAGGCCTTCGACCACCCCCTGGTCGCCTGGAACGACGCCAGGGAAGCGGCCCGCGCCCTCAACGACGCCCTGCCCCTGATCGCCGCCTGCAAGAGCGCGGTGGTGGTTCAGGTCACGCGGGACAACAGCGAAACCCGGGCAGACCGGGCCGCCCTGCTGCAACACCTGGTCAGCCACGGCGTCCCCGCCCGGATGGAGGTGGTGACACCGGAAACCGAGCGCATCCCCTTGATGGACGCATTGCTTAACTGCGTCACCGACCAGGGGGCGACGTTGCTGGTCATGGGCGCCCAATCCCACAGCAACAATCCCTTCGGCGGTCGCGGCGAAGGCACCCGCTACGTGCTGGAACACATGACCGTTCCGGTGCTGATGTCCCACTGACCTCCTTGCCGACGGAAGGCGCGGCTAACGCTCCTTCCGTTCTGCGCCCAACCGCCAGTGCTGGGCGTAGTTCATCGCAAACGCGTAAATAAACTCCCGTTCATGCTTGGGCAGGCCGTCCATAACGGCCTGCAACGGGTGATCAACCTCCTTGCCTTCGGACAAGAGCGCGGTCAACGGCAGCCTGAGCGCGGACGCAATCTCGTCGAGCCGCTCCAGGGATGGCAATTGCACCCCTGTTTCGATACGCGACATGGTTTCCACCTCCACCCCGATCAACTCGGCAAGTTTTGCCTGCGTCATACCGAGGCGTGCGCGGGTAAGTTTGATGTTCTGGCCGATCCGCGCTCCCAGGCCGTTTTCTTGGTTTTTCTTTTTTCTTGGCATATGACGCCGCCTTCCAAATTTTTCTCACATGGTCAGCCGACATGCACAACTATGAAAAGATGTAAAACGATATTGTTATTGACATAAATAATCATGTAGGTAGCATTGAACGTTATGAATGACGCCCATCCATTTGTTTCCATTGGTCTCGGCAGGACTTGAGTAGACCAAACGCATTTCCCCTCGCAGCCTGCCAATTGGACATATCTGATCGCCTACGAGAAGTCGGCCGTAAAAATGACAAATTCATTGGTTTCGGAAATTGAAAGTGGCGCCTCCCTCCTGCTTCGGGAATTGTTGGCCTGCCTGCCCCTTGGCATCGCCATCACCGACAGGGACGGACAGATATTGCAGGTTAACGGCGCCTTCTCCGCCTTGACGGGCTACCAGGCGCACGAGGTCACCGGCAAGCACCTGGAATTCATCGCTTCGCCGCGCCTGCCCAACCCAGATGCCGCCCCTGGGGCGGAAAGCTGGGGGCAACGCCGGGATGGCTCGCTTTTCCCGCGCCATCAGGTACTCCATCCGGTAAATGGTCAGGACGGCGCATTGGCCCATCAGATCGCGGTCATTTCCGACCTGACCAAGCACAAGCAGGACGAAAGCCATATTGAACGACTGGCCTATTACGACGAGCTGACGGGCCTGCCCAATCGGCAATTTCTCTTGCAGCAGTTGGCCGGGGTCATCGAAAGAGAGCAGCGGGAAAACACCACCTGCGCCGTCCTGTTGATCGACCTGGATCGTTTCAAGACCTTCAACGATTCCCTGGGCCATTCGGCCGGGGATGTGATCCTGAAGGAAGCCGCCCGCCGCATCGAAAGCGCCATACGCCGTAGCGACACGGTATCCCGCCAAGGGGGTGATGAATTCATCGCCGTATTGAGCCAACTGCATGGGCCGGAGGATGCAGCCATCGTGGCCAACAACATCCTTGCCGCCATGGCCAAGCCTATCCCGGTGGGTCAGCACCAACTCACCATCACCCCCAGCATAGGCATAAGCCTGTTTCCCCATGATGCAAATACTCCGGAGTCTTTGATCCGATGTGCGGATACTGCCATGTATCACGCCAAGGAGCAGGGAAGAAACAACTTCCAGTACTACACCCCGGTGCTTAATCACCGCGTCCAGGAACGCATGTCCCTGGAAACCGCCTTGCGCGGCGCTTTACTGAATGGCGAGTTCAGCCTTCATTTCCAACCGCAGATCGCCCTGGACAATGGCATGATCACGGGCGCCGAAGCCTTGCTGCGCTGGCGACGTTCCAACGGCAGTTGGATGCCCCCCGACCAATTCATCCCGGTGGCGGAGGATTGCGGCCTCATCGTTCCCCTCGGTCAATGGGTACTGGAAGAGGCTTGCCGCCAACGCAGGCAGTGGAACGAGCTAGGGCTGCCCGCCTTTCCCATCGCCGTGAATTGTTCCGCCCTCCAGTTTCGCCAGCCGGCCTTCAAGGATCAAGTGGTGGACACCATTGCCGCCCACGGACTGGGGCCTCAGCACATCGAACTGGAAATCACCGAGTCGGTGTTGATGGCCAGCCCCGAATGCGCCCAAAGCGTTCTCGGCGAACTCAAAGCCTTGGGCATCCAAGTCGCCATGGACGACTTCGGCACAGGCTACTCCAGCCTGGCCTACCTCAAACAATTCCCGGTGGACCGGCTCAAGATCGACGCCGCTTTCATTCGCGGCCTGGACCAGGATGCCACCAGCCGCGCCATCGTGCAGTCCATCATTTCCCTCGGCCGCAGCCTGGGATTGAGCTTGGTGGCCGAAGGAGTGGAAACCCAGGACATGCGCTTGCTGCTGAATCAACTGGGCTGTGATTACGCCCAGGGCTACGGCATCTGCCACCCGTTGCCGGCGGCGCAGTTCGAGGCCTGGGTGCGAGACCTGTCCTCAAGATAACAATCGAGGAAGCCCGCCACGCGGCGCTCGTAGACCTCGGGCAAAGCACTGTCAAAAGCGGCATGGCCCAAGGCCGGTTCGTACCAGAGAAATTTGGGCTGCCCAGCGGCAACATACAAACGTTCGCCACTGCCTGGCTGCACGACCCGATCTTGTCCCCCCTGCAACAGCAACACCGGACGGGGACTGAGCCGCCCTATCCAGCGGGTGGCATCCACCTCGGCGATATCACTGCCCAAGCGATACTCGGCCCAATACCGGATCAGGGGCGCGAACGGGAAAGGCGGCAGGCCGGTGTAATGCCTGACGCTGAGGGCGATGGTGTCGGCCAGGGAGGAAAAGGCGCTGTGGGCCACCACCGCCCTTACCGCCCTATTGGCCGCCGCATATTGGATCGCCAGCACGCCGCCGAGGGAATTGCCCAACAGGCCGATGCGATCCGGCGACACCCCGGGCAAGGACTGGGCGTAGCGGAACCAGGCGTCCATATCCGCCATCTCTTTCAGTCCGAAGGAAATGCGCTCCCCGTCGCTGCGGTCGTGACCCCTGATCGAGGAAATCAGCAAGGCGTAGCCATGGTGCGCCAGGATCTGCGCCTGATGCAGCATCTCCCCCCGCTGGCTCTTGTAGCCGTGCTGGAGGATCACGAGGGCGCCGTTGCTGCCGGGCACATACCAACCCGACAAGCGCAGGCCGTCGCCGGTGGTCACGGCCACTTCACGGTAAGGCAGGCCGAAGTCCTTGGGCGTCAAGGTCGGCACCCGCCGGGTAGCGACGGCATTGGTCAGCAGGCGGTCCGCCTGGCGACCGGCCTCTCCCACGACTGCCACGGAAAGGATGAATGCCACCATGGCGGCGGCGCGAAAAACCTTGCCGACAATGCACCGCACCTTGCCCATGACCATCCCGCCTAGGGGCGGCCGAGGAACAGGTACACCGCTCGCTGTCCCCCCTCCGCCGCGCCGAAGGCGACGTAGGCGGGGCCCAGGGGCGTATCGGCAGCCAGGAACACGCTGCCCGCCTTGCGCAAGCTGTGCCAGGACATATCGTTGCGGTTCTCCCAGGCGTTGCCCACTTCCGCCGAGGCCCCCACATACAGTGCGCGACCGAAGGGGGTGAGTTCCGCCAGGCGGTAGCGGTAACTGGCCTTGCCCAGGGCGAGGAAGTTGCCGTCGATCTGTTCGTTGCGATAGCCGGACAAACGTTGGAAACCGCCAAGCCGGAAATCGGAATAGCCGATGCGGCGCTGGTCGAGGAAACCGCCGAACTCCGCCCCCCATTGCCAAGTGCTGCGGCCGCTGCTCATGGCCCCGGTGGCGGCGGCCTTCCAACGGGTGTAGGAAGTCGGCGTCACTGCGCTGCTGTCGCTATGGTTGCGGACGTTGAAGAAATCCCCGGCCAGCCGCCAACCTTCCCGCGGGAAGGCGGCGTTATCCAACTGGTCCAGCACCAGGCTGCCGGTGACACCCGATTCATTGAAATGCAGGGCCGCCGCGCCCGGCTGGCCGATGCTCTGCTCCGCCGTAAAACGGCCCCGGGCCAGGCCGACGCGGGCTTCGCCCAAAGTACCGAACAGGCCCACCGGCAGCCCCAGGTCCACCCCGGCCCGGTCGAAACCGCCCTGCTGCTGGGACACCCGCTGGTCGCCCTGGAATACGTCCAGGGTGCGCCGCTCCATTTCGATCTTGGGTGCCAGAAAAACCGACGCGCCTGGCCCCAGGGGCTGGACGAACTCGCTCTTGAGGGCGCGGGTACGGCCCAACTGGAAGCGGTTGCGCCACTCGCCGCCCCAGGTGTTCACCCAAGGCAAGCGGTGCCCCAGCAGCAGGTCGAAACCGGCATTCCCTTCAAAGTCGGTGGAGCCGCCCAGGCCGAGCCGGAAAAAATGGGGGCCCCATTCCTTTTCCTCCACCTGGTAGATCACGCCGAAGCGGCCGTCACCCAGGGAGGCATCCTGTAAGCGGTAATCCACCCGTTCGAAATCCCCGCGCCCAAGCAAACGGGCGGCGTCGTCCTGGAGCTTGGCGTCGTCGGCCTCGTCGCCGGGCTCGGTGGTAATGCCCTTGAGCAGGGCTTCGGCGTTGCTGCGGCGGGTACCATCCACTTCGACGAAGGCCAGCTTCCCGCTGTGGTCCCGGGGTTGCGGCCGGGCCGCCAACAGGGCTTGCCACCGGACTTCATCCACGGCCAGGGGCGCCAGGGCCTGACGGGCGTCCCGCGCGGCGGCATAACCGGCAGCAATACCTTCCAGGGCATGGGGGAAATCGAGGGAACTTAATTTGCCCAACTGGGGCGTAATCAGCACGTCCTTCGTCGTCAGCTTGGCCAGTTGCGCCTTGACGTTCTGCCCGGCGAGGATGGAAATCATCTGCCGCGTCACCCCCAGCACATTGCCCAGGCTTTCCTTGGATGCCAGGGGCGTGCCGATGTTCACCGCGATGATGACGTCGGCCCCCATGGCCCGGGCCACATCCACCGGCAGATTGGCGGTCATGCCGCCGTCACCGTAGATGCGGCCATCCACCTCGATGGGGGCGAAGGCGCCGGGCACCGACATGCTGGCGCGCATGACGCTGGCCAGGTTGCCGTGGTCGAACACCATGCCCTCGCCGCTCTCCATATCGGTGGCCACGGCACGGAAGGGGATGGGCAGCTTGTCGAAACTGTCGATGGCTGAGACGCGCCGGGTCAGCCGCGCTAGCATGCGCTCAAAACCGACGCCGCCCACGGTACCCTTGGGCAAACGCAAGCGGCCCTCGCCGTAGCCCAGTTCCAGGGATACCGGAAAATCGAAGTCCTCATCCTTCTGCTGCTGGGAACGCTCCCGCCGCGGCGGCTTATCGTCGAACTGCTCACCCCAATCGAGGCCGCGCACGATGCGCTCCAGCTCGTCGGCGGAATACCCCGCCGCATAGAGGCCGCCGACGATGGCGCCCATGCTGGTGCCGGCGATGCAATGGATGGGGATGTGCTGCTCTTCCAGGGCTTTCAGCACGCCGATATGGGCGATGCCCCGGGCGCCGCCGCCGGAAAGGACCAGGCAAATCTTCGGCATCCCGGTGTTGGATGCAGCCGGAGGTGCCGCAACCGAGACCGGCACGGACAGGCACAGGGCGAATAAAGGGAGGAGTCTGCGCAGCAACATGACGGCGGCTTCCGAATGGCAAGCTGCCATTATCCCCTCGTCACCGGCGACGGATCACACCTTGGGCACGAACACCACGGGGTACAGCTCGCACTCGATATCGTCCGGCGGTTCCCACAGATCGCTCGCCATCTCGAACACGGCCTCGGGCACCACCATGGCGAAGGTGGCGCCCTGTTCGGTGTTTCGCCGTTGTACGCGCAAACGACGAACATCTCGGGGCGCATCCAGCACGAACACCTTCGGATCGAAACCCGCATCCTGCACGGACTGGCAAAACGCCTGGCGACCCGGTTTTTGAATCAGGCCCAACTCCAGGATCACATCCTTGCCGGAGGCCAGGACGTGCTGGCTATGACGCCATATCAAATGCAGCAAGCGCTCCTTGTGTTCCATATACCAAGGCACGACATCCGTCGTCGGACGGTCGGGACTGAAGAGGATGGCGAACCACTGATCCAGCGCGATATGAACGCCCTGGCGCTCCTGCGCCAGGGCTTGGGCAAACGTGGACTTACCGGCGCCGACCGGGCCCTCGATCAGGATGACGTCGGGCACGGATCGGTGCGCCCGGGCTACGCTCAGCGGGAAATCTGGTTGACATCGCGCACCGCGCCGGTGTCGGCGCTGGTGGCCATGGCGGCGTAAGCCCGGAGGGCAGCGGACACCACGCGTTGGCGGTTGACCGGTTTCCAAGCGGCGCTGCCTTTGGCTTCCATGGCTTCGCGACGGCTTTGCAACACCTCGGGACTGACATCCAGATGGATACGCCGATTGGGAATGTCGATCTCCACCCGATCACCTTCGTTCACCAGGCCGATGGCGCCGCCCTCGGCGGCTTCCGGCGAGGCGTGGCCGATGGACAGGCCGGAAGTACCGCCGGAGAAACGACCGTCGGTGAGCAAGGCGCAGGCCTTGCCCAGGCCCTTGGACTTGAGGTAGCTGGTGGGGTAGAGCATCTCCTGCATGCCGGGGCCGCCCTTGGGACCTTCGTAACGGATGATGACCACATCACCGGCCACCACCTTGTCGGCGAGGATGGCTTCCACCGCGTCGTCCTGGGATTCGAACACCCGGGCGCGGCCATTGAACACCAGGTTGGAATCATCCACCCCGGCGGTCTTGACGATACAGCCCCGCTCGGCGATGTTGCCGTAGAGCACGGCGATGCCGCCGTCCTGGGAATAGGCATTGGCCTTGTCGCGGATGCAGCCATTGCTGCGGTCCATGTCCAGTTCAGGGAAACGGCGGTCCTGGCTGAAGGCGGTCTGGGTGGGCACACCGCCGGGGGCAGCCTTGTAGAACTCGAACACGGCGTTGTCGTGGGCCTGCATCACATCCCAGCGTTGCAGGGCGCCACCCAGGGTGTGCTCATGCACGGTGTGGGCATTGCGGTGGATCAGGCCGGCCCGGTCCAGTTCGCCCAGGATGGCCATGATGCCGCCGGCGCGGTGCACATCCTCCATGTGGTACTTCTGGGTGGCGGGGGCCACCTTGGCCAGGCAGGGCACGCGGCGGGAAAGGCGGTCGATGTCGCGCATGGTGAAGTCCACGCCGGCTTCCCGGGCAGCGGCCAGCAGGTGCAGCACCGTGTTGGAGGAACCGCCCATGGCGATGTCCAGGGTCATCGCGTTTTCAAAGGCGTCGAAGGTAGCAATGGAACGGGGCAGCACGGAGGCGTCGTCCTGTTCGTAATAGCGCTTGCACAACTCCACCACCAGACGGCCGGCACGCAGGAACAGCTGCTTGCGGTCCGCGTGGGTGGCCAGCAGGGAACCGTTGCCGGGCAGGGAAAGGCCCAGGGCCTCGGTCAGGCAGTTCATGGAATTGGCCGTGAACATGCCGGAACAGGAACCGCAGGTGGGGCAGGCGGAGCGCTCCATGTCGTTCACTTCGGCATCGGTGTTGTGGCTGTCGGCGGCTTCGATCATGGCGTCGATCAGGTCCACCTTGCGGAACTGGCCATGCCACTGCACCTTGCCCGCTTCCATGGGGCCGCCGGAAACGAAGACGCAAGGGATGTTGAGGCGCATGGCGGCCATCAGCATGCCCGGGGTGATCTTGTCGCAATTGGAGATGCACACCATGGCATCGGCGCAGTGGCCGTTCACCATGTATTCCACGCTGTCGGCGATCAGGTCGCGGGAAGGCAGCGAATAGAGCATGCCGCCGTGGCCCATGGCGATGCCGTCGTCAATGGCGATGGTGTTGAATTCCTTGGCAACGCCGCCGGCCGCTTCGATCTCCCGCGCCACCAGTTGGCCCAGGTCCTTGAGGTGAACATGGCCGGGAACGAATTGGGTAAAGGAGTTCACCACGGCGATGATGGGCTTGCCGAAATCGCCATCCTTCATACCGGTAGCGCGCCAGAGGGCGCGGGCGCCGGCCATGTTGCGGCCGTGGGTGGAGGTGCGGGAACGATAGTGGGGCATGGAAGGCTCCGGGTGCGCTATGTCGAGCCCGCCATTTTAGCCCTCCCCACCGACCGGGGGGGAGGCCGATCTTTCAACCGCACCGGATGCCGATGGAGACCATGATCCGGGTGCGGCACAGGGAAAGGAAGGAGAGAACCTGCACCGCACCCAGCCACGGCGCTGATGTGCCGTCGGCTCACCGAAGCCGGACGGCAGTTCCATCATGCAAGAACCCCGCTGTCTTTGTCCTGACAGCTACGTATTTGTTTTTATTCCGTCTATATCCCTTCAGACCAAATTTTTTCAAAATTTTTAGGCGCCTCTGCCTAGGATGGCCTTGTTGCAACATTCAAGGAGCCATCAAATGGATTTCGTCTATATCGCAGGCATCGCCGTGTTTCTGCTGATGCTGCTCGGCATGGCCAAAGGCTGTGCTCGTCTGGAGGGGAAGAAATGACCTGGATCACCATTGTCAGCGCCGTCGCCGCCGTAGGCCTTTTGGTCTACCTGCTCGCCGCACTGTTTAACCCGGAGGACTTCTCGTGACCAACCATTCCTGGCTTCTGCTCGGGCTTTTTCTGCTGAGCCTTTTGCTCCTGGTCAAGCCGGTAGGCATCTTCATCGCTGACGTGATGGAGGGCCGCCCCAATCTACTGCTGCGTCTCGGCGGCCCCATTGAAAACCTGCTCTATCGCCTCTGCGGCGTGCGCAAGGACGAGGAAATGGGCTGGCTGCGCTACGCCATGGCCATTCTGGTGTTCAACGCCCTCGGCGCCCTGGCGGTCTACGCCCTGCAACGGCTGCAACTGTGGCTGCCGCTGAATCCCCAGGCGATGGCCAACGTCAGTCCCGACTCGTCCTTCAACACCGCCGTCAGCTTCGTCACCAACACCAACTGGCAGGGCTACGGCGGCGAGGCCACCATGAGCTACCTGACCCAGATGCTGGGCCTCTCGGTGCAGAACTTCCTCTCCGCCGCCACCGGCATCGTGGTGGTGATCGCCCTGATCCGTGGCTTCGCCCGGCATTCATCGAAGACGGTGGGCAACGCCTGGGTGGACCTGACCCGCATCACCCTCTATGTGCTGCTGCCCATCTGCCTGATGTATTCGGTGTTCCTGGTCAGCCAGGGCGTCATCCAGAATTTCGACGCCTACAAGGATGTGACCACCGTCGAAGTCACCCACTACGACAACCCCAAGCTCGACGCCGCCGGACAGCCGCTGAAGGACGACAAGGGTGCCGTGGTCACCGAACCGGCGGAAACGCCGACACAGACCATTGCCATGGGCCCGGTGGCTTCCCAGGAAGCCATCAAGATGCTGGGCACCAACGGCGGCGGCTTCTTCAACGCCAACTCCGCCCATCCCTATGAGAACCCGACGCCCCTGACCAACTTCATCCAGATGCTGTCGATCTTCCTCATCCCCGGCGCCCTTTGCTACACCTTCGGCCGCATGGTGGGCGATACCCGCCAGGGCTGGGCAGTGCTGGCCACCATGACCTTGATCTTCGTGGTGATGGCGGTCACGGCCATCACCTTCGAGCAACAAGGCAATCCTGTGCTGGCCCAGTTGGGCGCGGACTCGTCGGTGACCGCCTTGCAGCCCGGCGGCAATATGGAAGGCAAGGAAACCCGCTTCGGCATCGCCGATTCGGGCCTGTTCGCCACCATCACCACCCTGGCTTCCTGCGGCGCGGTGAATGCCATGCATGACTCCTTCACCCCCATGGGCGGCTTCGTCCCCCTGTGGAACATGATGCTGGGTGAAGTGGTGTTCGGCGGCGTCGGCTCCGGCCTCTACGGCATGCTGGTGTTCGCCGTGATGGCCGTCTTCATCGCCGGCCTGATGATAGGCCGCACCCCGGAATACCTGGGCAAGAAGATCGAATCCTTCGAGATGAAGATGGTGTCCATCGCCATCCTGGTGACGCCCTTGCTGGTGCTGGCGGGCACTGCCATCGCGGTGATGTCCGCCGACGGCGTGGCCGGCATCGCCAACCCCGGCGCCCATGGCTTCTCGGAAATCCTCTATGCCTTCACCTCGGCCGCCAACAACAATGGCAGCGCCTTCGCCGGGCTTTCCGCCAACACACCCTTCTACAACGTAATGCTGGGTATCGCCGTCTGGTTCGGCCGCTTCGGCGTCATCGTGCCGGTACTGGCCCTGGCCGGCGGCCTGGCCGCGAAGAAGCGCATCGCCGTCAGCGCCGGCACCATGCCCACCCACGGCCCCCTGTTCGTGGTGCTGCTGATCGGCACCGTGGTCCTGGTCGGCGCCCTCAACTACGTTCCCGCACTCGCCTTGGGACCTGTCGTCGAGCATCTGATGCTCATCGGCAAATAAGGCGAAGGAGAAACTCATGACACACAAGAAACTCGCCATGTTCGACCCGACCCTGGTCAAGCCGGCCATCGTCGATTCCTTCCGCAAACTGAGCCCTGCCGTGCAATGGCGCAACCCGGTGATGTTCGTGGTGTACGTCGGCAGCATCCTCACCACGGCGCTCTGGGTCCAGGCCCTCGTCGGCAAGGGCGAGGCCCCCGCCGGCTTCATCCTCGCCGTCACCCTGTGGCTGTGGTTCACCGTGCTCTTCGCCAATTTCGCCGAAGCCCTGGCCGAGGGCCGCAGCAAGGCCCAGGCGGCATCCCTGCGCGGGCTGAAGAAGGAAACCTGGGCGAAGAAACTCAAAGAGCCCCGCTTCGGCGCCGAGTGGTATACCGTTCCCGGCGCCGATCTGCGCAAGGGCGACGTGATCTGGGTCCAGGCCGGCGAAACCATTCCCGCCGACGGCGAGGTGATCGAAGGCGTGGCTTCGGTGGACGAATCCGCCATCACCGGCGAATCAGCCCCGGTGATCCGCGAATCCGGCGGCGACTTTTCCGCCGTCACCGGCGGCACCCGCGTGCTGTCCGACTGGATCGTGGCCCGGGTCACGGTGAATCCCGGCGAGACCTTCCTCGACCGCATGATCTCCATGGTGGAAGCCGCCAAGCGGCAGAAGACCCCCAACGAGATCGCCCTCACCATCCTGCTGGTGGCCCTGACCATCGTCTTCCTCGGCGTCACCGTGACCCTGCTGCCCTACTCCATGTTCGGCGTCACTGTCGCGGGCTCCGGTACGCCGGTCAGCATCACCGTGCTGATTGCCCTGCTGGTGTGCCTGATTCCCACCACCATCGCCGGCCTGCTTTCGGCCATCGGTGTGGCGGGTATGAGCCGCATGATGCAGGCCAACGTCATCGCCACCTCGGGTCGTGCTGTCGAAGCCGCCGGCGACGTGGACGTGTTGTTGCTGGACAAGACCGGCACCATCACCCTGGGCAACCGTCAGGCCTCGGCCTTTCTGCCCGCCACCGGCGTCAGCGAACTGGAATTGGGCGACGCCGCCCAACTCGCTTCCCTGGCCGACGAAACGCCGGAAGGCCGCAGCATCGTGGTGCTGGCCAAGCAGAAGTTCAATCTGCGGGAACGGGAGATCCATGCCCTCGACGCCCACTTCGTGCACTTTTCCGCCCAGACCCGCATGAGCGGCGTCGACATGGGGGAAGGCGGCGGCGCGCGGCAGATTCGCAAAGGCGCGGCGGAAGCCATCCGCCAATACGTGGAAACCCTCGACGGCAGTTTTCCGCCCTCGGTGCAGATCACGGTGGATGATGTTGCCCGGCGCGGCAGCACGCCCCTGGTGGTCGCCGACACCGTCAACGGCAAAGCGCGGGTGCTCGGGGTGATCGAACTGAAGGATATCGTCAAGGGCGGCATCAAGGAGCGCTTCGCCGAACTGCGCCGCATGGGCATCAAGACGGTGATGATCACCGGCGACAACCGCCTCACCGCCGCCGCCATCGCCGCCGAAGCCGGTGTGGACGATTTCCTTTCGGAAGCCACACCTGAAGCCAAGCTGGCCCTGATCCGCCAACACCAGGGCGAAGGCCGCCTGGTGGCCATGACCGGCGACGGCACCAACGATGCGCCCGCCCTGGCGCAAGCCGATGTCGCGGTCGCCATGAATACCGGAACGCAAGCCGCCAAGGAAGCCGGGAACATGGTCGACCTCGACTCCAACCCCACCAAGCTGATCGAGATCGTCGAGACCGGCAAGCAGATGCTGATGACCCGGGGTTCCCTCACCACCTTCAGCATCGCCAACGATGTGGCCAAGTACTTCGCCATCATCCCGGCCGCCTTCGTCGGCACCTATCCGCAATTGCAAGCCCTTAATGTGATGGGGCTGGCCAGCCCGGCCTCGGCCATCCTGTCCGCGGTGGTGTTCAACGCCCTGATCATCATGTTCCTCATTCCCCTGGCGCTGAAGGGCGTCAAGTACCGGCCCCTGGGCGCCGCCATCCTGCTGCGGAGAAACCTGCTGGTCTACGGGCTGGGCGGCGTGATCGTGCCGTTCATCGGGATAAAACTGATTGATATGGCGCTCGCCACTATTGGTCTGGCCTGAGCTCCCATCAAAACACGCAAAGGAGATTCATCATGAGTCCAGTTATCCGTCCCGCGATTTCCCTGTTCGTCGCCCTGACCGTGGTCACCGGCGTGGCCTATCCCCTGGCCGCCACCGGCCTGGCTCGGACTTTCTTCCCGCAGCAGGCGGCGGGAAGTCTGATCGAGAAGGACGGTAAGGCCGTCGGCTCAAGCCTGATCGGCCAGAGCTTTTCCGACCCCGGCCATTTCTGGGGTCGGCCCTCCGCCACCGGCCCCCAGGCCAATAACGCCTCCGCCTCCAGCGGTTCCAACCAGGGGCCCCTCAATCCGGCCCTGGCCGATGCGGTCAAGGGTCGCATCGAAGCCCTCAAGGCAGCCGATCCGGGCAATACCGCGCCGGTCCCGGTGGACTTGGTCACGGCCTCGGCCAGCGGCCTCGACCCCCACATCAGCCCGGCGGCGGCCCGCTACCAAGTGAACCGCGTGGCCCAGGCGCGCAAGCTGTCCGCCGAACAGGTGTCGGCCCTGGTGGCACAGCACACGGAAGGCCGCCAGCTTGGCTTCTTGGGCGAGCCGCGGGTCAATGTGCTGACGCTGAATCTGGCGCTTGACCAGGCTGCTGCCAAGTAAGCACATGGCCGCCCTGTCGATCCATCCGTCGGCGAACCTCGTGCCCGGACCAAAGCCCGGGCAGGTACGCCGTTACGGCGTGCTGAGCTTCAGCATCGAGGAATGCGGTCTCTCGCCCTTGCGGAGCATGGTGTCCATTCGTAGCGATGTGGAGCTGATGCGTTGCGCGCCTCAGCCCCGCAGCCAACGCTTCCAAGTGCAAATGGTAGTCCTCGCCCATGGCCTGGCTACCATCATGGAAAGCATAGAGCGATTCGCGGTCAGGCGTGGATTTTCACTCCGGGACATGTCCTGCTCCGGCGGGGAATTGCACTGATGGAACAAGAGTTCCTGAAGGTGTTGTTTGCCTTGGCTGTGTTGTTGGTTCCCATTGCCTTGATCTATCTACTCATCGAGTGGTCAGCACGGAAACGGAACACCTCTTCTGCCGCGGCAGGGAGACAAGCAGGGCGGGCGCGTCCCGCAAAAAACAGCCCGCCGTTTTGATGGTCCCAGCGCCGGAAAAAATTGTCCGACATCCGATGGGAAGCCGGATGCAAACCCCATGCTTCCCTGAATTTTCTTAGAAGGAACTTTTATGCCAAAAATCAAAGGCATCCTCATTGCCACCAGCCTGCAGATCCTTGCTTCCACCACCGCCCTGGCCCAAGCCGGCGGCGAACCCGCCCCCGTGCATACCGTCACCGGGAATGCCGCCCTGGTCAGTGATTACCGCTTCCGCGGCATTTCCCAAAGCTGGGAACTGCCCGCCGTGCAAGGCGGCATCGATTACAGCCATGCCAGCGGTTTCTACCTGGGCAACTGGAACTCCAGCGTATCCGGCAACAGCTACAACAACGGCGCCAGCCTGGAAATGGATTTCTACGGCGGCTATAAATTCGACTTGGCCCAGGACCTGCAAGGCGATGTCGGCGTACTGCGCTACTACTACCCCGGCGCCAAGCTGAACAGCGCCCCCGGCGTTGCCACTTCTGATAAATACGACAACACGGAGATTTACGCCGCCCTCAACTATGGCAACTTCAGCGGCAAGATTTCCTATGCGCTGACCGATTACTTCGGCCTCAACGGCACTACCGCCGCCTACGCTTACTGGACCTCCCTGACCGATCGGGGCGACTCCAAGGGCAGCACCTATCTCGACCTCAACTACAGCGTCGACCTGGGGGACAAGCTATCCCTGGGATTGCACCTGGGACATGCATCGGTCCATAACTACGGCGTTCTCTCCTATACCGACTACAAGATCGGCCTGAGCAAGGAAATCGCCGGGGTGTCCTTGGGCGCCGCCCTGATCGGCACCGATGCCAATAAGACCTACTACCAGATTGGCGACGCTTCCTGGAGCCACCCCAAGAAGGTCGGTGCGGATACCGTAGTCCTTTCCGTAAGCAAGGTCTTCCAGTAAACCCGGGGTCCGATTGCATCCCGAACGGGCCGAGGATTGATTCGGCCCGGCCGGGATGCCCCCGGCGTCTTCCCGCTTTTCCATCCAGCTCACCATGCCTTTTCATACCTGCCCCGTCTGCGGCAAACGACATGAAGTCCATCCCGTGCTGGACCGGTTGTCCTATGGCAACCAACTGACCTGTTCCCCCCATTGCAAGATCACATTTACCAGGCTCGTACGCACCCGTACACTTGGCGAAGTGCAGGAACGAAAAAAATTTCTGCGTTTACGTCAAGAGGAGAACTGAACCGTGCTCATCAATTGCGTGGCTTACCAGAACGGCAGCCGCCTGGCTGACATTGAGATCGATGAAATCAGCGACTACGTCCATCGCCCGGACTGCTTTGTCTGGGTGGCCCTGCGGGACGCCCATGCCAGCGAACTGGCGGTGCTGCAACAGCAATTCGGCCTGCATGCCCTGGCGGTGGAGGATGCCCAGCACGGACACCAACGGCCCAAAATGGACGAGTACGGGGATTCCATTTTTGCCGTCATGCATTTGGTGGAACTGGAACGCGGCGCATTGAAGGTGGGTGAAGTCGACGTCTTCGTCGGTGAAAACTATGTGCTGTCGGTGCGCAATCGCAGCCAGCAACACCTGCTCGGGGTACGGGAGCGCTGCGAACGGGAGCCCCACTTGCTCAAGCAGGGCTCTGGCTTTGTGCTTTACGCCCTGATGGATGCCGTGGTGGATCGCTACTTCCCCATCCTCGACGCCCTGGAATCCGAACTGGAAGCCATTGAGGAAGACATTTTTGCCAAGGGCTCGGCCCGCTACAACATCGAACGCCTTTACGCGCTCAAACGCAAGGTGATGGTGCTCAAGCACGCCGTATCGCCGCTCATGGAAGAAGCGGGAAAACTCTACAGCGGCCGGGTGCCCCGCGTCTGCGTCAACAGCCAGGAGTATTTCCGCGATGTCTATGACCATCTGACCCGCATCAACACCTCCATCGACACCATTCGCGACACCATAGGCACCGCCATCCAGGTCAACCTGTCCATGGTGGCCATCGAGGAAAGCGAAGTGAACAAGCGTCTCGCCGCCTGGGCCGGGATTTTCGCCGTGGCCACTGCCTTCGCCGGTATCTGGGGCATGAACTTCAAAGCCATGCCGGAACTGGATTGGCAATACGGCTATCCGGCGGCCCTGATCATCATCTCCGCCGCCTGCGGCACCCTCTATTTCCGCTTCAAGCGGGTGGGGTGGCTTTAAACCCATGGGCATGTCCGCACCGCCAGCCCCAAAAGGCTTTTACTGGCGCCCCCTGCAAGCGGGCGATGCGGCGCTGCTGACACCCCATTGGCAGCAACTGGACAGGACGCAGGCCGGAGCGCCGGGCTGGCGCTCCTGGAACCCTGCCCTGTTGGATGTCCACAAGGGCAGCTTCCATCCGGACCTGTTGCAGATTGCCGGACTCTTTGCCGCTGACGGCACGCTGGTGGCCTGCGTGGCGGAAACGGTCAGCCTCGACAACGGCCAAATGAGCGAAATCAACTTCAGCGTCCTCCCCGCCTGGCGCGGCAAGGGATTCAGCGCCCTGTGCCTGCGCACCGGACTGGCCCTGGCCAAAGCCAGGGGAAGCCGCTCCGTCAGGACGGAGTGCGGTGGTGAAAGCACGGCGGCCCTGGCCGCCCTGGTCAAGTTCGGCGCCACGCCGACACGGGCGGCGGAAGGAACCGACTGTTGGCGCGCCACCCTGCCCCTGTCCCCCGCCGCTGCCGGCACCCTGGCCTTGAAGCGGCTATGGCGACGGCTGACCCGCCCCTTGAGAGATAGATAGGCGCTAAGGAAACACTGAACAAATCCGTTCGCCCTGAGCCCTTCGGCAAGCTCAGGACAGGCTTGTCGAAGGGCAGTCCCCATGGAATCAAGGGCTTCAACAGGCTCAGCCCGAACGGTGAAGACTTAATCAGTGTTTCCCTAAGGCATTTACAAATTTTTTCGGCTTGCAATAGCTGTTTTTACAGCGTCTTTATCCCCCACTTGCTAAGTTGAAAGTCCCTCATAAGCCATGGAGGCTTTCTTGGACATTTCCTCGCACCGAACATCCGATCTGCTTGCTAAACCCGTCGCCCCCCGGCCGCAAAGCGTTGTCAAGCTGCGCCTATTGTCTCAATCCGAGGGAGGGACGGATCATCAACCCAAGGGGGAAGCCGGAACACCAGGCAATCTCTCAATCGTTCCGACCAAGCAACGCCGGAATAAGGACGAGATGGGATTGAAGATGAGCGTAACCATTGCAAAGAAATACCTCCTTTTGCTGCAACAGATCGTCGCTATCACCGATGGGAGCGAGATCGCCACCCTAGGCAGCGAAGCCATCCCCGGCTCGGAATCCGTTCGCGTCTGGCTGGGCTTCAGCCAGCGTGCCGGGGACAGCCTGATGTCCGCCATCATGCGCGGCTTACCCCATGGGGAATTCGGTCGCATCATGCCTGTATGATGGCTGTTGGCCTTCCTTCGCGACCACGTTTCCTCTGCTGACATGACCGATCAACGCCCCGACCCCGATCAATTACTGGAACGCATCAAGGAAGAAGATGCCCGTGCCAAACGAGGCAAGCTAAAAATATTTTTCGGCGCCTCCGCCGGCGTCGGCAAGACCTACGCCATGCTCGCCGCCGCCCGGCAGCAGCAGGCCCTGGGGGTGAATGTCCTGGTGGGCATCGTCGAGACCCATGGCCGGGCTGAAACCGAGGCCATGACCGCCGGGCTGGAACGCCTGCCCTTGCGCGAGACCTCCTATCGCGGCCACATGCTCCATGAGTTCGACCTGGACGGTGCCCTGGCATGCAAGCCAAGCTTGATCCTGATGGACGAACTGGCCCACTCCAACGTGGCCGGCTCGCGCCATCCCAAGCGCTGGCAGGATGTGGAAGAACTGCTGGCGGCGGGCATCGATGTGTACTCCACGGTGAACGTGCAGCACCTGGAAACCCTCAACGACATCGTCGGCGGCATCACCGGCATCCGCGTCTGGGAAACGGTGCCGGATCGGGTGTTCGACGCGGCGGACGAAGTGGTGCTGGTGGATCTGCCGCCGGACGAACTGTTGCAGCGGCTCAAGGAAGGCAAGGTCTACCTGCCCCACCAGGCGGAGCGGGCGATCCGCAATTTCTTCCGCAAGGGCAACCTGATCGCCCTACGGGAGCTGGCCCTGCGCCGCACCGCCGACCGGGTGGACGAGGAGATGTTGCAGTACCGCCGCGACCAATCCGTCTCCTCGGTGTGGCAGACGCGGGAATCCCTGCTGGTGTGCATCGGCCCGGGCCGGGGCAACGACAAGATCATCCGTAACGCCGCCCGCCTGGCGGGACAGCTCAACGTACCCTGGCATGCGGTGTATGTGGAAACGGCGCGCTTGCAGCGTCTGCCGGAAACCCACCGCGACCAAATTCTCAAGACCTTGCGCCTGGCCGAGGAAAACGGCGCCCTGGCCAGTACGCTGCCGGGCGAGGATGCGGCAGTCCAGGTGGTGCAATACGCCCGCAGCCATAACCTGACCAAGGTCATGGCCGGCCGCGACCACCCCCGGCCCTGGCGGCCTTGGTACCGTTCCTTCACGGATCGGATCGGACAACTGGCGCCGGACCTGGACGTGATCCAGGTGGCCCGGGAAGAACCGGAGGAAAAACCCGGGCGCTGGAGCGCAAAGCCTTCGCAACGGGAGGATGAGGGTGTCAACTGGATCACCTACGGCTACAGCGCCGCCGTATGCGGCCTCACCACGCTACTCGCTTGGCCGCTCTATACCTACTTCGATTTAGCCAATATCGTCATGCTGTTCCTGCTCGCCGTGGTGATGGTTTCCATCCGCTGGGGGCGCGGACCGGGAGTGCTGGCCTCGTTCCTCAGCGTGGCGATCTTCGATTTCTGTTTTGTTCCGCCGCGGTTTTCCTTTGCCGTCAGCGACGTTCAATATCTGATGACGTTCGCCGTCATGCTGGCGGTAGGCCTCGTCACCGGCCAACTAACGGCCGGGCTGCGCTACCAGGCCCAGATCGCCACCCAACGCGAAGCCAGGGTACGAGCCCTGTACGAAATGGCGCGGGACCTCTCCGGCGCCCTGATGCCCGAACAGATCGGCGAGATCTGCGCCCGCTTCCTCGCTATCGGCTTCGAGGCCCGCGCCACGATTCTCATCGTGGACCTGTCTGAGCAGTTGGTGGAAATCCATACCCAATCCGGCGCAGCCTATGACCGAGGCATTGCCCAATGGGCCTTCGACCATAGCGAGGCCGCCGGTAGCGGCACCGATACCCTGCCCGCCAGCCCGGTGCTCTACCTGCCCCTGCAAGCCCCCATGCGCACCCGCGGCGTGCTCGCCATCGAGGCCCAGAATCCCCACCGGCTGATGGCGCCTGAACAACGCCGACTGCTGGACACCTTCGCCCGCCTGATCGCCATCGCCCTGGAGCGGGTGCACTATGTGGAGGTGGCCCAATCCACCACGGTGCAGATGGAGTCGGAACGCCTGCGCAACTCCCTGCTCTCGGCCATTTCCCACGACCTGCGCACGCCCCTCACCGCCCTGGTGGGCCTGGCCGATTCCTTTTCCCTGACCCAGCCACCCCCCAGCGGCCAGCAGCAGGAAATCACCGCCGCCATCCGCGAGGAGGCGCTGCGCATGAACGCCCTGGTGAACAACCTGCTGGACATGGCCCGCTTGCAATCGGGAGAGGTGCGCCTCAATCTGCAATGGCAGCCCTTGGAGGAAGTGGTGGGCAGTGCCCTCAAGGCCATGCGCTTGCCGCTGGCCCGCCATCGGGTGCGGGTGCAACTCCCCGACGATTTGCCGCTGCTGTCCTTCGACGCCGTGTTGATGGAACGGGTGTTGAGCAACCTGCTGGAGAACGCGGCCAAGTTCACGCCTGTGGGCAGCTTGATCGAGATCGGCGCCAAGGCCGGCCAGGGGGAAGTCGAGATCAGCGTCACCGACGATGGTCCCGGGCTACCCGAGGGCGCCGAAGAGGAGATATTCAAAAAATTTGCCCGCGGCCAGAAGGAGAGTGCCACGCCCGGGGTCGGCCTGGGGCTCACCATCTGCCGCGCCATCGTGGAGGCCCACCATGGCAGAATCCTCGCTGAGAATAGGCCCGGCGGTGGCGCCCGCTTCGTCTTCACCCTGCCCCTAGGTACACCGCCGGCCGTTGAAGAAAGGGAAGACATGGTTACTCAGGAGCCCATCCATTCATGAGCGCTCCCTCACCCGTGGTCATTGTGGTGGAGGACGAGCCCCAGATCCGACGCTTCGTGCGCATGGCCCTGGAAAGCGAGGGCTGCGAAGTGTTCGAGGCCGATACCCTGAAGCGGGGCTTGATCGAAGCCGGCACCCGCAAACCCGACATGGTGGTGCTGGACCTGGGCCTGCCCGACGGCAGCGGGGTGGACTTCATCCGCGAACTGCGCACCTGGTCGGGCATTCCGGTGCTGGTGCTGTCAGCTCGCACGGCGGAAGCCGACAAGGTGGATGCCCTGGATGCCGGTGCCGACGACTACTTGACCAAACCCTTCGGCGTGGGCGAACTGTTGGCCCGGGTGCGGGCCCAGTTGCGCCGCCACGCCCGTCGCGGTGAAGACGGACAAACCGCGCTCCAATTCGGCAAGATCAAGTTGGATATGGCTCGCCGCCTGGTGGAAAAGGACGGTCAAACCGTACACCTGACGCCTATCGAATACCGCCTGCTGTCCTACCTCATCGCCAACCCGGACAGCGTGCTGACCCACAGGCAGTTGCTGCGTAATGTCTGGGGCCCTTCCCACAGCGAAGACAGCCATTACGTGCGTATCTATATGGGCCATTTACGAAAAAAACTGGAGGATGACCCTTCCCAGCCCGTCCATTTCGTCACTGAAGCGGGCATCGGCTATCGTTTCATTGCCTGACAGGACCCGGCAAGACGGCTGTCTGATCATTCTGGGCATGGTTTAAAACCGCTTTAATAGCTGCAGAGCAGCAAAAGGTCCGCTAGGATTCGGGGTTAGCTGTTTATCCCTTCCAAAATTCTGCGGTTCTGACCATGACTTCCACCCCCGAACACGGCCACGGCAAGGAAACCCTCGCCGCCCTATCCCTGGCCGCCCTCGGCGTCGTCTACGGCGACATCGGCACCAGCCCCCTCTACACCATGCACGAAGTGTTTGCCGGCAGCCACCACCCGGTGCCCATCACCCCGGACAACGTGCTGGGCATCCTCTCCCTGATCTTCTGGTCGCTGATGGTCGTGGTCACCATCAAATACGTCGCCTTCATCCTCAAGGCCGATAACAAGGGGGAAGGCGGCATCATGGCGCTGATGGCCCTGGCCATGCGCCCCACCGAGGAAGGCAGCAAGCGCCAGGCCGTCATCCTCACCCTGGGCCTGTTCGGCGCAGCACTGTTCTACGGCGATGGGGTCATCACCCCGGCCATCTCCGTTCTCTCGGCCGTGGAAGGGCTGGAGGTGGCGACGCCTGCCTTCCATGCTTATATCATTCCCATTACCCTGGCCGTTCTGATCGGCCTGTTCCTCATCCAGCGCCACGGCACGGGCAACGTCGGCCGGCTGTTCGGCCCCGTATGTGGTGTTTGGTTCCTTACGCTGGCCGTGCTTGGTGTCATCAACATCGCCGATCATCCCCGCGTGCTGCTCGCCCTTGACCCGCGCCACGGTCTTGATTTCTTCCTTGCCCAACCCCGCCTGGCTTTCCTTTCCCTGGGGGCCGTGGTGCTAGCCGTTACCGGCACCGAGGCGCTCTACGCCGACATGGGCCACTTCGGCGCCCGCCCGATCCAACTCGCCTGGCTGGGTCTGGTACTGCCGGCCCTGGTACTCAACTACTTCGGCCAGGGCGCGCTGCTGCTGGCCGACCCCAGCGCCATTGAAAACCCCTTCTATCGCCTCGCCCCGGAATGGGCGTTATACCCCTTGGTCGCACTGTCGACTGTCGCCACGGTCATCGCCTCCCAGGCCGTCATTTCCGGCGCTTTCTCCATGACCCAGCAGGCCATCCAACTCGGCTACTCGCCCCGGCTGGAGGTGCACCACACCTCGGCCAAGGAGATGGGGCAGATCTACCTGCCGGCGGTCAACTGGACCCTGCTCATCGCCGTGATCGCCCTGGTGCTGGGTTTCGGTTCTTCCACCAACCTGGCGGCGGCCTACGGCATCGCCGTCACCGGCACCATGGCCATCACCAGCGTGCTGGCCTTCTGCGTCGCCTACTGGCTGTGGGGCTGGCCCCTGTGGCGCGCGTTGCTGGGCGCCACCCCCTTCTTCCTCATCGACCTCGCCTTCTTCTTCGCCAACGCGGTGAAGATCGCCGACGGCGGCTGGTTTCCCCTGGCCTTCGGCCTGTTCGTCTTCCTCCTGCTCACCACCTGGAAACAGGGCCGCAGCCTGCTCAACCGCCGTCTGGAAGCGGAAGCGATTCCCATGGATGCCTTCATCCAAAGTTGTGGCCAAGGCGACATCACCCGGGTGCCCGGCACCGCCGTCTTCCTCACCAACAACCCCCAAGGCGTCCCCCACGCCCTGTTGCACAGCCTGAAACACTACAAGGCCCTGCACGAACGGGTGGTGCTGACCACCGTGAAAGTACTCGACGTACCCCGCGTTCCCGATGCCCAACGCATCACCGTGGAGAAACAGGCCAATAACTTCTGGCGGGTGCAGGTGTTCTACGGTTTCACCGACCAGCCCGACCTGCCTGCCGCCATGGAGTGGTGCGGCGAACAAGGCCTGGTGCTGGACACCATGGACACCACCTTCTTCCTCGGCCGGGAAACCCTGATCCCCAAGATGAAGTCGGACATGCCCTTCTGGCGCGAGATACTGTTCGTCACCCTATTCCGCAACGCCGGCAGCGCCGCGGGCTATTTCCAGCTGCCGCCCAATCGGGTGGTGGAACTGGGAGCGCAGGTGGTGTTGTAGCCGCCATCGACCGAAGGGGCGTGTTCGCCGCCCAGCACGCCGCCGTCATCCCCGCGAACGCGGGGATCCAGCGACGTTTGAATCCCGCATTCCACCGTCACTCCCGCGCACGCGGGAGTCCAGGGTCTTGTCGCTTCGTTCTTGAGCTTCCTTGAAGCTGTGGTCGCATAGTCTCGTCCGCGCCGGGAGTTCGCCCCGGCGGGCGACCTACTTTCTTGCTTCTGCAAGAAAGTAGGCAAAGAAGCAGCCCCCGCTACCCCGGCCCTACGGGCTCCCCTCCCTCCAGCCCATCCGGCCGGCCGGTCTTGCAAACTAGCGGCTACGCCGCGTCGGACAGCAAGCCCGGACACCCCCGTCCGGGTGCGCTTCCAGTCGGCGGGGCAGAGGGGGAGCGGTCGCAATTTGGATGACCATCGCAAGAAACCAATTTGGGCCTGATCCCTTTGGTTATGAGTCTCAAACTCCAAATTTTGCGAGATATGCTATTCGAGAGCTTCGCACAACTCGCCCGCGAATGCCGGCTCAGAACTCATCTTCGGCCAGTCCGTAGGTTTTCATATTGCCGTTGCGGACTTTGTAGAGCGTCATCGTCATATTGCTGAACTGAATACCTTCGTCGGTGCGCTTCTCTTCGAGCGAGAACTGCTCGGACCTCGACAGGCTGCCGGAGCTTAGATCTTTATAACGGATATCGTAGTTGCCTGCCGTCACCTTATCCAAAGTGAAACTGGCGTGACCTGGAATAAAGAAGGCACGAACGGGAAACCCGTTCGGCCCGTCCAGCGACACGAGTTTCACGAATACGTCTGAATCATTTTGGCTGTTATCCACGGTGACTTTGGAAAAGCCGTTTGTGTGGATGTGCGGAAAGCCGTTCACATAAGCTGCAGCGGTCGGCCACGGCTGGCCATTGGGAGCGTTGGCAGGACGTACGTAAGCTGGCCTTGGCGGCGCGTAAGACTCCTGGCTCGCGACATAAGGTTTCGGACCTCTCGGCGGCAGGCTCGGCGGAGCTGTTTCGATAGCGTACCCCAGCCAGCCGAACAACACGCAAGCGACGACCCCTTGAACGTAGAACGGGCGACGGAATAAGCCCCAAGCGTCTTTCAGTCGATTACCGCCACCTGCACTACCGATTAATTCAAGCAGCTTCTCGATTTGCGCCCGAATCTCCGCTCCTTCGTCGGTAACGTCGTAGCCCAGTGCCTTCTTCATTCTGGCGTATGCCTTGTCCGGCTTGATTTTTTTGGTGATGGACAAGGCGTCAAGAGCTACGGCGCGAGCCATGTCGGTTTTACCGAGAACAGCGAACACCCACGCCTGATGCGCAGCTAGACGGGCGTTGATATCTGGCGGCTGCTTGCCGCCGAACATGTTCGTAAAAATGGCGTGGATCGAATAGATCGGCCCCCATGGGAAACCCCACCAGCCGAGAATCCACGTGATAGCAGACGCCCTGAATGCCTTCTTCTCGGCGCAAGCACTGCAAAAGATGCCTTGAATGGCCGAACGGGTCGTTTGCACTATAAAGCTCTTCACTTCATAGAAGATCGCGTAGCGCGGCTGGGCTGTGACTTTGCCGCAGCAGGAGCAGACGATGGGTTCCGGCGGCTCTTGCTCAGCCGCCGACGCAGAAGCACTCGGCCCCGTCTCGATGGACATCGTGTCGTATTGAGCTCGCTGGGCCGGATCGCTCAGAACGCCATACGCCTCGTTCAGAAGCTGGAACCGCTCTGTGGCGTTTGGTGAGTCGTTTCGGTCAGGATGAAGCTCCATCGCCTTGCGGCGAAAGGCAGCTTTGATCGCCGCCGCATCGGCGCCAGGGTCTAGCCCCAAAACTGCGTAATACCCCCTATGATCCCTCGAACTCATACCGTGCGCTGTGCGTTGTTTTTGTCATAAGCATGGTATCGCACAGACGAGCCTAAGTCAGCCATACAAAAGAGAATCGGCCCCGAAAATCGGACAAACGAATGAGTGATAGCCTTATCCCCACAACTGCCGCGTATCGGCCGAATTAAAGAAGGTAGGCTCATATTAGCTGCCTATGACGGTCGTCCAAATTGCGACCACTTCCTCTCTACCCCGCCGACTGGAAGCACACTCGGACGGGGATGTCCGGGCTTGCTGTCCGACGCGGCGTAGCCGCTAGTTTGCAAGACCGGCCGGCCGGGTGGGCTGGAGGGAGGGGAGCCCGTAGGGCCGGGGTAGCGGGGCGCGTTTTCTTGCCTACTTCTTTGTCGCGCTAATAGCCTCCCCTCGGGGGAGGATGGGAGGGGCAGAGATGGGCCTATGGCGTTGGCGAGCCAACGCCCGCCGGGGCGAATTTCCGGCGCGGACGTCGCTATGCGGTTAGCACACCAAAAAGACTCAAGAAAAAAACCAAAAGCCCCTGGATCCCCGCGTTCGCGGGGATGACGGCGGAGCGGTGGGGTTTCCTTTTTATCCTTCGACTTCGCTGCGCTACGCTCAGGACGAACGGTGGGGAAATGCTTGGATCAATACTCGTCGTCCGCTTCCGGCGGCCCATGGCGTGCCTGGTCCAGTTCGACGAAATAGCGGGGGCTCTCGGGAATCACCAGGCGTACCGAAAAGCCGCTGCCGTCTGCCAGCTTCACCCGCAGCAATGCCGGCCCCGGCGCAACATCCGGCAAGCTGAAAAATCCGCTGGCATCGGTACTCACCTCAGCCGAAGCCAGCGCCACTTCTGCCCCAGCCAGCAGCACGCCACTTTGATTGTTCACCACACGCCCGGTCAGGGTGGTGGCGGATGCGGCCAGCCCCTGCATAGCGATCAACCCAGCCAGGAAAACCCGCGTCGCCATCACCATCCCACCAACTGGCCCTTGCCAGCACCGACAGCCGCCGAACGGCCGCCCAGGGCCTGGGCCAGGCGCAGGCTGATGGACGTGTTCTCGTAAATGCCGGAGAAATACGCCGCGCCTGCGCCCTGGGCCGATACCAGCACGTCATCGCCGGCGTGGGGGGCGATGTTGATCGGGCCGCCGGTTTTGTTGGCGCCGCCGGTGACATTCCGTGTCGGCACGTTGCCGGTCATCAGCAAGCCTTCCGGCTGGCGTGCAGGATTGGGCAGGGCCGGATGCTCCACCGCAGCACCCTTGTCGTTGCGCGTGGTCAGGGTGGGCTCCAGGGGCAGGTAGTTGGTCAAGTAACTGGTGCTGTAGGTGGGACGGAAGCCGTCCTCGATCACCAGCTTGATGGCAGGATCGGGATCATCCGGATAGCCATCGCCATTACGGTCGGCATAGGTGGGCGGCGTGGCATCGTTGAAAGTGCCCAGGGCATCCTGCAGGGGGCAGGGCCTTTCGCTATCGCTCGCGGAGCCGAGCAGGATGGGGTAGGCATTGTTGCTGCTGAGGAAGCAGCTTCCCGCCGCGCCAGACAAGGCCCCGGTCATGATCACGCCGCCGATGGTTTCCGGCTGGGCATGGTCGGAGGTGAGCACCGCCAGACTATCCGGCAGCTTGGCCAGCCGTTTGTTCACTGCGGCCACGGTCTGGTCCAGTTCCACGACTTCGTACATGGCGCGGTCATACTCGAGGATGTGGCCGAACTTGTCCGGTTGGGACTGCTCCACCAGCAACATCCAGCCGCCGCTTTGGCCATGCTTGTTTTTACTCAGCGCTTCCAACACATCAATGGCCTTGGCGGTCATGTCCACCTTCATGGGCACCCGGGCGAAGCATTCCGCCACCGTCACGCCACAGCCCTTGCCCTGGGGCGGCGCCAGGTTCATGGCCAGCTCCGGCGCATCGGCGCCCTTGCCGCGTATGGTGGCCTGGCCCCTGGCCACCAGCCTGTCCAGCACGCCGGGCAGGTTGTCGGCACCGAGACCGGATGAGGCGGGACGGAACTCGCCGGTGAAGATGCCCAACAACGGTTTCTTTCCGTCCGCCGCCGCTAATTCATCGGCGTTGCGCACCACCTGGTAGCCCCGGGCCGGGGCGATGTCGGCCATCAGGTCCACGTCCTTGCGGCCGCCTTTGGCCACTTGGTAGAAATCCTTCAGGGCCGGATTGCCTTCCTTCATCCATTGCGGGGCGCCGCCGCCCATGAGCACATCCAGGGGCTGGGCCAGTTGCGCCAGGGCGGCGTAGCCGGTCTTGGGCTGGGCCGTGCCGTCGGCGTAGTAGCCGATCATCTGCTGGGCGATGGGCAGGTAGAGACGGCGGGCGCGGCTATGGGCCACGGCCGCCGCCGGGGTGGCATCGGTCAGGAAGGCGTCGGTCACCACGCCGATTTTCCAGCCGTGCACGCGCTTCATATACTCGAACACGGTTTCGATGCGGGGATTGTCCAGGGCGTTTTCCGGGGTGTTGTCCGGCGCCACGTTGAGGGCGTTGTTGGCCTGCTTCATGCCCGTTATCAGGCTGGCCATACCGGGGGCGGAATCGGTAATGACGGTATCGAAGGCCGCCGTCATGCTGACGCCCTGCACCGGCATTTTCTCCATGGCCAGGCGGTCCCGGGCACGGCCTTCGAACACGCCTTTGGAAATCAAGCGGGCCGCCGTGCGCAGGGGCAGGCCGGTGCCGTCGGCAAGGAAGAACACCACCCGCCGGGCGGCACCCTTGGCCTTGGGATCCGGCGCGGCGCTCACTTCGTAACGGTTGCCGATGCGACGCTCGACGCCATCCACCGTCACCACCGCCGCCACTTCATAGACCCCCGGCCTGTCGAAACGCATGTTGCGGGCGGAGGCGCCCAGCAACATCGGGCTGGCGGGGGTGCCGGACTCCTCGCCGGTGCCCTGATGGGCGATCTTGTCGAGGAAGGCGCGGGTCACGTCCTTGCCGTTCACCGTGAGCTGCTTCAGCACCACCGACTGCTGGGCCGGCCACTGGGTTTCCACCCGCAGGTCGAAACGCTGGCCGGCAAACAACTCGGTGCCCGTGGGCGGAAAGATGCGCAGGCCGCTTTCGGCCTCGGCATGGGTGGGAAAGTCCGCCAACTTGCCGCCGAAATAGATGGGGTCGGCCGCATTGCGGCTCTTGCCGTCGCCCTTGAAGGGGGCGTCGTCGTCCTGGCCGGCCCGGGATGCGATGGACACGAGCAGGGACAGGGCCAGAAAGCTGGAAGCGATGGCGCGGCGCGGGGCGGACATGGGCAATTCCTCAAGAGGGAAACGGAGACGCATTGAATACCATAGCTCGGTGACAGCCGTATTTCTCATTCCCGGGTCACGGCAGCCGGCTTCGGCAGGGGCTCTATAATGGCGGACTCAACCCGCATTCAGCCCTGCACACGCAAGACTCCCTATGCTGATCCACCCCCAGTTCGATCCCGTCGCCCTGCACCTGGGGCCGCTTGCCGTGCGTTGGTACGGGTTAATGTACCTGATCGGCTTCCTGCTGTTCATGGCCCTGGGCCGCCGTCGCGCACGGCAGAACGTGCTCCACGGCTGGCTGCCGCGGGACATCGACGACCTGTTGTTCTACGGTGTCCTCGGCGTGGTGATCGGCGGCCGCCTGGGCCAGGTGCTGTTCTACGAGCCCGGCTACTACTTCGCCAATCTCCTGGAAATCCTTGCGGTATGGAAAGGCGGCATGAGCTTCCACGGCGGCTTCCTCGGCGTGCTGGTGGCCATGGCCTGGTTCGGCCACAAGACCGGGCGTAGCTTCTGGAAAGTCACCGACTTCATCGCGCCATTGGTGCCCCTGGGCTTGATGACGGGCCGCATCGGCAACTTCATCAACGGCGAGTTGTGGGGCCGGCCGGCGGACCCGACCCTGCCCTGGGCCATGATCTTTCCCCAGGTGGACAACCTGCCGCGCCATCCTTCCCAGTTGTACCAGGCCGGCATGGAGGGACTGCTGCTGTTCCTCATCCTCTGGTTCTATTCAGCCAAGCCCCGCCCCCGCCGCGCCGTGTCGGCCCTGTTCCTGATCGGCTACGGCGTGTTCCGCTGGATCGGCGAATATTTCCGCGAACCCGACGCGGGGGTGTTCGGCCATTCCTATCTGGTCAGCATGGGCCAGTGGTTGTCGCTGCCCATGATCGTGATCGGCCTTCTCATGCTTGTGCATGCTTATCGTCAGGAGAAAAAACCATGACCCGCCCCTTCAAAGTCCTCGGCATCCAGCAAATCGCCATCGGCGGCCCGAGCAAGGAAAAACTCAAGACCCTCTGGGTGGAGAAGCTCGGCCTGGAAGTGACCGGCACTTTCCAGAGCGAAAAGGAAAACGTGGACGAGGATATCTGCGCCATGGGCAGCGGCCCCTTCAAGGTGGAAGTGGACCTGATGCAGCCCATGGACCCGGAAAAGAAGCCCGCCGTCCATGCCACGCCCCTGAACCACGTCGGCCTCTGGATCGACGACCTGCCCAGGGCGGTGGAATGGCTCACGGCCAACGGCGTGCGCTTCGCCCCCGGCGGCATCCGCAAGGGCGCGGCGGGATTCGACATCTGCTTCCTCCACCCCAAGGGCAATGAAGAATTCCCCATCGGCGGCGAAGGCGTGCTGATCGAGTTGGTGCAGGCGCCGCCGGAAGTGGTGACGGCCTTCGCCAAGCTGGCGGGCTG
The DNA here is from genome assembly GCA_003963315.1 of Rhodocyclaceae bacterium. Lineage (GTDB taxonomy): Bacteria > Pseudomonadota > Gammaproteobacteria > Burkholderiales > Rhodocyclaceae > AWTP1-18. The sequence goes on along the minus strand of RXJP01000039.1, from coordinate 7,989 downwards.
AACGTCCTTCTGAGGCCTTAACCGGCCCGGAAACGGGCCTGGTTACCGCCAGCGGCCTTGGCGTCGTACATGGCCGCATCGGCACGGTGGATGATGGCCTCCCGGTCCATATCGTTGGGCGTCATCAGGGTCAGGCCGATGCTGGCCCCCACCCGCACTTCCACACCGCTGGAAACCGTCATCGGCACCCGTAGGGCGGCGATCAATTTCTCCGCCACCAGCATCACCGCTTCCGCCGACGCTACGGACTCCAGCAGGATGATGAACTCGTCGCCACCAAGGCGGGCCACGGTGTCGGTCTGACGGACGATGGTCTGCATGCGCTGGGCCAGTTCCATCAGCAGCTCGTCGCCGACGCCATGGCCGTAGGTGTCGTTCACCGGCTTGAAGCCATCCAGATCCAGCAGCAGCAGCGCCAGGGTGGTGTTGTGACGCTTCGCCACCTGCATGGCATGCTCCAGGCGGATATCCAGCAACAGTCGGTTGGCCAGGCCGGTGAGGGGATCATGGTGGGCCATTTCCCGCAGCAGTTTCTGCTGCTCCTCCAGCTTGGCATTGGCCGCCTCCAACTCGGCGGTGCGCTCCATCACCCGCTGCTCCAGCAGTTGTTCGCTTTCCTTGAGGGTGTCCACCATGCGCTGTTTGGATTGCAGGGCCTCCTGTTGGGCCAGGTCCTTCTCCAGGCGCAGCTTGTTGTAGCGGTGGGCCAGGGCGAAGGACAGCAGCATCATTTCCAGGGCGGAACCGATCTGCATGCCATTGAGGGTGATGAAATTGCTCGGCATCCAGCCCATGTTGCGCAAGGCAATGGCGGCAGTGAACACCAACAGCAAGCCCCAGGCCGCCAGGTAGTAGCGGGCGCCGTGATGGGCGCGACGGACGAACCAGACGCCCGCACCCAGGGCAAGGGGGCAGAACGTCACCGCAGTGAGGGAAATCCAGATGGCGCTCCATTGGTACTCGAACCAGGGCAGCGCGACGTTGATGGCGAAGGACAGGGCGAGGACCAGGAGCACCTTGTCGAAACGCGGCAAATGGGTGGGCACATCAAGGAAACGCCGGGTGAACAACACGCCGAACAGGCCGGCCAGGGCGAAACCGCCGGGGTAGGCCACATTGGCCAGGGCAGGCCAGTCGGGCCAGAGGAACTGGAAGGCCAGGCCGTACTGGCTGGCCAGCCCCAGGGCCATGCTGGCGACAAAGGTCACGTAGACCAGGAACACCCGATCCCGCAGGGAAAAGTAGAGCATCAGGTTGTATAGCGCCATGGCGGCGAAGGCGCCGAAATACAGGGAGAGGGCCGCATAGCTACGTTGGCTGGCTTCGGCGAAAGCGCTGTCCTGCCACAGGGTGAGGGGAAAGGTCAGGCTGCCGGCGGAGCGGATACGCAGATAGAACACCTGCGATCCGGCGTTGGCCCCAGACAGATCCACGGGGAACACGTAATTGCGGTGGTCCACCCGGCGGCTGCCGAAGGGCAGCGTGTCCCCGGTTTCCGTCATCTGGTAATCGCCGCCGGGCAGCATGCGGTAGAAATTCACCGAATCCAGGGTGGGATAGGCCAGCTCCAGCGACCAATGCTCGCGGCTACCGCCCGGGGGCAAGGTCAGCACCAGCCGCAGCCAATAGGTGCTGTGACGGTAGCCGAAGCTCATGTCATCCCCGCGCCGGGTGGGGCGGAACTGCGCCGAGGGCTGGCGGACATCCTCCAGGGTCAAGCGGCCGTCGGGATCCTCCAAGACATCCACAAACCCCGCCAGGGGATAACGTCCGGCTCCGTCATGGACGCTCAGCGACGTGCCATGGGCGGCACAGGGCAACAACAGGAGCAGGCACAGGCGCAGCAGCCCGAGCAGGTTTACCGGGGCGCGCCGGAAGGGCAAAAAAATCCTTGGACAAATTGAGGGCATTGCGCAATTGTAATTGCCAATGCTCAGCCGCTCCGCACTAGGCGCTCGAATTCCTCGGCGGGTAGCGCCTTGGCATAAAAGAAGCCCTGTACGTAGTCGCACTGGGCATCCACCAGCCAATCCCGCTGGAACGCCGTTTCCACCCCCTCGGCGATAACCTGGATACCCAGCTTATGGGCCATGACCACGATGGCTTCGGCCAGGGCCGCGCCATCGGCGCCCTCCTCCAGATCCTTGATGAAACTGCGGTCGATCTTGAGGTAGTCGATATCGAACTGTTGCAGGTAGGACAAGGCCGAATAGCCGGTGCCGAAATCGTCGATGGCCACTTGCAGGCCGGCTTCCCGCAACTGGTGAAGCTGCTGCATCACTTCTACGCGGGCATCCAGCAGCAGGCCCTCGGTGATCTCGATCACCAGGTGCCGGGCCGGCAGCTCGATCTCCTGGAGGTAATCCAACCAGGCCTCCTGGTTGTCGGCGGCGCCGAACTGGCGCGGCGATTTGTTAACGCTGTATTGCAGGTCCAAGCCGCAGTCCAACCAATCCTTGGCCTGTCGCGCAACAGTGCGGAACACCCAGTCCCCCACCTCGCCGATCATGCCCAACTCCTCGGCCAGGGGAATGAACGTGACCGGGCTCACCCAACCCCGCTCGGGATGCGGCCAACGGATCAGGGCTTCGGCCTTGACCACCCGGCCGCTGTGCAGATCAACGATGGGCTGGTAATGCACCTGGAACTGGTTCTCCTGCAAGGCCACCCGGAGGTCATGGCCCAATTCGCTGCGCACCCGGGCCGCCATCTGCATTTCCAGGGTGTACCAGGAGAAGGCGTTGGCGCCGCCGTTCTTGGCGGCGCTCATGGCCCGGGCGGCATTGAGCAGCAAGGACTCCGCTTCGCCGCCGTCGCTGGGAAAGAGGGTAATGCCGATACTGGCGGAGAGATACGCCATCCCCGCCCGCAGGGTATAGGGCCAGGCCAATTGGGTCAGGATGTGCTGGGCCTTGCGCTCCACGCCTCCGGGATCATTGGCCTCGGTCAGGATCATGGCGAATTCGTCGCTGCCCAAACGCGCCACCGTATCGGAATCACGCACGCAATCCTTCAGGCGGTTGGCGGCCTGGACCAGCAACTCGTCGCCGGCATCATGACCCATGGTGTCATTCACGGTTTTGAATCTGTCCAGGTCGATGAACAGCAGGGCCAGCAGGTTGCCGTTACGCTCGGCACGGCGCAGCTCCTGTTCCAGGCGATCACGGAACAGGCGGCGGTTGGGCAGTTCCGTCAGTTGGTCGTAGTTGGCCTGCTGCCAGATGGTTTCCTCGGCCCGCTTCTTTTCCGAGATATCGGAAAAAATGGCCACATGGCGATAGGCGCGGCCCTGGTCGTCGTGGATGGCGTTGATGGTGAGCCATTCGGCAAACACCTGGCCGCTCTTGCGCTTGTTCCAGATTTCCCCCTGCCATTGACCGGTTTCCTTGAGGGAGCGCCACATGGTCCGGTAGAAGGTGCTGTCCATGCGGCCCGAGGAAAGCATGGACGGATTCTTGCCCAGCACCTCCTCCACGCTGTAGCCGGTGACGCGGGTGAATGCCGGATTGATGGCGATGATGCAGTTGTTTTCATCGGTGACGGTGATGGCCTCGCCGCTGGCCTGGAACACCGAGCTGGCGAGGAGCAGGGCTTCCTCATTGCGTACCCGGCGCAACACCACGGTGAGCAGGTTCGCCACCTGGTGCAACAACTCCTGCTGGGCGGCGGAGGGGCGACAGCGGTCGCGCAGGTACACCGCCAGCACCCCCAGCACCCGGTCGGGACCATCCACAATGGGCTCGGCCCAGCAAGCCGCCAAACCGGCCTGGGCGGCGGCATCCTGGTAGCCATCCCAATCCGCATGGCTGGGGATGTGCTCGGTAATCGAACGCTGCCCGGTGCTGGCGGCACCGCCGCAACTGGTGGCGCCCGGCACCACGGAAACACCGTTCAGGCGATCGATGAAGGACTGCGGCAAGGAAGGCGCGGCGCCGTGGATCAGGCGCTTGCCGCCCTTGTCCTTGACCATGATGGCGACCAGGGCGCCAGGAATGTCCTGCTCCAGACTGGCAGCGATCATGGTCATGATCTTGACCGGCGTCTCACCCATGGCCATGGCTTCATAAATACGGCGGCGGCGCTCTTCCTGGGCATGGGCCAGGGCCAGGGCGACCCCCTGGTCGTGGAGCTGTCCCGACGCCGTGTTCAGGGCATGGATCAGGTTGCCGATTTCCCCACTGGCCGCCACTTCTCCCATCGTTTCTCCAGAAGCTTCCGGCAGGCGTACCGCAAAGGCCGTCGCCTGCCGGATCAAGCCGATGGGCTTGCGCACCAGGAAGAACATCAGCACGGCGCTCAAGGGCAGTACCAGCAGGCCGATGACCATGGAATCGTCCAACAGGTGGCTCTGCAACAAGCGGCTCTCTTCCAGGTCATGCTCCACATGCACCCAGCCTAACAATTGGTTGCCCCGAATCGGCCGCCAGACTTCCACCCGGTCATGGCCCGCGGCAATGCCCCCCGCCATATTGGACGGAATGGGCAGACGACCGCCCGATGTGCTGGTACGGACGGCGCTGCCCGCCACGCTGCGTTCCATCTGGCTGACGATACGGCCGTCCACCGTGACCACCTGCAAGAGCATGACGCCCGGGTTATTGCCGGCCTGTTGCAGCAAGTGGTCGAGGTTGCGGTAGTCCTGGGCGATCAGGTATTGGGTGACATCGTTGCCGACATCGTCGGCGATGAGCTGGACTTCGCTTTCCAGGGCGCGGATTTCCAGTGCCCGCTGGGTATGGGCGACGTAGATGCCGAACAACAGGATGGCCACCGCCGTGGCGATGGCCCCGAAGGCGACGAGCTGGAACAGCAGGCGGCGGTGCAAACCCACGTCAGCCGCCGCTAGCGGGGAAGCGCGCCAACGAAGATGGCACGAAGGTGAACAAGCAGGTGAAACGACGTCGTGCAGGGAAATTCACTTTTCCGGATCAAGGTGCTGCGGAAAAGTGAATGTAGCCGAATGCCCCAGGGCGGGCAATCAGGTTTCACTACTTTGCTGTGACGGGAAAGCAGCATTCCCCGCCACAGCAAAAATGCACGCCCTTACTTGAAGGCGATGATGACCTGGTCCACCGACAAACTTTCGCCGGGGTTGGCCTGGATTTTCTCCACTACGCAATCGCGCTCGGCCTTGAGGATGTTTTCCATCTTCATGGCTTCGATCTTGGCCAGCACTTCCCCGGCCTTGACCTCCTGGCCCACCTTCACCGCCACTTCGGTCAACAGACCGGGCATGGGGGACAGCAGGTACTTGGACATATCGGGCGGCGCCTTGAAGGGCATCAGCTTTTGCAGGTTCGCGGCGTAGCCGTCCAGCACCAGCAGATCGGCCACGGTGCCCCAATGGAACAGTCGGTACTTGAAGCCGTGGCGTTCCACCTGCATGCAGAAGGGTTCGCCGTTGAAGGTGCCGGTGTACAGCAGATGGCCGAAGTTCCAGTCGGAACGCACGGCATAGGTCTCGCCGGCGTAGTTCACGTCGTAACCGCCGTCGGCGGGGGTGACGGAAACGGCATGGTGCTCGCCGTTGCGGATCACCACATAGTCGTCGCCGGGCTTGAATTCATGGCCGGGCATCTGGCCGCTGATGCTGCTGCCGCGGGCCAGGTACTGGCGATGGATGGCGGCACCGACGGCGATGATCATGGCCGGATCGTCATGGGGCACGTCGTTGGCGTCGAAACCCTTGGGATATTCCTCCGCGATCAGGCCGGTGTTGAAGTTGCCCGAGGTGAAGCGGGGATGCTGCATCAGGGCCGACTGGAAAGAAATATTGGAAGCCACGCCGCGAATGACGAAGGCGTTGAGGGCTTCCCGCATGCGGGAGATGGCCTGGTCCCGGGTGGTGCCGTGCACGATGAGCTTGGCGATCATCGAGTCGTAGAACATGGAAATTTCACCGCCCTCATAGACGCCGGTGTCCACCCGCACGCCGCCGGCGGCAGGCATGGCTTCGGCGGCCATCATGTTCTGGGCCGGGGGCTGGAACTTCACCAGGCGTCCGGTGGAAGGCAGGAAACCGCGGAAGGGGTCTTCGGCGTTGATGCGGCATTCCATGGCCCAACCGTTGATCTTCAGGTCTTCCTGCTTGAAGGCCAGCTTCTCGCCGGCGGCGACGCGGATCATCTGCTCCACCAGGTCAAGGCCGGTGATGCATTCGGTGACCGGGTGTTCCACCTGGAGCCGGGTGTTCATTTCCAGGAAGTAGAAGCTCTTGTCCTTGCCCACCACGAATTCCACGGTGCCGGCGGACTCGTACTGCACCGCCTTGGCCAGGGCCACGGCCTGCTCGCCCATGGCCTTGCGGGTGGCGGGGTCGATGAAGGGGGACGGCGCTTCTTCGATCACCTTCTGGTGGCGACGCTGGATGGAACATTCCCGCTCATGCAGGTACACCACGTTGCCGTGGGAATCGCCCAGCACCTGGATTTCGATGTGGCGGGGTTCTTCGACGAACTTCTCGATAAAGACGCGATCATCGCCGAAGGCGTTCTTGGCTTCGGTCTTGCACGAGGCGAAGCCTTCGTGGGCTTCCTTGTCGTTGAACGCCACGCGCAGGCCCTTGCCGCCGCCGCCGGCGGAAGCCTTGATCATCACCGGGTAGCCGATGCCCTTGGCGATCTCGACCGCCTGTTCCGGCGTGTCGATGGCATCGTTGTAGCCGGGGATGGTGTTGACCTTGGCTTCCTTGGCCAGCTTCTTCGAGGCGATCTTGTCGCCCATGGCGGCCACGGAATGGGCCAGGGGACCGATGAACTTGATGCCTTCCTCGGCCAGGCGGCGGGAGAAGGCCTCGTTCTCGGAGAGGAAGCCGTAACCGGGATGCACCGCCTGGGCGCCGGTCTGCTTGCAGGCGGCGATGATCTTGTCCATCACCAGGTAGCTGTCCTTGGACGGGGCGGGGCCGATGCACACGGCCTCGTCGGCCAGTTCCACGTGCAGGGCGTCCTTGTCGGCCTCGGAATAGACAGCAACGGTCTTGATGCCCATCTTGCGGGCGGTCTTGATGACGCGGCAGGCGATTTCGCCGCGATTCGCAATCAGAATTTTTGTAAACATAATTAAACCTCTATTGACACAGAGGACACGGAGGCACAGAGGACACGGAGAAAATCAAATGCAAGGCATTGACGCTTCATCTCTGTGGTCTCTGTGTCTCTGTGGTCTCTGTGTTGAGTGCGGTTGATCTTGATTTTCAAAGCGGAATGTTGCCGTGCTTGCGCCACGGATTGGTCAGTTGCTTGTTCTTCAGCATCACCAGGGAACGGCAGATGCGCTTGCGGGTTTCGTGGGGCTGGATCACGTCGTCGATGAAGCCGCGGGCGCCCGCCACGAAGGGGTTGGCGAACTTGGCCTTGTACTCGGCTTCCTTGGCCGCCAGTTTTTCCGGGTCGCCCTTGTCTTCGCGGAAGATGATTTCCACCGCGCCCTTGGCGCCCATCACGGCGATTTCGGCGCTGGGCCAGGCCAGGTTCACGTCGCCGCGCAAGTGCTTGGAAGCCATCACGTCATAGGCGCCGCCGTAGGCCTTGCGGGTGATCAGGGTGATCTTCGGCACGGTGCACTCGGCGTAGGCGTAAAGCAGCTTGGCGCCGTGCTTGATGATGCCGC
>RXJP01000039.1:0-328 GCA_003963315.1 Rhodocyclaceae bacterium | reverse complement strand
GACCACCGCGCCCAGCACCTCTGCGCCATCGAGGACGGGGTGGGCGGTGTAGGCCACCGACAGCGCGCTGCCATCGCGTCGCCTCAGCACCTCGTTGTCGATGCGGCAAGGCACGCCCGCACGGAAGGCCTGGAAGATCGGGCACGCGTCCACCGGGCAATGCGTGCCGCCCGGACGCGCCTGGTGCGTGAGCGCGTGGATGTTGCGGCCCATCACCTCGTGCGGCTGGTAGCCCAGCATGCGCGCCGCCGCCGCATTGATGAAGCTGCAACGCCCGGCGCTGTCCACACCGAACACGCCTTCGCTGCTGGCCTCCAGCCATGGGCTG
>RXJP01000062.1 GCA_003963315.1 Rhodocyclaceae bacterium | reverse complement strand
GAGCGTACTGCTCAAACCATCACCGTACAAACTCCCCCCTGATAAGGGGGGTTGGGGGGGTTACGATTTTCACTTGCCGATCCTGTCACGGCAAGCCCTAAAACTTCCAGGGATGGCGACGCACCGCCTCCCGTAGAAAACGGAACTGTTTCAAGGTGTTGCGGCAACCGATGCAAATAAAGAGGTGCAGCCGCAGGCGCAGGCGTTCGCCCAGGGAAAGCCGGCGGTCCAGCTTCTGGGACATGAGTTCCGTGGCGTTCTTGCAGCTAATCACGATGCCAGTTCTCCAAACCAGCGCAGACCCAGGCATTCCCTTAGACCGATGCGCGCCCGGTGCAGCAGCACCCAGCAATTGGACGTGGTGATGGCCAGTTCCTTACAAATCTCTGGCGTTTCCAGGCCGAGGAATTCCCGCATCATGAAGACCCGGGCGGGGGAAGCCGGCAGGTGGGTAAGGCAGGCGTCCATCACCTCCCAAAAGCGCTTCTGCTCCAGGCTGGCTTCGGGATCGCCCCAGGCGGCGGGCATGTCGGCCCAGTGGTCGCGCTCGTCGAACAGACCGGCCACGGCTTCGTCCAGGGCCGCCTCGGCATCCAGGTCGGCCTGGCTGGGATTGCGGCTGTTACGCCGCAACTCATCAATGATCTTGTTCTTGAGGATGGCGAACACCCAGGTTTGCAGGGAAGCCGCGCCGCTGAATTTGGCAGCGCCCTCCATGGCCGCCAGCAGGGCATCCTGCACCGCATCCTCGGCGGCAGCGGCCGACCGTAATTGCAGCCGGGCGAAACCGAGCAGGCGCGGGCGGATTTCCGCCAGGCCGGCCTGGATCTGCTCCAGCGTCATCGCACCCTTGCCAATATTCATGGGGAGCGAATCTACGGGCAGACAGGCATTCTGTCCATATCGCCCATCCTGGTTTTGCGGCAGGCAACACCCTGTTGTTACTTTCCGTGACAAAAGGAAAAGCCGTCACCGGATTGCGCCAGCTGTTGGTGCGCTGAAACATTTTTACGCCCCGATAGGAGGCGACATGGTTCGGCTGTCCCCCCCTCGCGCATTCCCAATTGTTTCAACCCCTTGTCCCGCGCAACCCTTGTCGCAGCAGGGTTTGCGCCCTGTCTCCCCTGGTGGATTCGCAGCACACTCGCCAACAATGATTAGCGATGGTTAAACTTTTTTTGCGGATTGGCATCTACTATGCAAGTGTGTGAGCAGGAAACGTTGGATTCATTTTTTGGTGCAGCACCAGAAAAGGAGATACGCGATGTCCATCTTCACTCAATATCAGAATCGCTACGAAGCGGCGCAAGAGGAGGAAATGTCGATCCAGGAATATCTGGATCTGTGCCGTAGCGATCCCACCGCCTACGCCAGCGTCGCCGAGCGATTGCTGATGGCCATCGGCGAGCCCGAGTTGCTGGATACCCGACAAGAGCCGCGCCTCTCCCGCATCTTCGCCAACAAGATCGTCCGCATCTATCCCGCCTTCCGCGAGTTCTACGGTATGGAGGAGGTGATCGAGAACGTGGTCTCCTACATCCGCCACGCGGCCCAGGGCCTGGAAGAAAAGAAACAGGTGCTCTACCTGCTCGGCCCCGTGGGCGGCGGCAAATCCTCCCTGGCGGAAAAGCTCAAGTCCTTGATGGAGAAGGTGCCCTTCTATGCCATCAAGGGTTCGCCGGTGCACGAATCGCCCCTGGGCCTGTTCAATCCCCTGGAGGATGGCAAGCTGCTGGAAGAGGATTACGGCATCCCCCGCCGCTACCTCAACACCATCATGTCGCCCTGGGCGGTGAAACGCCTGCATGAATTCAACGGCGACATCACCAAGTTCCGCGTGGTCAAACTGCACCCCTCGGTATTGAGCCAGATGGCGGTGGCCAAGACCGAGCCTGGCGACGAGAACAACCAGGACATCTCCTCCCTGGTGGGCAAGGTGGACATCCGCAAGCTGGAGGACTACTCCCAGGACGACCCCGACGCTTACAGCTACTCCGGCGGCCTGTGCCAGGCCAACCGCGGCCTCCTGGAATTCGTCGAAATGTTCAAGGCGCCGATCAAGGTGCTGCACCCGCTGCTCACCGCCACCCAGGAGCAGAACTACAAGGGCACCGAGGGCTTCGGCGCGATCCCCTTCGACGGCATGATCCTGGCCCACTCCAATGAGGCGGAATGGCAGGCCTTCAAGAACAACCGCAACAACGAAGCCTTCCTCGACCGCATCTACATCGTCAAGGTGCCCTACTGCCTGCGGGTGTCGGAGGAGGTGAAGATCTACGAGAAGCTGCTGGTGCACTCCTCCCTCTCCAAGGCGCCCTGCGCGCCGGACACGTTGCGCATGATGGCCCAGTTCTCGGTGCTGTCGCGCCTTAAGGAACCGGAGAACTCCTCCATCTATTCCAAGATGCGGGTGTACGACGGCGAGAACCTGAAGGACGTGGACCCCAAGGCCAAGTCCTACCAGGAATACCGCGACTACGCCGGGGTGGACGAAGGCATGACCGGCATTTCCACCCGCTTCGCCTTCAAGATCCTGTCGAAGATATTCAACTTCGACCACCGCGAAGTGGCGGCCAATCCGGTGCACCTGATGTACGTGCTGGAGCAGCAGATCGAACAGGAGCAGTACGCGCCGGAAGTGGAGCAGCGCTACCTGGGCTTCATCAAGGAATACCTGGCGCCGCGCTACACCGAGTTCATCGGCAAGGAAATCCAAACCGCCTATCTGGAGTCCTACTCCGAGTACGGCCAGAACATCTTCGACCGCTACGTCACCTACGCCGACTTCTGGATCCAGGACCAGGAATTCCGCGACCCGCACACCGGCGAAATCCTCGACCGGGGCGCCCTCAACGACGAACTGGAAAAGATCGAGAAGCCGGCGGGCATCAGCAATCCCAAGGACTTCCGCAACGAGGTGGTGAACTTCGTGCTGCGTGCCCGGGCCAACAACGACGGCAAGAACCCGGCGTGGACGTCCTACGAAAAGCTGCGGGCGGTGATCGAGAAGAAGATGTTCTCCAACACCGAAGAGCTGTTGCCGGTGATTTCCTTCAACGCCAAGGGCAGCGCCGACGAACAGCGCAAGCACAAGGATTTCGTGGACCGCATGATGGCCAAGGGCTACACCGAGAAACAAGTGCGGCTGCTGGCGGAGTGGTATCTGCGGGTGCGTAAGTCTTCGTGAGGGGTGTGGCGATGAATGAAAACCGCAACCCCCCCAGCCCCCCTTATCAGGGGGGAGTCCGCGTGGCGATGCTTTATGCAGCAGGCCCTGCCCCTGACAAGCCTGTCCTGAGCCTTGTCGAAGGGGGGAGGACGGGAGGGGTTGCGGTTCCCAGCACCAACAACAGAAACCCTTGAACAGCAGCATCAGCCCAACAGGCAAGGAAGGGGACCATCATGGTCGGGGTGCGCATCGTCGATAGGCGTTTCGACAGCAAGAACAAGAGCGCTGTCAATCGGGGTCGCTTTATCCGCCGTTTCAAGAGCCAGATCCGCAAGGCGGTGTCCGACGCCATCGGCAAGCGCGGCATCACCGACATCGATAGCGGCGAGAAGGTGGGTATTCCCGCCAAGGACATCGCCGAGCCCCATTTCCACCATGGCCGCGGCGGCATACGAAGTGACGTGCTGCCGGGCAACGACCGCTTCCACGCTGGCGATGAGGCCGAGCGCCCCGAGGACGGCGGCGCGGGGGAGGGCAACCAGGGCGCCAGCGAAGATGGGGAAGGCCAGGACGACTTCGCCTTCACCCTGACCCGGGAAGAATTCCTCGACATCTTTTTCGACGACCTGGCCCTGCCCAACCTGGTGAAGACCCAGCTCGCCCGGGTGGACGAATACAAACGCATCCGCGCCGGCTTCACCCAGAGCGGGGTGCCCACCAACATCAACATCGTGCGTTCCCTGCGCAGCGCGGCCGGCCGCCGCATCGCCGTGGGCACCCCCTACCGGCGCGAGCTGCGGGAGGCGAAACAGGCCCTGGCCGACCTGGAAGCCTGCGGCCAGGAACACAGCGAAGAAGCCGAGCAACTCCGCCAGCGCATCGCCCGCCTGCTGCGCAAGATCGAGAACGTGCCCTTCATCGACACCTTCGACCTGCGCTACAACAACCGCGTCCGCGTGCCGGCACCGTCCACCCAGGCGGTGATGTTCTGTCTGATGGATGTGTCCGGCTCCATGGATGAGGAGAAGAAGCAGATCGCCAAGCGCTTCTTCATGCTGCTCTACCTCTTCCTCACCCGTACCTACGACCACATCGACCTGGTGTTCATCCGCCACCACACCACGGCGGCGGAAGTGGACGAGGAGGATTTCTTCCACTCCCGGGAAACCGGCGGTACGGTGGTGTCCAGCGCCCTGGAGTTGATGCAGCAGATCATCGCCGAACGCTATGCCAGCAGCACCTGGAACATCTACGGCGCCCAGGCCTCCGACGGCGACAACTGGGAGAACGATTCGCCCCGCTGCCGGCAAATGCTGGACGAACACATCATTCCCCTGGTGCAGTACTTCGCCTACATCGAGATCATCGCCGCCGAGCCGCAAAACCTGTGGCGCGAATACGAAAAGCTGGAAGGGCTGCATCCCGGCCGCTTCGCCATGCAACGCATCGCCGGCCTGCCGGACATCTACCCGGTGTTCCGCGAGCTGTTCAAGAAACGCCTGGCCTGAGGTGGACACCATGAGCAAGAGAACGCCCCTGCCCTGCCCCTCGGAATGGACCACCGAGTTGATCCTGGCCTACGACGAGGAGATCGGCCGCGTCGCCGCCCACTACGGCCTGGACTGCTACCCGCACCTGCTGGAGATCATCACCGCCGAGCAGATGATGGACGCCTACGCCTCCATCGGCATGCCCGTGTATTACCACCACTGGTCCTTCGGCAAGCACTTCCTCGCCACCGAGCGCGGCTACCGGCGCGGCCAGATGGGCCTGGCCTACGAGATCGTGATCAACTCCGATCCCTGCCTGGCCTACCTGATGGAAGAGAACACCATGACCATGCAGGCCCTGGTGATCGCCCACGCCGCCTACGGCCACAACTCCTTCTTCAAGGGCAACTACCTGTTCCGCACCTGGACCTCGGCCGACGCCATCATCGACTACCTGGTGTTCGCCAAGAACTACATCGCCGAATGCGAGGAACGCTACGGCGAGGACGAAGTGGAAAGGCTGCTGGATTCCTGCCACGCCCTTTCCAACGTGGGGGTGGACCGCTACAAGCGGCCGCCCAAGCTGCCCCTGGCCAAGGAGCGGGAACGGCTGAAGGAGCGCGAGGCCTACCTGCAATCCCAGGTGAACGAACTGTGGCGCACCCTGCCCCAGCGGGAGGACAAGCAGGCCCGGGAGCCGGCCCGTTACCCGGAAGAGCCTGAAGAGAACCTGCTCTACTTCATCGAAAAGAACGCCCCCCTGCTGGCGCCCTGGCAGCGGGAAGTGGTGCGCATCGTGCGCAAGATCGGCCAGTACTTCTATCCGCAACGCCAGACCCAGGTGATGAACGAGGGCTGGGCCTGCTTCTGGCACTACACCCTGATCAACCACCTCTACGATGAAGGCCTGCTCACCGACGGCTTCATGATGGAGTTCCTCCAGTCCCACACCAATGTGGTCGCCCAGCCGCCCTACAACAGCCGCTATTACAACGGCCTCAACCCCTACGCCCTGGGCTTCGCCATGTGGCGCGACCTGCGCCGCATCTGCGAGGAACCCACTGCCGAGGACCGGGAATGGTTCCCCGATCTGGCGGGCAGCGACTGGCGCAGCGCCTTCGACTTCGCCCTGCGCAACTTCAAGGACGAAAGCTTCATCGCCCAGTATCTATCGCCCAAACTGATGCGCGATTTCCGCCTGTTCGCCCTGGTGGACGACGAGCGCAACGAGATGCTGAAGATAGACGCCATCCACGACGAGCAGGGCTACCGCACCCTGCGCCAGATGCTTTCCGACCAGTACAACCTGGGCAGCCGCGAACCCAACCTCCAGGTGTGGAACGTGGACCTGCAAGGGGACCGCTCCCTCACCCTGCGCCACTTCCAGTACAAACGCCGCCCCCTGGGGGAAAGCCGCGATGAGCTACTGCGCCACGTGGCCAGCCTGTGGGGCTTTCCGGTGCGGCTGGAGGAACAGGATGAAAAGGGCGAAGTGCGCCTGCTCACCACCATGCAGGTGGATAGGCGCAAGCACGAGTAAGGGCGGAGACCCGGGTAAGCGGGACGTACGGCAAAACCGTTGTCATCCCCGGGTCAGCGGGGATCCAGGTTTTTTCCTTGGATTACTTCGTTTTTGGGGTGGCATGCGTTGAAGCCGGAACCCCCCCATCCCCCCTTGTCAGGGGGGAGTTCGCATGGTGATGCAGTGGGCAGTCTCGCCCCTCCCCTGATAAGGGGAGGCCGGGAGGGGTTTCGGTTTTGGCAGACCCACCACTAAGAAAACCTGGACTCCCGCATACGCGGGAGTGACGGACTGCCTACCGCACCCGCATCAACCGCGCATTCAGCACCAGATTCTCCAACACCAGCTTGGTGATGGTGGCCGCGGCCATCAGCTCCCTATCCTTCGCCACCATGCCCCGGTAGGCCTCGGATTCCAGCAGCTCCGCCACATTGCAGCAGGCCAACTCGCGCAACGCGTCCTCATCGAAAGGAAGGTCGGCGTAATCGATCGGGTCTTCCGACTCGATCTCCAGCAACAGATCAAGAAGCTCCTGGGTGCCCATCTTGATGCCCTCCGTGGTTGGGTAACGTAACGCTAAGGCAAGCCGATCCGGCGCAAAAGGGCGAAGAGCGCCTTGATTCCAGGGTAGATCGCCCCTTGGCGGCGGACAAGGAATAGACGCCATTCCGTGCCGATCCTGCCCGGAACCGGGCCTTCCGGGGCGGGCATACTCGGGATTTCGCAAAAAAATTTCACGCTTCCCGACAAGTCGGGTTGCACTGCAAAACATGGCCGCCCCATCGATCTGGCATCTCTATCTAATTGAATGTGTTGACGGTTCCCTCTATACCGGGGTCACCACGGACGTCGCCCGGCGATTTCAGGAGCATTTTTCTGGCAAGGGAGCGCGCTATACCCGTTCCCACAAAGCCTTGCGCTTGGTAGCATCATGCCCGGTCGGCTCGAGGTCGGACGCCCTCCGCGCAGAACTCGCCATCAAGCGGCTGCCGAAGGAGAAAAAGATTTCAGCCGTACGTTCGCTGTCATTCGTTTCCACGCATAACAACCAAAGGGTCAAACACATGAACAAATCCGAACTCATCGACATCATCGCCGCCGAAGCCGGCATCAGCAAGGCTGCCGCCCTGACCGCCCTCAACGCCGTGACCGGCGCCGTGGTCAAGGCCGTTTCCAAGGGCGACACCGTCTCCCTGATCGGCTTCGGCACCTTCAAGTCCTCCAAGCGCGCTGCCCGTACCGGCAAGAACCCCCAGACCGGCGCCGCCCTGAAGATTCCCGCCACCACCGTGCCCAAGTTCAGCGCCGGCGCCACCTTCAAGGCCGCCGTGGCCGGCAAGAAGGCTGCCAAGAAGAAGTAAGGAAATTCTGAACAAGTCCGTTCGCACTGAGCCTGTCGAAGTGCAAGCCTTGTGGCGCGAGGGCTTCGGCAAGCTCAGCCCGAACGGTAAAAACTTGGTCAGTCCTTCCTAAGCAGCAACAGGTGGGGGGCTTCGGTCCTCCGCAATTCCCCCACCACCCCATCGTCATGCCCAGCCACAAGACGCCTGATTCCGCCAAGCTGGATCGCATCGTCGCCGACGCGCAACGCGCGGCACAAGCCCGGGAGCAGGACTACCGGGAACAAGCCCTCAAGATCTACCCCTGGATTTGCGGCCGCTGCGCCCGGGAATTCACCCGTGCCAACCTGCGCGAACTCACCGTTCACCACCGCGACCACAACCATCACAACAACCCCGCCGACGGCAGCAACTGGGAGTTGCTTTGCCTCTATTGCCACGACAACGAACATCAACGGCAACTGGAAGCGGCCCAGGGCACCACGAAGCAGACAGCACGGGGAACCGTGGCAACGCACTCGCCCTTTGCGGATTTGAAGGCGCGGATGCAGGAGAAGAAAGGGAAGTAGCCGTCCGGCCGAGGCCAGGATGACGAGGGCATCCCGCTTGCCGGGAACGGATCAGTCCTTCGCCGGCTCCAGCCTGAGCAGGGTAATTTCAGAAGGGGCGCCGAATCGTTTGGGCGGCCCCCAATAGCCCGTGCCGCGGCTGGTGTAGATCCACAGCCGGCCAAGCTTGTGCAGGTCGGCGGTGAAGGGCTGCTGCAAGGGCACGAACAAACTCCAGGGCCAGAACTGGCCGCCATGGGTGTGGCCGGAGAGCTGCACGTCGAAGCCCGCCTGCTCCGCCGCCGCTGCGCTGCGCGGCTGATGGGCGAGCAGGATGCGGGGCCGCGCATCGGCGGGGGCGCCCGCCAGGGCCCGGGCCGGATCGCTGCGGTGATCGGCATGGAAAGCCGCCGCGCTGTAGTCGGTAACGCCCGCCACCACAAGGCGCGCGCCTTCATGTTCAATGACGGCGTGCTCGTTCATCAACACCCGCATGCCCAGACGGCGGAACTCGGCAATCCAGGCCTCAGCACCGGAGTAGTACTCGTGGTTTCCGGTAACGGCGAAGATCCCATGGCGGGCGCGCATCCCGCCCAGCGGCGCGACGTGGGCGCCCAGGCGCTCGACGCTGCCGTCCACCAGATCGCCGGTGACGGCAATGAGGTCCGGATGCAGGGCATTGAGCCTTTCCACCACGCCTGCCACGTAGTCGCCCTTGATCGTGGGCCCCACGTGCAGATCACTGATCTGGACGATGGTGAAGCCGTGCAGCGCCTCGGGCAGATCAACGACAGGCACGGCCACCTCCACCACCCGGGGAATGCGCCGGGCGTTGACGAAACCAATCAGCGTCACCAGCGACGCGAGGACCGGCACCCCCAGCGCCGAATCCCGACGCCAAGCCTCGGGCAAGATGAGCAGCGCCACGTCGCGCAACAACGTGAGCACCAGCAAGGAAGAAAACAGACCCATCAACAGCGCACCGATCCAAGTGATGCGGTCCACGAGTTCCGGTTCTTGGATAAGGAAGCGCGCCGCCATGCCACCCGGCACCAGCACGGCAGACAGGCAAAGGAGACCCACGCCCACCGCCCAGCCCGCGCCACTCAATCCCAGGTCCGGCAGCAAGCGCCAGCCGATGTACAGATGCAGCATCGCCATCAAGGCCAGCATCGTGGCCAGGAAGCGGCGCAGACGCGGCGGGATGCCTTTGTCGTTGTTGTTCGGTTCGCTCATGCTTGGGCTGTCTTATTGATTTGAGAAAAGATCATCCTACGGCATCGAAGCGAATTTAATCGGCTCTCACAGTACAGCTCAATTGTCAGGGGATCGGCCTAAGCAGCCTGTCACCAGCACAACGATTAGGGGCTGCTTTGAATACAATTCAGGGCACGCCATCCGTTAGTCCAGCTACTTGGCGATTCCGTGCAGAAGAGCCATCGCTCTCCCTTTAGATCATTTCCCTCTGAATCGCTGCGACGACAGCACGGCCGCCTGTCAAAGCGGCATCAATCAATTCTTCCAGATGATCTGTCGTAGCGCCTCGCGTTCCGATATAGCCGGAGCGAACCAATTCAACGAGGGGGTCGCTACGCAGATAATGGCCGCCCAGCGACTTGTAGCTAATACGCAAACCACCGCGTGGGCCTGATGCTGCACCCTCGGTAATCAACTGGTTGAGATGCCCCAGGCTCAGTATGATCCCAGCCGAATTAGTTGCCGCATGGCGGCGGACCAACTTGAAAAAGAATGCTCCAGGGTTCAAACGGTATGGCCCGCCAGGATCCAGATCCTTATCGAACCGCTCCATGCGGTTCAACTCATCCTGAAATTGAGCATTAATCGGAACAGTCCATTCGTGCTCGCCAGACTGTTCAAACTCGAACTCCTCGGTTCTGATGGTGTGGCCTTTCCGCCTCTCCGACTCCATCATTTTGTATTGGATCATTACTAGAGCGCCACGTGCCCTATTAAGGTAAATAAGGTCAACGCCGAACAGTTCTTCTAGCGGGCGCTTGTTTGCGGTAAAGACCTCAAGCTGCTCGTCATGCCGTGTAAATACCGCTTTCCCGGTGAGATCACTGGAGGCGAGGCGCCACCCAGGTATCCAACGTGCGTCATGTTCAATGATGGCATCCTCTTGCAGCCGAATCGTGCCAATCGCGGTCTGGGCGCCTGGTAGGGCGACTGACATAGCACCATTGGCCGCGCCGAAAACTTTCAGCGCTAGATTTACTGCGTCCTCTTGCAGCGCTCGGGCATTCTCATAATGTTTTGGTCGCCCGACCTCGGCGAGAATACGCTGAAGCACAGGCGCGTTAGTGGGGGCTGCTGTGATTAGCTCAATCAGTTGTGCACCTAGCTTCTCTGATACTGGTTGGAAGCTGGCGGTTCCTAAAGCAAGCTTCTTGGCGCCGGAGCGCAAGGAAGTGGCGGAGATACCGGCAAGCAGAGCCTTCAGCGTCCCCGGATGGATCGGTTGGATTAGGTCAAATACCACACGCGAGTCAAGCGTTGCGGTCGACTGTATCGAGCGGATTAGTCCCAAACGCAGATCTGGTTCTTCTCCACTGATGGCAAGCAGAGCCAAAGTCTTGGGTCGGCCACTGCGGGCAACGCCGTGCGGGAAGATCAGCGAAAAGCGCCTGCCACGAAGTCGAGTCTCTTCAAGCTCAGCCCATTCGTCAGTGCTTAGGCGCAGTAATGACAGTCCTCTCCGAGCAAGCACCTTGAGTTGTTTCTCGTCAATCAGGCTCGTCATCGCTGGATATTTCCTCCGATCACGGCAAAAAACTTTTCTAAACCGAAATCAACTGCGGAGTACGATGGCTCAGTGCTTGTGTAGCCCCAGTTTTTCGAAGAGTACCCTATTGCGACGCTTCGCGTCTTTCACTAACTTGTCGTAGGAGACAATCTCTACATACCCGTTGCCTTCGGGAAGCGTGACGAAATATCCCTCGTTGTCGGCGGTCCGGTGATATCGCATCGCTACTTGTTTTCTAAGGGTCGGCGTGAGGTCGGCCACGAGGTAGCCCGTGTAGCGTAGGCGCTCGGGATTGACAGGGCGTCCGTCGATGTCTTTGACGCTGCCCTGGTCGATTTCTACGAAGCGCTGGATGATCTGGTCGGCCGGATCCTTTTCATAGTCGTCCCGCCCTGGCCGCTTGAACTCAACGATCACGACACCGCCACCCTGTAGGTTATCTGGCTCGGCCACACCAATAGGCGTGTCATAAAAGAAGGCGAAGATATCCGGCTCCTTGCCGGATGTGCCCTCCAGCCCTGTGACCTTGTTTAGCTTCTTGTCGGAAGTTAGCAGCGTGTGGAAGCATAAGCGCTCATCGATTAGCCACAGGTTTTGCTGGTCAAGAAACACATCCTTGGACGAGACTCCCATCGGGAAAATCATCTTGTGTAGGACCTTCTCGAAGGGATAGTTGCCGTCCGCCTGCACGCGTTTGAGGCTATGATCGACTAGGTCGAGGATGGTGCGCCGGTGGGCCACATAGTCGGCCAACTTGGCTTTGCCGACATCGTTCATCTCCTCCATGAGGGCCTTGATACGCTCCTGGTACTGTTCAAATGATTCCTTCTCGATAAGCGTCGCCACATGGCGCTCTTCCTTGCGCATTCCGTCTTCGATCTCTCGCCGGATGTGGAGCAGGGCCTCGTCGAGTTGTTCGTCCTTCAGGCCGGGTTGGACCCGTTGTTCGATCAGTGGGCGGTATTTCTCATGAGTCAGTACTCGGTACTCAGGGGCTTGCTCAACGAATCGGGAAATATGCGCAAGTTTCTCCTCGTTAGTAGTTTTGAGATCGGCTTCAAGGACCGACCGGAGTGTGCCCGCGATGCCTCTGTTCAGCGCCTGTCGGGAAACCAGCGTCCGCTCTAGCTCTGGTTCCTCCTCGGACTGGAACGCGATCTTAGTGCGCTCCTGGTTTGCATTGTTATCTAGGTATTCGCCAGTCACCAGGACGATGAGCGTGTAAGCCTCCTGATCCTCGTCGACCAGACGTTCTGGCAGTTCGGGAAGCAGGTCCCGGAGCTTCGAGGTTGTTACCTCGCGACCGTTTGCGCAGAGGTGGCAATCGTGCCTAGCCCGGCCGTCGCGGTGGCGGAATGCCTGCAGTGCGAATGTGTGGCCGAGTACATCGAAGAAGCGCTCCTCAATGTGGGATTGCACCGAAGACTGGAAGAGCTTGTGCAGATCTATAGGGGCGTTCCCCGGCGATTCCAGTAACATCGGTGGACAGGAGCGTGCCGCGAACCGTATTAGGAAATGGCCGACGATGCGTTCGGCCAGAACCTGCGGATCCGCAGGCCATGCTGCTCGGTATTTGTCGACGAGGCCGCTTACGGCGAGGGTTGTGCTTGTCGCCGACTTCGTTGACTCGACCTTGTCGGCCCCTTTGAGCTCGTCGTCGATAGAAAATCCAAAGTTCCTTGTGAAGTGGCGGCTGTCCTTTTCGAACACACTGCGCACATCGCACCGGGCAAACACCTTCAAGAACGTGAAACGGCCCACCCCTTTGCCGCCGACCTTCACTTTGGACAACGTGTAGGCTTCACCAAACGAAGCGATGTTAGCGTCATTGAACCCTGCGCCATCGTCGATGACTTCGAATCCGTCGATTACCGGAGTTTCATCGCCGGCTTGCCGGACGAGGTCATCTGACGTCAGTAGGCGAATCCGGATCGAGCCACCTGCGGGATTGCCGTATTTTTCCTCGATGGCGTCCATTGCGTTGGAAATCGCCTCGAACAGCGGCATGACGCCCCGCGACGGTGCAAGATCAAGCCTGTCGACTAAACCTCGAATGTTAGTGAGCATGGCAGGCCTTTCATTTCATCCAGCTGAAAGCTAGAGTATGCCATTATCGTGAATTCTCGTGGAGCAATATCGGGCACGAAGCTGCCTTAGCTCACATGCTGCGTGACTGGCTGCTTTGGCCGAATTTCTGACGTTTAGTATTTAATGAAAAAGGGCTGCTCAATTATTGAGCAGCCCACAGTTATGTCAATGTTCCCAGTTCTCAAGAAATCTAGACTTTCGAGAAAAATCTAGACTTCAGTGAGAACCTACAAACCTTGTAGGTTCTCATTCATCATAAGATTACAAAAACCATCAACCAGTGGGTTACGTTTCCGGCTCTGAGAAGAAATCGCTCAAACTTCCCATCGGACAAGATAATCCTACCGCCTCAGCATGCGAATCATTGCCGCTAATTTTACCGTCTTGATGGTGCACTGATGGCGGTATCTTGAGTATTACGGCAAGAAAATCCCGTAGCTCCTCCGTCAGCTGATAGATCAGCATCCGTGGCGGGATCACCGTGTGACCCCGGATCGGAAAAATTCCCTCTTCCGCAAGGATCCGCGCCATCCGTCGGGAACTAGTGTGCAGACTGCCGGCGATGTCCCGACCGAAGACATAGCCCTCGCGAAATCGCTCCACTTCCTCCATCCGGACCCGGGAGCCCAGTTCCCTGGTACTCGTTGTAGTTCCCAACTTGTCCACATGCAGATAACCGTTCTGGCACAGCCAGTAGGCCACCTGCTGCTTGATCCCCAGGACCTTGGCCATCTGGGGCACGGTCATCCAGGTCGGCTTTCCTCCGGTCAGACTCGCCAACCAGGTCTTGAGGTGGGCTCTGTCGAACACCCAGCCGGTCAGACCCCGGCCGCCTTCCCACACGCTGATCGGTGTCATCTGCCCGCGCTTCACGGCATCGATCAGGGTCGTTACCTGCTCCATGGTCCAGGCCCAGTAGCGCAACACATGGGCGAGTGTCACCTGGTCTTCTTCGGGGATGGTGACGCGGGGCAGTCCATCCCCCAGGGCCAGAAGTTCCTCCACATCGGCCCGGGGCACGCACCAGGGCGTCGGCCCATACGGCGATACCCGTCGGGCCTTGGGGAACAACAACTTCAGGATGCGGCGCAGACGGATCTTGCCGATCCCCAGCATCTCGATGGCCTTGGCCATGGTGATTTCGTTGTCTAGCTGGGCCAGCACCCCGTTCAATTGATCCCGGCGTACCACCATGAACCGCCGACCCGTCGTACTGAGGGACTCCTGCCCCTCCAGAAAACCTTCCCGGACCAGGGTACGCAAGCGCCTGGGAGAAACCCCGAGCTGCTTCGCTCCGACTTGGGCGGGGATCCATTGAGCGTTGGCCAGGAGCCTGTCGGCCAGATGGTTGCGTTTGCTCAGCCCGCCTTTCCAGTGCTCGCTCAGCCAGAGTTCGAAGGATTCCCGTACCGGACTGAAGGCACTTTCCCAGAGACCCTTGTAGAGATAGAAATGGGCACGGCGGAAGGCCCCTTTCAGATTGACCTTGTCCCCATCAACCCGGTCCTGCATCCTGGACCAGCAATCGTGGAAGGCTTGGGGCCATTGGTCCAGGATTTCTGCGGCCAGTGACGTGATCGGCCAGGAGGCTTGCAGGGCGGCAGCATTACGCAGCTTCAGGGGTTTGTTGTCAGCAACCGGGTTCATGTATCCCCCGAGGTACCTAACGAAACGCTGGGTCTGTTCAAGCGTCAGTCCTGCGAGGACCGGCGAGTCGTCCGCCACTTCCCGGCCCAGCAGCTTGGCTTCCAATTGGCGGGCCAGGCGAACCATACTCTCAGGTGCCGAGCCTGGTGTTTCCTGGCGCAGATCGGCGCCGCAGGCACACCGCAGCAAGTGCTCCCGCCGCCAGGAGACTGGCTGGCCGCAAGAGGTGCACTGATCCACCAGCCACACCCCATGGTGCGGGCAGGCATCGTGGAATAGCGCCTCCCAACTTGCCCGCCAGATCGGCTCTTCCACCAGGCACTGGGGACAGAAGCGAGCCTGGGTGCGATTCCATACGCGCCCCTTGTCCTGGACCAGTTGGGCCATGCGATGAACGTGGACGTGGAGATCAGGATCCAGCGCCTCGCTGGGCAGTAATTGATTCCGGCCGAGCCAACCCGGTTCGTACTTGGCACCTTGTTGTTTCAGTTCGTGGAAGCTCAGACAGTTAGCCTCGGCGATACGGAGCAAATAGCCTTGGGGACCTTCGATGCGACTCGGGTTGGGACGCAGCAGAAGATCAGGAGCAGCCAAAGAATGGCTGAAGGACATGTCATTCATTTCGGATTTCCTTTCGAGAGGTTCATGCCGAGTTTTCTGGCGACGGGGGAGCCGACGAGGTCCTGGCGGGTGTGGAGTTGGAAAACCTCTCCAGGCTTGTCCAAAGGTCGAAGTTCGGACTCTGGATGGAAGGGATTGAGCCGGTCCGGCACGTCCCGCCAGACCCGGTTGCGGAAGCCCGCCGCCAGGGTTTGCAGGTCGAGGGTGTCGAATCCGGCGTTGGAGGCCACGGAAACAGCTCCTTCCAGGATTTTGATCACGTAGTCGATGAGACCGTAGCTGCCCACATGGAAGCGCCGAGCCAGATTGCTCTCAAACAACGGGGTGTCGGGTGGAATGGGCAGGTAGGTACCCAAGGCCTTCAAGACTCCGCGAAACTCCTGGCAGTCCTCGGCCTGATCGAAGACAAACGGCGCCACCCGGATCCGCGCAGAGAATCGCCGGGCCAACTGCTCATTGCTGTTCACCACCGCCTCCGCGGAGGACAGCCCGCAGGCCACCATGCCGACCTTGGTCCCTTCGAGGAAGTTCTTCAGCCAGTCGGTCACATCCCGGAAGGCATTGAGACTGGGGGCATAGAAGAGGTGCTGGAACTCGTCAAGTAACACCATCTCCACGCCACAACGGCTGAAGAGCTCGTGGATGCGGGCCGTCTTTTCCGGGGCGGTGCCCCGGTGGGCTTTCTTGTGGCCCAGGGCTTCCAGGATTGCGCTGGCCAGGCTGCGGCTGGTGGGCGAGGAGGGCACCGAAACCAGGAGCACTGGGATGTGGGTGCGCTCCGCCTCATGAACCCGGGGAAAGCTACCCAGGTAGGACCCGACCATGGTGCTCTTGCCGGCGCCGGAAGGCCCCGTCAAAAGCAAGCCACCGCCAGAGCCGTGCCGACGTCGGCGAACATGGAGCTCCGCCATGGCGTGCATGGCCTCCCGATAGCGCCGGTGAGGCAGAGGGTCGACGACCAGTTTGAAACCCTGGCCAGGGAGATCGGGATGGACCTGATCCCCCGAGGCATAGCGTGACAGGAGAGTGATCGGATCCATGGTCATGCCGCCTCCGCGTTGCCGAAGTCCGGCAGCTCGTCATCCAAGCCGGAGGGCAGATCATCGGGCGGTTTCAGCTTCGCAGTCTTCACGGGCTTGCGGGCATCGGCCAGGGGGTCGCCACCTTGCAGCACGGCCTCCGAGTCGTGCATGGCGACCTTGGCGCCTGTCTTGCGATGGCCCATCTTCTTGGCCTTGAGCGCTGCCTGGATCAGCTCCTCGATCTCCGCCTTGGCCTGGAGGAGTTGCTGGGACAACACATGGTCGCCGAAGCGCTTCCGTGCCTGCTCCTTCACCAGGCGATGGATGTCCCGGGGCAGATCCTGGGCGTACTCCATGAGCTTGGCCGGGACCTTGAAGTACTCCTTGGTCACCGGGTCGAAGACGTGGATGTGGGCCACGGTGTCTTCGTAGTACTTTAATTGGATGGGGAGGTTTTCTCCGGTGCGGCGGCGCAGGACCTGGAGCAGATCGGAGTTGTACTGAAGGCCGTCCAGTTCGATGCCGTAATGGAACAAGGTGCGCTTGGCCGGGATGCCGGTGATCACTTCCAGTTGCTGGGGATAGACCGGCAACTCGATAATGCGGCGGTCGGCAGACTGGATCCACTTGTCGATGGGACGGGCACCGATGCCCCGGTGGGTGGTGACGTTGTAGACCTCCACCACCCACTTGGTCAGTAGGTGAACCAGGGACTTCATGTCGATGACGGCCTTGTCTTCCGCCGGGTAGTCGCCTCGCGCATCTACCGAACTGAACACCGTGCCGGGCAGACGATGGATCAGACCCATGTTCATGGTGCGGAAGAAGCGCTCGATGGCCCCCTTATGCTGGGGGGTCTTGGAGCCGCAGAAGAGCATCTGGATACCCATCTCCAGGCAGGCGGACTCCAGGGCATCGGAATGGAGGTCGGTACCGTTGTCCACAGCGATCAGTTCCGGGATGCCATGGGCGGGCCAGCTTCCTTTGATATCCGGGAAGCGGGCCAGCCATTCATCCTTGGGCAGGATGGAGCGGCGCAGGCACTGGAGCACGCCATGGCTGGAAGGGGCGTTGAAGCTGACGTAGAAGCCCACCACCATGCGGGAGTTCTGGTCGATGGCCATGGTCAGCCAAGGACGGCCCAGGGGAAGTTGGGTCAAACTATCGATGACGATCAGGTCCAGGGGCGTGTGGTCGATCTCGATCCGCTCAAGGACGCTGCCGATCTTCACGTTACCGAGGGCTGCACGGTATTTGATCCGGGCGGCTTCCGCTCCTTCCCGGGACTTGTCCACCAGGTCTTGGTGGAGGTTGTCCAGCCATCGGTAGATGGTGGCCTGGGCGGGCCGCTTGATTCGCTCCTCCTCAGGCAGGCTGTTGTTCACCCCCTCGATGCGCCGGAAGATCTCTTCCACTACCTTGAGCTTGGGCAGCTTCTGTAGGGTGAGGTAGACCGTGGCCACCACCTCCTCGAAGATCTGGTACCGGCGCTTGGCCCGGGGCCCGGTGGTCGGCTTGTTGTGGGGGATCAGGCAAGTGATGCTCTTGGTGTTCCGGTACCGCCGCCACCAAGCCTGCACGGTGGAAGGGGCTGGCGGATAGCGATCTTCGATCTCCTTCGCAGCCTCCTCGATCAAGGGTCGCCACTGCTGGGGCTGGTAGGGATTGGCTTCCGGGTTGATCCTGTCCAGGTAGTGCTTGCGACGTTTTGCTTCCTGCTGCTGGTTCTCCGGGTAGGTGCCCAGGTCACGGGGTACGGTGATGTAGATGGCGTCCTTGGTGGAAGTCAGGGAGGCCACATCGATTTCCCATTCGTGGGACAGCCACTTCTGGTGGAGTTCTGCGTCGCTGAGGTTGAGGATGTCGCCCTTATCCGAAATCAGTTGCAGCTTGCCCGTCGCCAGACGGCGGGAGAGTTCGTAGCCTATTTGGGTCAACACTTCGACCCATCGCATACCCAGCCTAGAAGAGTAGCGTTGCATGGCAATCTCCTTCCGCTGTAGAAACAAGGGTGGCGGGGGTGATCTCTGCCGTGAGATCGCAATGGAGCAGACCGACGGCCAGTAGCCGCTGAGTGGCCTCAATCCCCAGGATCGCCTCTGACCAGGCCAGGGGGATGGGGGCATGCCCCAAAAGACGGGATAACTCCGCCTGGGAAGGCAAAGGCTCGGCAGTCACCTTTGCCCGCAGATAACTGAGTCGCCGCAAGTTGCTGCGTAACGGTTCCTGCTGGCATTCCAGCTCGGTGACGATGCGGAACTGGATGGGCATCTTCTGGTAGTGGGTGGCGATGGCCCGGTATTTCGTGGCGACCTTGGGTTTGGCCAATGTGTGCGAATGTTTGGCTTCCAGATGAATGCGGGTTCCATCCAACAGCACCGCTTCGAAGTCGGGGTAGTACTCCCGCATTTGTTCCCCGTCCCAGTACGGGATCAGGGCAGGTTGTTCCTGGTAGGAGACAACCCCCGGGGAGTGTTCCAGTAGGAGGGCTAGACTTCCTTCCAAAATCGACTCGCACTCCACCATGCGATCGAGCTTCCAAGACGGGATCCGCATGCGGAATCCCCGGCCACTGCGGGTTAGCGCGTTACGTGACAGCATCGTATTTCTCCTTGGCGGCGGGCGACAAAAGTCCCTGCGACCGCCGCGCATTTCAAGATTTTTAGAAAAAGAGAACCCGCGATCGGTGTAGAACCGACCGGTTTCTCAGAAAATCAGGGGGATAGGCCTTGACGCCTTAGGCAGGAGAGGCAGATACTTGGCTTTCCACAGCAGCATCTACTTCAACGTAAGGGCGGGCCTCCGGGCTCGCTTTTTACATTTTGGGTGCCTCCTTCCCTTCGGAAGGATGGGGCACCATGCCGAGCAACTCGGTGGGCACAGATAAAGAGGCTGGCAACCGCAAGGCCAGCTTGATCAGGTGTATCTGGAGTGGAGTGAGTTGACCCAGTTGGGGTTCTAGCTCGTGGATCAAGCCGTATTCTTCTTCACTAGCTTTTGGAGGCAAGGCGATTTGACGGCGGGAGAGCTTGAGAACTTTCCGGAGATTGACTTGTTCGCTGTCATCCAGGCAAAGGCCGTTAATGAGTCTCCGGATGAAGTCTTCCTTGGGCGGCCCTTTCTCGCTGCGCTCGAGCGCTGAGATATAACTTGGCTCGTAGCCAAGTTGTTCAGCAAGCTCTCCTTGCTTGATTTTCCGACGCTCACGGAGGAGCTTTAAATAGTGTGAGAACGGGCTCATTTTGGTTCTGTCTTTCCAATCATGGAAAGTACCAGAGCCCGCGCGTTTACTCAACTAACATATTGTTTTATAAAGTTTTCTGTTAGAACAATAATTCGACTTTCTGTCGAATCTGCGTGACCATCGGTCTCAAAAATGGTCCTTTTGGGGAAAGCGTTTGATCAAACCCAGTCGATCAAATTCCTGCAGCACGCAGAAAATCCGAAGCTTCCAACCCAAGCGCCCTGGCAATACGCACCACATTGAGCAAAGTGACATTGCGCTCACCCCGCTCAATCTTTCCCATGTGACTGCGATCAATCTCCGCCAGGTCTGCCAAGGCTTCCTGAGATAAATCCATTTCCTTGCGACAAGCACGGACGGCTTGGCCGAACGCGACCAAATCCCCGTTGATATCGACTTTGGATGACACCCTTGGCATATGGGTATCGTCCCGTTATGATGCCAAAACAACCACGGCATTTACGACCCATTTCCAATGGACAATGTCTCCAGTCTTGCCTATGGGAATCTCATGAAATACATCGCGAACCTACTCGCATTTGTCTATGCCAGCATTCCAATGCTGGCCTGTGCTGTCGAGCAGCCCAAATGCGGGCTGCCGATCACCTTTCGGAACGCGCTCATTGCTGGACCGGGCTATGCTGAAAAGCAGAAGACCAATGCCGTAGGAACCTTCATAAAGAAAGGTGGCGTGCTTTTCTACGTAGCGATTGCCGATGCCCAGAAGTTCTATACGACCGAGAAGTTAGTTCCGATAAAAGATGCCAGTCCACTGAGCCCCAACTACACGTTGGAACCAGGAAGAAAGTATCCAGTACGCGCCACGCTGGCGCTGGACAATGTGCACCGGGATACCTTCGAGTTGATCGATATTTCCACGGGTCCGTTTGCGAAGGCTCTGTTACCAGTCAAACCCGGTGGTTGGGTATGCTCGGATCTGGTCGGTAAAGGGTTCGATGGGCAGACAGCATCCATCGGTATGCCGACGGCCGATCAGGATGCTCCACTGATGTCGGAGGTGGAGGAAATCAGTAACGGAAAGGTCCGTTCAGTCTCCATCGTCGTAAAGGAACTCGATGAGGCAACAGCAACGTTGGAGATCAGCTATATGGCCAACGGTACAGCGGTTTCCCGATCAACCATGACCGTGGATCTGTTTGCGGGGAAAATCGCCTTGGGCACCCTCAGCATGGATTTGCAGAAGATGGGTAACCAGATCAAGGTAACTGCGGTACGGGAACCCGCAGATTACGCTGACTGGATGCGACGGCAGGGATTGAGGTAGTTAGCGCGAAGACGTGTGCATTAACGTCTGAATCGCGCGCGTGACGAAGAAAAATGTACCCCCAATAAGAAATCCCGCATCGCACCCCAATACAACTTTGCCAAGGGCTTTCGTCAGGCCGGCTGCCCATTCTGGAGCCACCTGACTTGCCAACACCGAGCTCACGCCAAGCAGGGCCATGACGGCGCTTACCGTGGCAATTGTGAGCATACCAATGATCACATTTCCAAAGGGCTGGACGCCGGCTTTGAATCCGTCGGCGAAATAAATAATGAACGTCTGCATTTCGCATCCCCTTCATCTATCGGACCAGTCCAACAAGGCTAGGCAACACCAAAATCATCACTGCGGTTTCCAACATGGCCAATGGAATTGATACTTACTGGCCAAGCATGGCTGTAGTCACCGCAGCGAAGCTGCGTCCAGAAACACTCTCCGGAAATCGTCGCTTCTTCCAAGCGTGGACCCTCCGGAAAAATCTTACATTGCTTCTTCTCTTCGGAAGTTCCTTTTGATCCTGACGAGCTATTCGCCCGCTCACAGGAATCAAAGCTATCTAAACCATCGGGTGGATTGGCATCGTCAGCCATTTCGGCTTTCGCTTGATCATAGCCACGTCGGATATTTTTTTCAAACAGGTCAGTATGCCGCGCTGCCCTGGTCACCTCTGAATTAAGAGGTCGGGCATTTTTCATATTGGCCCATTCAGCTTCGAAACGCGCCAAGCCGATGGTAAGGGTTGCATCCAGAGGGGCATGAAAAGCCGTCCGAAGTAGAAGCCGACGAACGACCAGCATCAAGTCGGTGCCTCGGGATTTGACCATGCGTAAACACGATATTTTTTGAGGAATTCAGCAGGCCCTATCTAGGAAGACTAGGCCCCATGGGGTGAGGCGTCAATGTGTGGACTCCATCTGCTAGCTGACGTGTTTATGCCCGGAGGAAACTAGAAATAGGGCCCAAAACTGTTTAGCTAGATCTTGTAAAGCAGTTCAAGATCTTGTCTAATCCCCTCAGCCGTACGGCAGCGCAGGAGGGAAGCATGGGGAAGAAAAAACTGAGGGCAATTGACCTTTACTCGGGCGTCGGCGGCTGGTCGCTTGGGCTTCGAATGGCTGGAATTAATGTCGTCGCTTCTTACGAGCGATGGGGCATGGCCAACGAAACGAATTTCAAAAATAATCGCCACCAAGCTCAAACCGTCGATATTCGCCGATTAAGTCTCGACGAACTCCCAACAGACATCCAGATCGTCGTCGGAAGTCCACCGTGCACTCAGTTCTCGTATTCGAATAGGGGCGGCAACGGTGACATCGCGGACGGTTTGAAAGACATCATTAAATTCCTAACGATCGTTGACTACCTCAAGCCTAAGGTATGGGCTATGGAAAACGTCCCACGAGTTGCGGAAATTCTTGAACAAGAACTGCTGCCCGGAGGCTGCCTTAGAAAGTTCAAGCATTTGAACCTGAAGTCCCACATCGTCAACATGGAGGAATTTGGCCTCCCACAGAAAAGACAACGCTGCATCGCAGGTAACTTCGACTTCGAATTGTTGGAGTCGTATAAGTCAGCCACGCATAAGTGCACACTTGGCAAAGTGATCAAGGCTCTGGCCAAGAAGAAAATCGTTGATCCGATCTACGGCATAGAAATGGACCGCGCGGACTTGCGAGACCATGTAACAGAACGTGCGCTCAACTCCGAAGAAGAGCGCATCAATATGGCCAGTAAGACACTACACCCGGTATATAACGCCATGTCGTTCCCCGATCGGCTCGACCGCAGTGTGCGAACGATTACCGCCACCTGCACCCGTGTATCTCGGGAAAGTATTGTTATCGAAGACCCGACGATTCCCAATTCATATCGTCGCCTAACAGTGCGCGAGCGTGCGTGCTTGCAGGGTTTTCCAATAACCTTCCAGTTCTATGGGTCGTCTTACGGGCATAAGCTCCGTATGGTCGGAAATGCTGTGCCGCCGCTTTTCTCCTACTTCGTCGGTCAAGCGCTACAGCAGCGGGCAGCAGAAAAAATTTCTGCGCTTTCCACGCATGCAGAGAGTCTGAGGGCACCGGTTCCCCCGGCAGAAGATGCGTCGCCCGACAAACCAGGCGCTCACTTCCCCAAAACGCGGACATTCAGATTCGCTATTCCAAGTTTGCGGCTAAAAAGCGGGGTGCGTTTCGATTTAGCGAACGTGGTTCGAAAAGACCGAGTTGACTGGGCAGTGGAATTTTATTTCGGGACGCCGAAGTCTATCCAATCAATCGACCTGGCCGCACTCAGTTTATCGGCTGTGCTCAGCCGCATACCTATGGCCATTTCGGCACAAGTCCACAGCGAGCTGGAAAAGGTCTCACAGTTCGTCTGCAACGCAGATATCGGCAATATGCAGCGCGTGTGGAGCCACAACGGAGTCGGCCTAACTCGACCATTTATGCTGTTGGATGAGTTGGATGAACGCGGTTCGGAAATGGTGAAATTGCTCATGCCGTACGAGCGGCTAACGCAAGAGCTGGTTGGGAATGTTCTTCTCGACACGTACGGCGCAGAGGCAATAAAGTTACCTGGGCTTCTCAAGCTCGCCAACAACGCCGCGCTAATCCTGGCTGGGCTGATTATCGGTGCAACCACCAATGCCGCTCTCATCAAGCATCCCCAGAAGGCTGCAATACTGCTTGCCCGCGCAGCAGCTTAGGCCGATGGTGACCCCTCACTACCACCCCTAGAATATGAGATGATGCGTACTGGATATTTACTAAAAACATCTATGTAGGGCCATCAGCCGATGCCATCAGCCGGCTAGAACCCTATTGGGGACGGATAGATGGCAATGGCACTCATTGGACCTGACCAGTCCCACGCAAACCAATACTTGGCTGCCGAGCGTTTTGTCACTTGGCTTGAACAGCAGGTTCTCACAAGCGCTCGTGGTGATAACGATCAAACATCAGCCGGCGATCCGACTGGTCTGTACTGGCTGGGAAGGCTAGGCCCTAAAGATTTCGTCACGAGACCTGACGAGCGGGGTGATCGTCTTGAACCATGTGCCATCGGCATTCGCGTTAGGCCCGCTGCTTCAGGTCCCTGGCAATTCAACGTTACCGTTAAGTTTTGTCTCTGGACGCGCCATCGGCTTCCAAAAGACGACACGAGCCAACTGCGCTGGACTTACGAGAAGCTGCCATATATCAGTGTCACAGTTCCCATAAATACGCAGGACGCTCCGGAAGATCAAATCTTCGCTAAAGACGTCTTTTCTACTGAGCTGGCGGGCGTTGCTAATGGGGCTTCACTATCAGCTGAAATTCGTACCCGGATCACGGGACGGCACCCGCGCTCTCGGGCCTTAGAAATCACATTTGTTAATACGAGCCAACAAGACCCGGATTACTGTGACGGGCGCTTCTTTGAGGCATCTGTTGAGATTGAAGGCCTAGCGCACACACCGTTTGAACTCGAAAGCTTACCTGACAGCTTCCGTTTCAATCGGAAAGTGCCGGCCTACGGTGTTAACTGCGGTGTCGAAGTAGTTGGCTCCGTACTTCGAACTTCCGATTCTCCCGCAGCGACGAGATACCGACCTAACTTCTGGCCCTCTCAAGAAACCCAACCCGACCTTTCGTTTGAAGGGTTAGCAAAAGATCCTCGTCCGAGCGCCAACAAAATAGTCACCATATTTCAGCAATGGATGAATAACGTTTGGTCTGAAAAAACGTTGGCGCAGCGCGCAAAGCTTGAGGGCTGGACAAAGGAAATGGCTGACGAGGCCTCAAGCGCTAGAACAGAATGTCTTGAAGAGCTCCGAAGACTCATTCGCGGAGCTGAGTTGTTGTCGACCAATGAAAATTTGAGGCGCTCGTTTCAGCTGATGAACCGCGCAATGAAGATTTCTGCACATGGCCGATACTCGACATGGCGACCATTTCAGTTTGCATTCCTACTTTCCAACCTTGAATGTTTGATTTCCCCTGATGAGGAAAGTGAGATCGTGGACATCGTCTGGTTTGCCACCGGTGGCGGCAAAACCGAAACGTACCTCGGTCTCATCGTTACCGCCGCGTTCTTGGACCGTATTCGAGGAAAAATTACCGGGATTACAGCTTGGTCTCGCTTCCCATTAAGAATGCTCTCCCTTCAGCAGACGCAACGATTCGCAAATGCGCTTGCCGGCGCAGAAATGATACGGAACGAAGAAGAAATTGCTGGCGATCCATTCTCGTTAGGATTTCTGGTCGGTGGCTCGTCGACTCCCAATCGTATTAAGAAGGAAAGCAAGAATCCGAACGAGGACGCTCTGAAGATTGCGGAACGAGAAAATCCGTTCTTGTTGCTTGATGAGTGCCCTTTTTGTCGGCAGAAAACCATAGGCACCTCCTTTGACCGAAAGTATTGGCGCCTTAATCACTCTTGCTCTAATAAAGCCTGCTTTACACAAGGAGAGCCGCTACCAATTTACGTCGTCGACGACGAGATTTGGCGCTTCCTCCCGACCATCGTGATTGGAACGCTGGACAAAGCAGCCAATATCGCCAGACATCCTGGAATGCGCGGGTTACTTGGCAATCCCAAGGCCATGTGTAGCAAGGCGGGACATGGTTTCATTTATGCAAAGCGCAAAGATTTCCCGAATGGCTGCCTTGTTCCAGATTGCAAGGCCGATATCGCTGCTCTTCCCATGGCGGCAGAGTTGTTCCCGTCATCCTTCCGTCTCCAAGACGAGCTTCATCTGCTGAGAGACAGCCTTGGTGCTGTTGACTCCCATTATGAATGCGCGCTGGACGGAATACAGCAAAGCATCTCCGGTACCAAGCCCAAAATCCTGGCATCGTCCGCCACATTGACCGGTTATCAAAAGCAAGTCGACGTGCTGTACCGCCGAATGGCAAGAGTATTTCCTCAGCAACCACCGAAAGATGGAGAGGGATTTTGGACGGCAAATTCACCCGATTTGATGCGTCGTTACGTGGCGCTGGCTCCTCGCCGACTCACCGTAGAATTTGTAGTCGACAAACTTATCGTGACGTTGCAGAAGGCTGTGAGGAGGCTCACCGATAATCCGGTCGACCTTTGCAAAGACCTCAATATTGACCCATCCCACGCACCATTCTTAGTGAACCTGTATGGCACAAATGTTGTATATGGGAATACCTTACAAGATATCGACGCGGTGGTACGGTCTTCAGAGACTCAATATACCGAGCTTAGCCCACTACCTAACGTTGCCACATTAACCGGCCGCACTGATTTCGAAGAAATCCGTGAAACGCTGGGACGGCTTGAATCACCAGAACCAGACTTCTCTGATCGACTTCATATTGTTGCCGCCTCATCCATGATGTCCCATGGTGTGGATATTGATCGGCTCAATATTATGATTATGCTCGCATTCCCTTTGGGTGTCGCTGAGTTCATTCAAGCGACAGCACGGGTCGGCCGTAAATGGCCCGGGCTCGTAATTGTCGTACCCAAGATGACGAGAGAACGTGATGCAAGCGTCTACCGCGCGTTCCCAGAATTTATAACGCACGGTGATCGATTCGTAGAGCCAATCCCGATTACGAGGAAAAGCCGCAGAATCTTGGAACGTACCGTGGCAGGCCTTGAACTGGCTCGGCTTACCCTCATACATGAGCCTAGTTCCGATACGGCCTTGACGACGATTAGAAGCTTGAACGCCTTTATTAAAGATAACCCTCAGACGCTGACCGAGGACGAGGCAGCTATATGTGCAGATCTAGGCCTTGAAGCCGAGGACGAGTTTATGAGGGCTCAGCTTAAGTCTTGGTTCGTAACATTTAATCGAAACCTTGGCGCGCCACCGAGCAACACACACTTTCCGTCCCAGCTCAGTCCCACAGGTGATCCTATGACTTCGTTGCGAGATGTAGAAGAGCAGGTGTACATAAGGGGGAACAGCGTCAAATGAAAGTGCTACGGAGCTCATCACAAATACTATTCGGACATCTTCCAGAGCAGACGCTTGACGCCGATGGAGGAATTTGGAAGGTCAAAAACTGGATCGAACCTAAAACTGTATCGTCGATCGATTCGGCAGCATTGCGCGAGGAGTTAATCCGTGCCGCATATGTGTGGAAAGAAAGGCAACAGGATGGCGGATTTGTCGACGACCTTTATGCCAAAGTTACAGTTACGGTTAAGTCGCTGAATAAAGACGAGGGAGTTTGGTGCCAGCCATTCCCGCCGCTCTACGTGTGTCAAGCATGCCGCCGCTTGCATGACGACGCTAATACCAAATGCCAATGCGGATCTACAAGACGGCGGGGCCAATTACCTTTCGTTGGGTATCACGAAGTATGCGGCGGGATCAAAAGTCCGTGGGTTAAGAAATGTCCTATCCATGGTCAAAGGGCAGTGAAATTCCCTGGCACGGCATCCACCTCTGAACTGACTTTTTACTGTCCGGTTTGCCAGGCCGGTCTTCAGCAAGGGTTAGCTGCGGTATGCGATTGCAATAAAGGAAGCCTTAAGTTCACAGTTCATAGGTCTGGCACGGTTTTTAAACCTCGCGGCATTAGTATGATTAACCCGCCACGCCGTGACATCTTGCAAAATATCGAATTGGCTGGCGGCGGTGAGCGGGCATTGGAGTGGGTATTGTCGGGCTTGGAAAGTAGACAACTGACTGAATCCAGCGCAGCAAGAAATCCCGAATCTATTAGAAAGTTGCTCGAAGATCGTGGGTTCGATTCGGCAACTGTGCAGGCAATGATCGCTGCCATGCCAGCAGATCAAACTAACCAGCAATCACCAGTAGTTAATCTGGGCCCATTGCTGAAGGCTGATGCGGAAAGACAGGCGAAACAAATCGCTCTTGCTACTTACGAGAGCCGAATTACGTTAGACGATCTGCTTAAGAAAACAACCAACATTGAGCTGAAGAAGCTGTATCAAGTGGACTACGTGTCTGCTACGAAGCTGGCCGGGATAGAGCGGGTAGAACTTATTGATCGTTTTCCTGTGCTGACCGCCCAGTTCGGATTTACTCGTGGCGACTCGACGCCAGGAAATAGCCGCCTTCGTACTTATCGGGAGACGAACGGGGACTATACGCTCTATGGCGAACTGTCCCAGACGGAGGCCCTATTCATTCGGCTCGATCCGCAAGTCGTTTATGCGTGGCTGCAAAGGAACGCCTTCAGCTTAACGGCGGCTCAGGATAGACGCTCCAGCGCGGAGGCGATCCTATCTGCCATGAGTTCGGATGACGTTGCACAAGCCGTAACGCGACTCGTGCATTCGTTTTCTCATGCATTTATCAAGCGAGCAGCCGTGTATGCAGGCATAGAGAAGAGCTCCTTGTCCGAGATTATTCTTCCAACAGCGCTTTCGTTCTTTGTCTACGCGGCGCCACGAGGAGACTTTGTCTTGGGCGGGCTCCAAGTACTCTTG
The DNA here is from genome assembly GCA_003963315.1 of Rhodocyclaceae bacterium. Classification (GTDB taxonomy): domain Bacteria; phylum Pseudomonadota; class Gammaproteobacteria; order Burkholderiales; family Rhodocyclaceae; genus AWTP1-18. The sequence continues at coordinate 3,199 of RXJP01000062.1, read as the reverse complement.
GAGTCTGAACTCCATCATGTGTTGCAAGGGCTGATCGATGATGATCATCGCTGCGCCCTGGATCCCGGATGTGAGGACACCGGCGCAGCATGTGCAGTTTGCCTACATCTTGGCGAACCATCATGTCAGTTATTCAATACGGCGTTATCTCGAAAGGTGTTGGCTGGCGCCCTAGGATACCTAGACGTCGCCGCTGTCCAGCCCTGACCAATTAAGATGCTTTTGGCAGCTATTGGTCCCCAAGACAAAAAGAACCGTTCGGGCTCGACTCATGCCAATGTACGCAGCTACATTGGCAGCACTGGGTTCTGGCCCTGAAAGCACGAGCACGACGGCCTGAGCCTCCAGCCCCTTGAAGCGAGCTATGGTTTCAACCGGGATGCCACGACTTCCCCATTTCCCGAATGACGTTTCTTTGACAGTTCGTTCCCGTAGACGGAACACCAAGTTCGGAGAGTCACACAGAACCGCGATCGATAGAGCTGAAAAGCCTTCCGTAAGCAATTGCTCAACCGCGTCTACGACATCTGCTTCAGTGGGCTCCTTCTTTGTGGCAAGCCATCTTGGGCTTGGTCCTGTCACGCCGCTTCCACGGTACTCGGACTTTATAGCGGACGCCACCTTCAAAGAAATCTCATGCGTGTTTCGCATATTCCTTTTGAGGTGATACGAGAATGCATGACTAAGGTCTTTGTGCCACTGGCGCTTCCAGATATCCTGAAGCGGATCGGCGAAGATGAAAAATGGTGCGTCGTCTTGCTCTTCGATCAAGCATCGGAGAGAGTCAAACCATAGTGGCGAAAAGTCCTGCCCTTCATCAATCACGATCGCATCAAAAGCTGTATCGTTTTTTGCACAGGCATCAATGAGCAGGTTCGGAGCATCCTTCTCCCACCAAGATGATGGCCGTTCCCTTGGTATTTCGATTTTGGCTCTGGCGGCCTCACGCAAGCAAAGCGCGTGGTACGTGGTTGCGACAAGTTGTGGTGGATTGCTGGCTCGGGCAGTCAGGTCACTTCCAAGCAACTCGTTGAAACAAACCAATAGGGTCCTGAATCCATCTTTAACTAGCTGTTGAGCCCGGGCGATGGCCAATACCGTCTTGCCGGCTCCAGCCCCACCCGTGACAAGCCCGCCTCTATTTGATCGAAGTCCAGCAAATGCTTCAATTTGCTCTGCCGTTAACATCAATATGTCCGCCTCCGCCTTTTGGCTACTACTGAAAAGCACGTTCGAAACAGAAACGGTTGGCGCAAGCAACGCGATTAACCGTTCTTCATCAGCCCGGGTAAGGGAGGCGGATAAATCCCAATGTACGTAGCATTTAGCGATGGCAGCTTCGATATTCGACAGATCGGGGGCGCAGAAGCTTATTTCTGGATTGGTCGATAGTCCCAAATTCGGAAGAGTTTGCATATGCGGGAATGCAACGGCGTGACCAATGCGAGCCTGAGTGGCTAAGCCATGCCCTCTCAGCCAGGCGAGCAGCACATGCTTGGACGAAACCGCCTGATCGTACGGATTCTTAATTGAATGGCGGTCGCCATAGCGGTCAATCGTAAACCACCGACCCGCTTCGACTTCTATTCCCCCACCTTTGACCTCAATAACAAGTATGCCTTTGGAAGGATGGATCACCACGAAATCGGCTTCCCCGTCACCTTGTCGACCGCCACGTTTGCATTGCCACGTAACGTGGTGCAATACAGTCCAGTCGCCGGGCAGTCGCCTTAGGCTTTCCGCAACTAGTCGCTCCGAATTCTCTTCTGATTCATCTACGGCCAAACCGATATAACGGGCCACGGTCACATCCCCTTGAAGTCTTTCAGCTGCTCGAAGCGAGTTCCATTTTTAAGTTTTTTTAGAGCGCTTGCTTCGATTTGACGTACCCGTTCTCTTGTAATGTCGAGCTTTTTCCCGATGCTGTCCAACGTGTAACCTTGGTCTATGTCGATCCCAAAGCGCATTCTTAAGATCATCGCTTCGCGGGGAGATAACGTATCTAGTACTGCGCGGAATCGTTCTTTCAGCTGCTGGAATGCGAGCACTTCGAACGGAGTAGGGTTTTCATCTTCTATAAGCGACAGCAGAGGCGTGTCGTCATTTTTTCTCGGGGCGTCCGCCTCCAAGCAGTCAGTCGCTTGAGCAAGCCACATGAGCTTGGTTAATTTCTCTGCGTCCATTCCAAGCGCGACCGCAAGCTCATCGTCTGACGGTTCTTTGCCGCGCGTTACCGCCAGCAGTGATTTAGAACGTTTGATTCTTCTTATTTTCTCTGCGACATAAATGGGGAGCCTGATAGTTCGATCGCCATCATCTATAGCTCGAGACATTTGTTGCTGAATCCACCATGACGCATATGTCTTGAAGCGGAACTCTCGGCCCGGATCGTATTTCTCCGCCGCCTTGAGAAGGCCTATAAGTCCCTCCTGTACTAAATCGTCCAGTGTTAGAGTCTGTCTATTACCTAACCGCCGTGCCATCATTTCGACGAAGTAGACGTTAGTGGCGACGAATAATGCACGCGCTTTATCGGCATCCTGCAGTACTCTCTCTACATACGCCGAATCCAATCCATCTCGATTTTCAGGTAGGCGGAGCGCAAGCTGAATTTGACGCCCTAACTCCTTTTCTTCTGATTCGGAGAGAAAGCGCCGATTACGTTGCCCCTTGCCCCTTTCCTCCGATACATCCAGGGATTCGTCTTCGATGATTTTGTAGCCAGCGCTGCGTATCTGCTGCTCTACTTCGATGCATTCAGCGATCGACAGATTTTTACGGAAATAGGCCAAATCCGCATCTGCGCGATTCAGAATCCCGTCACAACGTTCAGCGTCTGCGGAGAGCATGCTGACGATCGAGGTAACAATGTCCGACCGGACGAAGTCTGAAGACGTATCCTCTCCCGGCACCTCGGAAAGCTCTTCGTCCTCCCAAATGGAGGCGCTAAAAGCTTCCTCAGTCTCGAAATCGCCTTCAGACATTACCATCCCTCCTGACAGCGTCTGTACGGAACATTTACGATGGGTGCCTAGCCGCCTACTTTATAGGAAATTATCATATTTCCGGGTGCGTTGGCAGTCCCGCAGCGCTTGCGTAAGTCTTTGAGAAGGTGGTGGTCTATCGGTCACGAGCAGAGGCAAGGTCCGATGTGTTTGATTACATCGAACGGTTTTATAACCAGACTCGACGGCATTCA
>RXJP01000119.1 GCA_003963315.1 Rhodocyclaceae bacterium | reverse complement strand
GCCGGCCAGGTCGTGGATTTCGCCGGCCAGCGCGTGCGGGTAGTCGCAGCGGGCTGAGCCGACAACAGGCGCTCCCGCCGAGGCGTCAGCGGTAGCGCGCCAGAATGCGGTCGATGCTGCCGTCCTCCAGCAGCGCCTCCACCGCCCGCTCCAGGCGCGATAGCTGCAAGTTGCGTCGCGTGCTGAACACGCAATGCGTGGGATAGCTGACGGTCGAGAACGCCAATTGCACGTCCGGCGCCGGCAGCTCCCGCAAGGCATACGCGAGCGTGAGCTTCTCGCTCATGGCATAGCGAACGCGGCCAGCCGCGAGCTTGGCAAGGTTGCGCCCCATGTCGGGTGCGTCGTCACGCAGGAATCGCGGGCCCAGGGCGGACTCCACCTCCTCGCGCACGGTCTTTTCCGGATCAAGCTGGGGTTCCTGGGGCAGATAGCCGATGGACAGGTTGGGTTGCCACTGCACCTCGCCGTCGAACTCCTTGTCCGCCTGGGCCATGATGCGCAGCACCGTGGATTTGCCGGAACCGTTGAGACCCAACAGGCCGATCTTGGCGCCGGGGAAGAAGGAGAGGGAAATATCCTTGATGATCTTACGCTTGGGGGGAACGGTCTTGTTCACCCGGAGCATGCTCATTACATATTGGGCCACGGTGGTTTCCTGTGAAAGCGGAGGGTAGGGGAAAGGGGCGAGTTTACCCGAGGAGAGGGAGCCGAGCCTCCCGAAACCGAACTTGAGGAGGCTTGCTTCCCCTCGGTGGACAGAATTGGATGGACGAAGGTGTCTGCAAACTCGCCCCTCCCCTGATAAGGGGAGGCCGGGAGGGGTTTCGGGTTTCACCGTTGCTCATTCGCCGCTTGGCCGCCTATTCCAGCTCCCGCTTCTTTATCATGCGGCTGATGACATCCCCTTCACGTGGCCAGCCCCTGGCCAAAATCCTGTTCCAAGCCGCCGCCGATTACCAGGCCGAGACCGTCATCCCCCATTGCCCCACCTGCGCCAAGCCCTGCTGCAAATTGGACGCCCTGGTGCTGGAAATGGATTGGCGCGAACTCAAGGCCATCTGGCAACTCAAGGAATCCCGCAAGGCCTTCGACCAACGCCTGGCCGCCGGCCAAGGCCCGGAAGAAATCCGTCCCGCCAACGGCCTTTACTACGCCCATCAAAAAGTCTGCCCCGCCTACGACCAGGTGCAGGGCAGTTGCCGCGTCTACAACCAACCCGCCAAACCCCCGGGCTGTTCAGATTTTCCCGTCTACGAAAACGAAGGTGAGCTCATGGTGGACCTACGCTGCGAAGCGGTGAGTCTGGATGGTCTGATGGCAAGCATTACCCGAGCGGTGGGGGCGGGGTACCGATTGGTGAAAACGGAGGATGAGCAGTTTCCGTTTTTGGTGACGGTGAAGCTGGAAAGAAGAAAGGGGCAATGACGGATATCGACCCATAGCCGTCTGATGAAATCCGGGAGGAAAACTTCCGGTTCTTGCCCATTGCGGACATGGTCAGCAAAAACCGGTTAGCAAAACTCATGGTTGCTTTTCCCAAGATTGCATTTCGAGCAAAGCGTCTGAAGGTTACTGATCTCTGTCTCTCCTCCTTTGGACCAAGGAACGATATGATCGACATGTAGTTCTGTCTCGGGATTTTTTGCAGGTGATGCACCACATGAGCGACAACGAAAGTTATCCTGCTGTAGCACGGTGAATCTGAGTTTGAGATTGATGTTTCTTGAGGTTCGTTTTGCTGAGACTCTAGATTTCAACGCCTGCGCATCAATGTCTGCGAAGTGAGATGCTCCAGGCATAGGCAAAGCTATTGAGTTTTCGCTTTCTTCGTTTTGGCCGTCAGCATTGACGTACTCGATAAATGCTAACAGCGCATTACGCCACCCACCAAATCTCCTCATGAATGTATCGAGGGAATATTTTGAAATTCCCTTCTTCATATCAGTGGTTGTAGGCTGTTTGCCGAGAGAAATCCAAATTCTCTCTATCTCTGTAAATAGGTCAGCATCAGGTACATTGCGCACCTGTCCTGTTGACTTAAGGCCAGATTTTTCAACGAAATTTGCCCAAGTCCCAAATCTTTCTGCGATTGTGGGAAGTGAGAACTTGCCGTATTGGCCGTATTCTGTAGATGTAACGATTTTCTTGCCCAAACGCTCTGCGACCGCCTGTAAATCCGAGATCATTTCGGCGTCAGGAATACGTTTCATCTCGATGCTATTCCTTTCGGTTCGCATCCCAAGTTTCGCTAATACATTTAACCAAGAGCCAAATCGTTTTCGGAAAGTGCTCTCGGAATACTTTCCATGTGATTTGTATACGCTGAAAGACAAGTACACATCTCCAAGCAACCCTGCTACTCGCAGCACATCGGCAAGTAACTCTACATCAGTTACGCCTTGGCGATATTCGTTAAGTTTGAATTCCATATTTTTTGATACAGGGCATTGGTGTTGCTGAAGTCTGTTCTTGGGTCGGAACCAGTCATCATAACGCTATGCGTCTGGGAGGCGAAAGGCCGCAACTGGCCGTTAGCCACCATCAGCCCCCGCGTAGTACACCAGAGCTTGTTATTTCTGCGTTTCGTCAGATTGGCGTTTGCCGTTGTTGACCGAGGCGATGGTCACCTTGCTGTCGGATTTCTTGGTCTTTTCCTTGGTGCGGATAAGACGCAGTAGGCGCTTGCGGATTTCGTCGGAGTCCATCCACACGTCGCTTCCCTTGAGGATGCGGTTGATCTCCGTGGCGCTGAGGAAGGGGCTGCAAATCCGGGTCATCACCTTTTCGAACCAACTGCCCAGGGCCATCACTTCCGCCAGTTGTTCGTTGCCCTTGCCGGCGAAGCTGCCGGAGTAGATGTGGAACATGAGTTGGCAGTTGTCGTGCACCACCAGTTGGTCGCCGGATAGGAAGATGAAGGCGGCCATGGAATAGGCCCGGGCCTCCACCACCGTCACCACCCGGGCTTCCGAGGCCAGCATGTTGTTGATGATCTGCAGGCCGGTGTCGAAATCGCCGCCGGGGGAATTGATGTGCAGGTAGATCAAATCCGTTTCGGCGGCGGTGCGCAGGGTGTAGAACAGTTCGGTGTAGTACTGGGGCTCCTGGATTTCGCCGCAGAGGTAGTAGGAAATCTGGTGCACCGGCATTTGCCGCTCATAGCGGATCAGGCCCTGGAAGGGCGTTTCGATGATGGTCGCGCCTTCAGGGGCAGGGGTGTCCGGGGCGGGTGTTCGGCGTTGCATGGTGCTCTCCTTCGTCGCTTTGATCGGGCCCCGGTTATGGCATCCCGGGGGCGCTGCTTTATCATGGCTGGCGTTCGATGGACAAAGCATATCTCAAGGGAAGCGGCGGATGAGTCTGTGGCAAAAAATCTGTGAACTCCTCGGCCCGGAGCCGCCGGTGGATGCGGCCATCGTGCACAGCATCGAGCATGCGGTGGAGATTGTGGACCCGGTGCTCAAGGTGGTGGGCGGCCTGGAAAAATCCCTGGGGCCCGCCGTGTCCCACGCCCTGTCCTATTGCGCCGGGTTGGTGGGGGAGCTACCGACGCCCCTGGCGGTGAGTCACCGCAATTTCGCCAGCGATCCGCTGGTGCATGCCATGTTCGCCTCGGCCGCGGACATTGACCTCATGCTGGGCCGTAGCAGCGCCATGCAAGCATTTCTGGCCGATGGCGGGAATGCGTTTTCAACGGCGTGTTACGCCTTGCTGGGTATGCGCCGCAACCAGAAAACCGTGCTTGGTATGGCGCTCCATGGCGATGTGCTGCAGGCGGACGCGCCGCGCAAACTGCTTTATTTCAGCGACCATACCCTGCACGAACTGAGTCAGTCGGAGGAGGAAACCCGTCTCCGCCTGCAATTCTCGGCCTTTGACGGTCTGGTGC
>RXJP01000122.1:3648-4032 GCA_003963315.1 Rhodocyclaceae bacterium | reverse complement strand
TCGGCCTTGGTGATGTGATCGCGGCCGTGTGCGTCGGTGAGGAACGCCTCGGTGCGGTCGGACGTCCATTTCACCGGCCGGCCGGTGCGCTTGGAGGCCCACAGCGCCACCATTTCCTCAGGATAGATGAAGATCTTTGAGCCGAAGCCGCCGCCGACATCGGGCGCGATCACGCGCAGCTTGTTTTCCGCCGCGACATTATAGAACGCCGACAGCACAAGGCGCGCGACATGCGGATTCTGCGATGTTGTATAAAGAGTGAAATGCTCTTCCGCGGAATCGTATTCTGCAACCGCCGCGCGCGGCTCCATCGCATTCGGCACCAGCCGGTTGTTGGTGATGTCCATCGCCACAACATTGGCGGCCTTCTTGAAGGCCTCGCCG
>RXJP01000122.1:0-3598 GCA_003963315.1 Rhodocyclaceae bacterium | reverse complement strand
GTCGGTGACGATCTTGCTGACCGCCATCACCATGCGCAGGTCGCCGGCGGTGGGCTGGCGGCGGGCGACGATGTGGGCGCAATCGTCGTCAATGCTGACCTCCAGGCCGTTCACCTGGTGGTCGTCGGCGATCACCTCTTCCATGCGGTCGAGGTCGCCGGTCATGAAGGCGTCGATAGCAGTGTTGATCTGGGTTTCCACCAGTCCGCCCATCTGCATGACGCGGGAACGCAGACTCTCCAGCTCGGCGTCAAATTTCTTGGATACGTGTTCGTTGAGGGCAACCATTGTCGTTCTCCTTAACCGCGGTACTTAGCCGAAACGTCCGGTGATGTAGTCTTCGGTACGCTTGTCCTTGGGCTTGATGAAGATGTCGTCGGTGCGCCCCACTTCGATCAATTCGCCGAGATACATATAGGCGGTGAAATCGGACACTCGGGCCGCCTGTTGCATGTTGTGGGTGACGATGACGATGGTGAACTCGTCCTTGAGTTCGCTCACCAGCTCTTCGATGCGCATGGTGGAGATGGGGTCCAGGGCCGAGGTTGGCTCGTCCAGCAGCAGCACTTCCGGCTTGACGGCGATGCCGCGGGCGATGCAAAGCCGCTGTTGCTGACCGCCGGAAAGGCTCATGCCGCTCTGGTGCAATTTGTCGGACACCTCGCCCCACAGGGCCGCCTTGCGCAGGGACCATTCGACCCGTTCGTCCATTTCCACCCGGGACAGCCGCTCGTGCAGCTTCACACCGAAGGCGATGTTGTCGTAGATGGACATCGGGAAAGGCGTGGGCTTCTGGAACACCATGCCCACCTTGGCCCGCAAAGCGTTGAGGTCCACACCCTTGTCCAGCAGGTTCTTGCCGTCCAGCAGCAACTGGCCCTCGGCCCGTTGCTCGGGATAGAGGTCATACATGCGGTTGAGGGTACGCAACAGGGTGGACTTGCCGCAGCCGGAAGGGCCGATGAAAGCCGTGACCTTGCGCTTGAAGATGTCCAGGTTGATGTTGCGCAGGGCGTGGTACTTGCCGTAATAGAAATTGAAATTGCGCAGGGCGATCTGGGTTTCCAATTCCGTGGTATCGGTAATGCCGTGCATGATGAGGTCCTTGTCGATCTTCATATTGTCGTCTCTCTGCCTGTCATTGCTTGTGTTTGGCGCGGAACAGGAAGCGGGCTGCGATATTGAGGAACAGCACCCCTATGGTAATCAGGAAAACCCCCGCCCAGGCCAACTGCTGCCAATCGGTATAGGGGCTCATGGCGAACTTGAAAATGGTCACCGGCAGGCTGGCCATGGGCTTGTCCAAATCCGCGCTCCAGAACTGGTTGGACAAGGCGGTGAACAAGAGCGGTGCGGTTTCGCCGGAGATGCGGGCGATGGCCAGCATGACGCCGGTCATGACCCCGGCCAGGGAGGCCTTGAGGGTCACCCGCCCGATCACCACCCACTTGGGCGCCCCCAGGGCGAAGGCGGCTTCGCGCATGGCATTGGGCACCAGTTGCAGCATGTTCTCGGTGGTGCGGATCACCACGGGAATCACGATCAGGGACAAGGACAGGGCGCCGGCGATGCCGGAGAAGTTGCCCATGCGCGCCACCACCAGCTCGTAGATGAATAGGCCGACGATGATGGAAGGCGCCGACAACAGCAGGTCGTTCACGAAGCGCGTAGTGCTGCCCAACCAGGTGTGCTTGCCGAACTCCGCCAGATAAATGCCGGCGAACATGCCCACCGGCGTACCGATGGCGACGGCGATGGATACCATCATCACGCTGCCATAGATGGCATTGGCCAGGCCGCCCTCGCTGCTGCCGGGGGGAGGGGTCATCTGGGTAAACAGATGCAGGTTGATGCCGGCGATGCCCAGCTCGATGGTGGTGGCCAGTATCCACACCAGCCAGACCAGGCCGAAGCCCATGGCCAGCATGGAGACAGTCAAGGCCAACCGGTTCTTGAAGCGGCGATAGCTGTGCAGGTCCATCACGTTCCCTTTCCTTCCTGGGCGGAGAGCCGCAACAACAGCATCTTGGAGAAGGTGAGCACGACCAGGGTGATGAGGAACAGGATCAGGCCCAACTCGATCAGGGAGGCGGTGTACACCGGCGACTCGGCCTCGGCGAATTCATTGGCCAGGGCGGAAGCGATACTGTTGCCGGGGAGGAAGAGGGAGAAGCCGTTGAAGAAATTCATGTTGCCGATGAGGAAGGTGACAGCCATGGTTTCCCCCAGGGCACGCCCCAGGCCGAGCATGACGCCGCCGACCACGCCCACCTTGGTATAGGGCAAGACCACGTTCCACACTACCTCCCAGGTGGTGCTGCCCAGACCGTAGGCGGATTCCTTGAGCATGGCGGGCGTTACTTCGAACACATCCCGCATCACCGAGGCGATGAAGGGAATGGTCATCACAGCGAGGATGATGCCGGCGCTGAGGATGCCGATGCCCAGGGCGGAGCCGCTGAACAGCACGCCGATCAGGGGCACGTTGCCCAGGGTGGCGGCGAGTAGGGGTTGCACATATTTAGCGAACAGGGGCGCGAATACCAACAGGCCCCACATGCCATAAACGATGCTGGGAATGCCGGCCAGCAATTCCACGGCGATACCCAGGGGGCGGCGCAACCAGGGAGGGGCCAGTTCGGTGAGGAACAAGGCGATGCCGAAGCTGACGGGCACCGCGATCACCAGGGCCACAACGGAGGTGGCCAGGGTACCGTAAATCGGAATAAGCGCGCCGAATTGTTCGGCGGGGGGATTCCAGTCCCCGGTCCACAGGAAGGAGAAACCGAATTTGTGGATGGCGGGCATCGCGCCGTGGATCAGCGAGATGATGATGCCCAATAACAGCAACAGGGTAATCAGGGCGAACAAGCGGGTCAGGTTGAAAAATACCCAATCCCCCACCCGGTGTCGGTTAAGGCCAAGAAAACTGCTCACAGGGAAGCCCTCGGACAGGAAGAAAACGGCGCTGCGGTGCTTACCGCAGCGCCGGACTTGAAGTTTATCGTGCCTGAAGGGCCAATTACTTCACTGCCTTGCCGGAAGCGTCCTTGATCTGGCCCCAGGCGGTGTTGATCAGCTTGACCACGGATTCGGGCATGGGCACATAGTCCAGTTCCTCGGCCATTTTGCCGCCATTCTTGTAGGCCCATTCGAAGAACTTGATGGACTCGGCGCCTTGGGCGGGTTTGTCCTGCACCTTGTGCATCAGGATGAAGGTGGCGCCGGAGATGGGCCAGGAATCCTTGCCCTTCTGATTGGTGAGGATTTCGTAGAAGCTGTTCTTCCACTCAGCGCCAGCGGCGGCAGCCTTGAAGGCCGAGTCATCGGGTTCGACAAAATTGCCGGCGGCGTTCTGCATGGACGCGTAGGTCATCTTGTTCTGTTTGGCGTAGGCGTATTCCACATAGCCGATAGAGCCGGGCAGACGCTGGACGAAAGCAGCAACGCCTTCGTTACCCTTGCCGCCGAGACCCACGGGCCACTGCACGGCGGTGCCTTCACCGACCTTGGACTTCCACTCTTCGCTCACCTTGGACAGGTAGTTGGTGAAGATGAAGCTGGTGCCGGAACCATCGGCGCGACGCACCACACCGAT
>RXJP01000100.1 GCA_003963315.1 Rhodocyclaceae bacterium | reverse complement strand
GCACATCCTGGCCCTCTCCGAGCGTACCGCTTCCCTGGATGCGCCTCTGGACGTAGACCCCGACCTTTCCATCGGCGACGCCATCGCCGACGACAGTGCGGCGGAGCCGGATGCCCGGTTGGAGCAACGGGAAATCGAGAGCCACATGGCGGCCTGGGTGCGCGATCTGTCCGATCGCCACCGCCAGGTGCTGGAGCGCCGCTATGGACTCAATGGTCGTGAAGTGGAAACCCTGGAGATCATCGCCGCCGATCTCGGTGTGACACGGGAACGGGTGCGCCAGATCCAGATGGAAGGCCTCAAGGCCCTGCGCCGCCAATTGTCCCGGGAAGGCGTGCGGCGCGACGCGCTGCTGTAGGCCAGCCAGTCCTCCGCCATGTCCTGGCGCTATGTGCTGCTGATCGTCGTCACCATCCTCGGTGGGCTGTGGTTCGACCGCTTCGGCGGCGCCTGGGGCCAGCCCTTGGTGAGCCTGTGGGCCTGGGGTGTGTTTCTGTTGCTGGTGTGGCGCAGCAGTCCCTATACCCGCGTCGCCCTCATTGCCTGCCTGTTGATCGCTGCCGCGGGCGAGGTGGTGCTTTCCCTGGTCTGGGGCTTGTACGATTACCGGCTGCACAACATTCCCCTCTTCGTCCCGCCAGGGCATGTGCTGCTTTATGTGCTGGGCACGACGCTGGCGGTACGACTGCCGCGTCCGCTGTTCTCCGTCATTGCGGTTTGTGCCGGGATCGGTGCGGTACTGTTGGCGGTGGGAGGTTGGGATTTGCTCAGCCTGCCCTTGACTTTGCTGTTCCTGGCCAGTCTCCGCTTTGGTCCTGCCCCGCGCCTGTACGGCACCATGTTCGTTCTTGCCCTGGCCATGGAGCTCTGGGGCACTTGGCTAGGCAATTGGGCCTGGCGAGCCACCGTGCCTGGGCTGGGTTGGGCGACCTTGAATCCACCCCTGGCAGCAGGTGCGTTTTATTGCGTGCTGGATTGGCTGGTGGGGCTGGCGGCGTCGCGTAGCGCCGCTGCCAAGTCGGCCACGGCCGTGGCGTAGAAGCTGCTGCGGTTGTAGCGGGTCAGCACATAGAAGTTGCGATAGCCGAGGCGGTATTCGGTGGCCTGGTCAGGCGTGATCAGGTCGATCAAGGCGGCCGGTTGTTCCGCTACGGCGCCCAGGACGATACCGCGTTGACGCAAATCCGCAGGCAGCCATTGGGGCGTTAGCCCGGTGACCAGTAGGTCTGCGATGTCGCCGTTATCCGAAGGTGTGGCCAGCACCGGCGCCAGGATGGGGGCGCCGCTTTCCCAGCCGTGTTCGGCCAGGAAGCGGCCGACGCTGCCGATGGCGTCGTCCGGTTGGGTCAGGTCCACGGTGTGGTCGCCGTTGAAGTCCACCGCCCAGTTGCGCAGGCTGCTGGGCAGGAACTGGGGCAAACCCAGGGCCCCGGCGAAGGACCCCTGGTAGGACAAAGGCGAACGTTTCTCATCCCGTGCCAATAGCAGCAGAGCTTCCAATTCCCGGCGGAAAAGTTCGGCCCGGGGCGGGTAGTCGAAGGCCAGGGTGGCGAGGGCGGAGAAGGTTTCAAAGTTGCCGGTGTTGCGGCCGTAGATGGTTTCCACGCCGATGATGGCGACGATGATTTCCGCTGGCACGCCGTATTGTTTTTCGGCCCGGCGCAGGCTGTCTTCATGGGCCGACCAGAAACGCAGGCCGGCATTGATGCGTTTGGGTTCAACAAAGCGGGCGCGATAGGTCTGCCAGGAGCGCACCCTTGGATTGGCCGGCGGCAGGATGGCCTGGATGACCGCCGGCTGATAGCGGGCTTGGGCAAACCAGTTCAGCAAATCCTGTTTGGAAAAGTCATTGCGCTGGACCATATCGTCCACGAAAGCCAAGACTTCCGGACGGGTTTCGTAGTGTCTGGCTTCACCCTTGGCGGCATGTCCATGGGTTTTCTTATGATGTTTTGTCGCCCCATGGGCTGCGCCGGGGGAACTTGCATGGGCGGGAACACAGAGCAGGCCCAGGCAGGCCGCGGCGGGGATGATGAGTTTCATGGACGGCTACGGGGCGGCGATTTTGCGGGAAGGCGTGAAGGCATCGATGCGGTGTTTGAGCAGAGCCAGGGAGTCCTTCCCCGACGTGCCGACTCTACCGTAGCGCAAGGTCTCGTATAAGCCGCAAATGGCGGCGATTTCCCGGGCTTGATCGGGCAGGGCGGCTTGCAGCCGGCGGGCGTAATCCACCGCCCCTTCCCAGGGGTGGCGGCCCAGGTTGCGTTTGGCCAGCTTGGCATCGAAGCGTTGCCACAAGTGTTGCAAGGGATCGACACGGCGGCGTTGGCCCATGACCCACAGGCTCATGGCCAGGAGCAGGGCGCCGGCCGACCCGGCCAACAGAGCGGCCAGGGTTTGCCAGTCGGGACTCTCCAGCCCCAGTTTTTTTAGCAGCGCCATTTGTTTCTGGTTGTCGTAACCGAGCACCCACTGGTTCCAGGCGTTGTTCACCGCCTCCCAGCGGAAACGCAGTTGTCTCAGCCAATCCAGTTCGGGGCGGGTCAACAGGGGCAGGGGGTCGCCCGCCGGTACCGCGGCGGCGAGATTGTTCTCCACCCGGTTGGGCGCCACGGCGGCGGTGGGGTCCACCCGTCGCCAGCCTTCTCCCGCCAGCCAGACTTCGGCCCAGGCGTGGGCGTCGGATTGGCGCACTAGGAGATAGCCATCCACCGGATTGATCTCGCCCCCCTGGTAGCCGGTGACCACCCGGGCGGGGATGCCCGCCGCCCGCAGGAGGAAGACGAAGGCGGACGCGTAGTGCTCGCAGAAGCCGCGGCGGGTGTCGAACAGGAATTCGTCCACGCTGTCCCGTCCAAGCAAGGGCGGATTAAGGGTGTAGACGAAGTTTTCGCTGCAGATGCGGTCCAGCAGTGCGGCGATCAGGGCCTTGTCGTTGCGGTGGCTTTGGCGGAGTTCGTTCGCCAAGGCGCGGCTGCGGGGATTGCCGTTGGCCGGTAGTTGCAAGGCGATTTTCAAAATGGAGGAGAGTTCCTTGGCGCCGGGCTGGGTGTCGGGGGCCGCGCTCAGGGCATAGCGCAGGCGATTGGTTACGGGCTTCTCGCTGAGTAACTGGAAGGCGGGTGTGATGCGTTGTGCAGCGGGCAGTTCGGCGGGATAGTCCAGGGCCAGCAGCCAGCGCTGGTTGTGGGGTTCCAAGGTGGTTTCGTAGCGGTAGCGTTTGCCCGATGGCGCGTAGGGCAGGGCGGAAAAGCCCAGGGGCGGCAGCATGCGCCAGCTCTGTCCGTCGAACTGAGTAAGCACCGGGCCGCGCCAGTAGAGTTGTTCCCGGGGCGGCATCTCCCCTTCGAACTGGACACGGAAGGCGATGGCGTCGGAGCGGGAAAGTTGGCTGATGCTGCCCGGACTCATGGTGTCGGTGAGGCCGGTGGTGTCGTGTTGGGCGTCCGCCGGCAGGCCCCAGAGCGGGCCGGAGATACGGGGGAAGAGGAAGAACAGCAGCACCATGAAGGGCAGGGCCTGGAGCAGCATCAGGCCGGCGCTGCGCAATGCTTGCCGGGCCGGTGTGGTGCTGCGCTGGAGGACGATCAAAGTGGCGGCGGAGATCAGGGTGGCCGCCGCCATGGCGGCGGCGGTCGCCATGCTCTGGGTATAGAAGAACTGGGACAGGATCAGGAACAGGCACAGCAGGACCACCGCGAAGGCGTCCCGGGGATTGCGGGTTTCGTAGAGTTTGAGGGAGAGGAAAAGCGCCAGCAGGGCGACCCCGGGCTCCTTGCCGAAGATGGTGTGGAAATGCAGGCCGATTCCCGTTGCGCCGGCCACGGCGGCAATGTTCACCAGCCAGCGGGAAGGCATGGGAAAGCGCCGCCACAGCATCCAGCCGTGCCAGAGCACCGTGGCCACGCACAGGGCGCCCAGCCAGTAGGGCAGGTAGGGCGTCAGGGGCAGCAGGGCGCCCAGGGCGCTGAGGGAAAGCCAGCCGGTCTGTCCCTGGGTGATGGCGGCGGCCGGTTTGCTATTGGCCATGGAGCGCCAGTGCTTCCAGACACTGCTGCATGTGGCCTTCG
>RXJP01000052.1 GCA_003963315.1 Rhodocyclaceae bacterium | reverse complement strand
TTCTTGGGGGTCGGCGTTGCATCGTCCGCCGTTTCGGCAGGTTTGCTCCGCTTCGCAGCAGCAGGGGTCGCCTGCCAGAGTTCTTCAAGGTTGTAATAGGCGCGGACATTGGCCTGCATGACATGGACCACCATGTCGCCCAGGTCCACCAGCACCCACTCGCCTCCGTCCTCGCCTTCCACGCTGATCACCTCACCGCCGGCTTCCTTGACTTTGTCATGGACGTTGCGGGCCAGGGCCTTCACCTGCCGGTTGGAACTACCGGTGGCGATGACGATACGGTCGAAGAGGGAAGTGAGCTTGGTGGTGTTGATGATTTCGATGTTCTCACCCTTGATGTCCTCGAGGGCGGACACGACGATTTTTTGCAGCTTGCGGATATCCATTAGTTGAAATTTTTCCGGGGGTTATGGCTGGTAGAGCCGGTTGCGGGAAATATAGTCGAGAACACCGTCGGGCAGCAAATAGCGGGCGCTGCCACCCGTGGCCAATGCCGCACGGATGGCCGTGGCGGAGATATCCAGGGGGGTGATACCGAAGGGAATGATGCAGCCGGCGGGCGCCTCGGCCAGGGCGGCGGCGCTCAGGGTCTGGCGTTGGCTGAATTCCGCCGCCAGGGCCGGCGCCTTATGAGTGGTTTCGAGCACATGGCTGGGCCGGGTGGCCACGGCAATGTGGGCCAGGGTGAACAAGTCCTGCCAGCGGTGCCAGGTGGTGAGGCCGAGAAAGGCGTCGGCCCCGAGCAAAAGCACCAGGGGGCGCCCCGGGCCATGCTGGGCCCGCAGCCGTTCCAGGGTAGGCACGGTGTAACTCGGCCCCTGGCTTTCGATTTCACTGGCGTCCACCGCCAGCCCGGGATTGGCGGCTACCGCCGCGCGCACCATGGCCAAACGATGCTGGCCGTCGGCCTGGGGCGGGTGGCGGTGGGGCGGCGTACCGGCGGGGATGAGGCAGACGGCGGCCAGGGCCAGTCGCTCCCTCGCTTCCTCGGCCAGGCGCAGGTGGCCGTGGTGGATGGGATCGAAGGTGCCGCCGAGGATACCCAGCGGCCCGGCGCGGCCCAACTCAGTCATGACTGAAGATATCCCGATACCCCAGGTACACCCCGGCCATCAGCGCCGGCGCCAGAACGAACAGAAAAGCGACCCTCAGGATGGAGAAGATGATGTCGGCGCCATCGGGGAACAGGATCACCAGCAAGGCCATCAACAGACCGGGCGCCAATACCGCCACCGCCACTGCGGCCAGGCCGTATACGGCGAAGGCGCGCCAGTTGCGCAGGCAGGCGGCAAAGCTGAAGAACAGTGCTTTCAGGGCCGGCACGCCTTCCCAGCCGACCAACAGGGGCGAAAACCAGAAAGCCAGCAGCAGGGGCGAGGTGATGAGCAGCAATTCGCCCATGAGCAGCAGCATGTGGCCCGGATCGCTCTGGAGCAGTTCGGGATTGTCGAAGGAATCTCCCAGCAATAGCGTGCTGACGAGCACCGCCAGGGCCGAGGCGGCCAGGTTGAGGCCGCACAGTTGCGTCAAAGGGCGGCGCTGCAGGCTGATGCCCTGCAAGAGATCACGGGGGTTCAAGGGCCAGGAACGGCCCTCGGCCACCAGGCGATTACCATTGGCCAGGATGAGGGTGATGAGGGGCAGCGCCAAGGGCATGAGCACCGTGCCGGCCCAGGGGAACACCTGGAACAGCAGGGCGAACAGCTCCCAGTAGATCACGGTGAGGGAGACCAGCAGGGGCGGGTTGCGCTTGAGCAGGCCAAAGCCGGCGAACAGCCACACCAAGCCCTGGCGGGGGGGCAAGCGGTGAGCTTGCATCAGACTATCCTTTGAAAAGATTGCGGCGCCACGCCCCCGCGAACACCCGCTGTCACCGCCATGGGTTTCAGGCGAAGATGTCCCGGTAAGCGTGATAAATCGCCGACGAGATCACGGGAATCAGCACCAACAGGCCAAGACCTGCCGTGAGCAGGCAGAGCACCATGAGGGCGCAGACCAACACGCTGAACACCAACATGGGCAGCCAGTTGCGGACGCAGGCGTACAGGCTTTCCCGCAGGGCTTCCTTGGGCGGGCGTAGGGAGAGCATGACCAGGGCCGGGGCGAAGCAGGCGGCCATGCCGATGGCGATGAACAGGGAGAACACCACCAGGCCCGCCATCAGGAAACCGGCCAGGGACAGCACGGTACCAATGCCGGTGGCGCCGATGCCGCCCACCAGAAAACTGATGCCGATGATCGCCCCCCCCACCAGATTGCTGGCCACCATGGCCAACAACAGCATGCCGCCCACCGTGGCCAAGGGCCCGGTGTTTTCGCGGAAGCCCAGGTGAAGGTAGTCGAACTTGAGGGGTTCTCCCCGCTGTTGGGCATCGGTCGCGGCCATCAGCCCAGCGCCGATGATGGGGAAGAGAATGGTGAATACGGCACTGCCCCAGATCAGGAGTGGGGGATACACCAACAACATGTTGAACAGGAACAGCGGCAGGGCGATCAGTACCCACAAACCCGGTTCGGCGCGGAACGTGCGCCAGCCAGCCAACAGCCATTCGGTACCCCGCTCCGCAGGGACGACACGCATTTCGCCCGATGTCTGGACGGAGACGACGGGGCCTTCAGCCATGGCTCACCAACTCTTGATCAGCCACATGGGCGGCTTGATGTTGGGGCCGATGGTGTCGCGGCGGGCCCAGTCACCCTTGCCTTCCTCATCCACCAGATAGTAGCTGGGGCCGTTGGCGGGGGTCACCTTCATCATGTAGAGCCGGCCGTTGATGCGGTATTCCTCGACTTTGTCCTCGCCTTTCTTGGTGATGGTGACCTGGGGCTCCAGATCGGCCTCCAGATTGACGCCCGGCGGGGGGGGCGGAACTTCCGGCAAGGGTTGCAGCTTCTTGTCCGCCTGGGCGAAGGCCGACAGGGCGGCGCTCAAGGCCAGGGACAGGACGAGCTTGGAAAGCGGGGCAGAGAAATGGGGGCGCATGGGAATTCCTTGAAAGGACCGGCGAATTCTAGCATCCGCCTGATTTTCCAGCCGGTTTCAGAGGTTGAGCAAGAGCTCGTGCTCCTCCGGCAGACGCACGAAGCCGCGGGTTTCGTAGTGGCTGAAGATGGCGTCCACCACGGCCTTGGGTTCATCGATTACCTGCAACAGGTCGATGTCCTCGGGATTGATCATGCCCTCCCCCACCAGCCGGTCGCGGAACCAATCCAGCAGGCCACCCCAGAACTTGCTACCCACCAGGATGATGGGGATGCGCGGCGATTTTCGGGTCTGGATCAAGGTGAGCGCTTCCATCAGTTCGTCCAGGGTGCCGAATCCGCCCGGCATGACCACGTAGGCGGAGGCCAGCTTGACGAACATGTATTTGCGGGCGAAGAAGTGGCGGAAGGTCTGGGAAATGTCTTGATATTGGTTGGAGTGCTGCTCCATGGGCAACTGGATGTTGAGGCCGATGCTGACGCTCTTGCCGGCGAAGGCGCCCTTGTTGGCAGCTTCCATGATGCCCGGGCCGCCACCGGAAATGACAGCGAAACCGGCGTCGGACAACAGGTTGGCGATGGTCTCCGTCAACTGGTAGTACTCGGACTCCGGCGCCACCCGGGCGCTGCCGAAGATGGACACGGCGGGCTGCACCTCGGCCATGCGCTCAGTGGCCTCGACGAACTCTGCCATAATCCCGAACACCCGCCAGGCCTCCCGGGCGGATGAAATTCCCCTCGCCGGGGCTGCCTCGGTCTGCTGCCGTGGCAACTTGTCCTTCACGTTCATTTTTCTTCTCCTGTTTCCCTATGCCCACCCTGCTGCTTGTCGACGGCTCTTCCTATTTGTACCGCGCTTTTCACGCCCTGCCCGATTTGCGCAACAAGGCAGGAGAGCCTACTGGCGCGGTGTACGGCGTGATCAGCATGTTGCGCCGCCTTGAAGCCGACTATAAGGCAGATTACCGGGCCGTGGTGTTCGACGCCAAGGGCAAGACCTTCCGCGACGACTGGTATCCCGAATACAAGGCCAACCGCCCCCCCATGCCCGACGACCTGCGCAGCCAGATCGAACCCCTGCATGCGGCGGTGCGCGCCCTGGGCTGGCCGCTGCTGATGATAGACGGCGTGGAGGCCGACGATGTGATCGGCACCCTGGCCCGCCAGGCCACCGACAGCGGCACCGAGTGTGTGGTGTCCACCGGCGACAAGGACATGGCGCAACTGGTGAACAACCACGTGCGCCTGGTGAACACCATGAGCAACGAGGTGCTGGACCCGGCCGGCGTCGAAGCCAAGTTCGGCATTCCACCGGAACGCATCGTGGACTATCTGACCCTGATGGGCGACACGGTGGACAACGTGCCCGGGGTGGAAAAGGTGGGGCCCAAGACCGCCGTTAAATGGCTGAGCCAGTACGGCTCCCTTGATGAGATCGTCGCCCATGCCGCCGAGATCAAGGGCGTGGTGGGGGAGAACCTGCGCAAGCACCTGGACTTCCTGCCCCTGGGCCGAAAGCTGGTGACTATCGCCTGCGATCTGGCGCTCCCCGTGCAATTGACCGAGTTGTTGCCGCAAGACCACGACAATGCCGCCCTGGCCGAACTTTACGGCCGCCTGGAATTCAAGACCTGGCTCAAGGAAGTGCAGAACGGCGGCATGGCGCCCATCGCGCCATCCACCGCCAAGGCAGTGCCCTACGCTGTCGAAGAAAAATTGCCGGCGCCCGCCTTGGTGGTGAACGACTGCAAGCATTACGTTTGCATCAATAGCTGGGGGCTGTTCGACGCATGGCTGGCGAAGATTTCCGCCGCCCCCCTCACCGCCCTGGACACCGAAACCACCGACCTGGATCCGATGCAGGCCAAGCTGGTGGGCATATCCTTCGCCACCGTCAGCGGCGAGGCGGCCTACCTGCCCCTCGGCCATGTCTATGCCGGTGCGCCGGAACAATTGCCCCTGGATGAGGTGCTGGCCAAGCTCAAACCCTGGCTGGAATCCCCCGAACACAAGAAGCTGGGCCAGCACCTCAAGTACGACCGCCATGTCTTCGCCAACCACGGTATCGAGTTGCGCGGCATCGCCGAGGACACTTTGCTGCAAAGCTATGTGCTGGAAAGCGATAAGAGCCACGACCTCGGTGCTCTAGCGGCGCGCCACTGCGGCCTCGCCACCCTCAGTTACGACGACCTCACCGGCAAGGGCGCCAAGCGCATCTCCTTCGCCCAGGTGGATGTGGAACGGGCCACGGAATACGGTGCCGAGGATTCGGACGTGACCCTGCGCGTGTATGAAACCCTGACACCGCAACTGAAGACAGTCCCGGCGCTGGACGCCCTGTATCACGACATCGAACTACCCGTGGCCGAAGTGCTCTACCGCATGGAACGCACCGGCATGTTGATCGACGTGTTTTCCCTGGCCCAGCAAAGCGATGAACTGGGCCGCCGCCTGATGCAGTTGGAAGCGGAAGCCCACACCCTGGCCGGCCAGCCCTTCAACCTCGCTTCGCCCAAGCAACTGGCGGAAATCCTGTTCACCCAGCTCGGCTTGCCGGTGGTGAAAAAGACGCCCTCCGGGGGTCCCTCCACCGACGAAGAAGTACTCACCCAATTGGCGGAGGACTATCCCCTACCCAAGCTGCTGCTGGAACACCGCAGCCTGGCCAAGCTCAAGGGCACCTACACCGACAAGCTGCCGAAGATGGTGAATCCCGCCACCGGCCGGGTGCACACCAGCTTCTCGCAAGCGGTAGCAGCCACCGGCCGCCTCGCCTCCAGCGACCCCAACCTACAGAACATCCCTATCCGCACCACGGAAGGCCGTCGTATCCGCTCCGCCTTCATCGCCTCGGCCGGTCATGTGCTGGTGTCCGCCGACTACTCGCAGATCGAATTGCGCATCATGGCCCACCTCTCCGGCGACGAAGGCTTGCTCGACGCCTTCGCCAAGGGCGAGGACGTGCACCGGGCCACGGCGGCGGAGATCTTCGGCATCACGCCCCTGGAAGTCTCCTCGGAACAACGCCGCGCCGCCAAAGTCATCAACTTCGGGCTGATCTACGGCATGAGCGCCTTCGGCCTGGCGCGGGAACTTAACCTAGAGCGCAGCGCCGCCGCCGGCTACATGGAACGCTACTTCGCCCGCTACCCCGGCGTTGCCCGCTACATGGAAGAAACCCGGCAACTGGCCCGGGACAAGGGCTACGTCGAAACCGTGTTCGGCCGCCGCCTCTGGCTACCGGAAATCAAGTCCAGCAACGCCGCCCGCCGCCAGGGTGCCGAACGGGCCGCCATCAATGCGCCGATGCAAGGCACTGCCGCCGATCTGATCAAGAAGGCCATGATCGCCGTGCAAAACTGGCTCGATGCCAGCGGCAAAAAATCGCGGATGATCCTGCAGGTGCACGACGAATTGGTGCTGGAGGTACCCCAGGCAGAACTGGATGAAATCCGCATCGCGCTACCGAAATTGATGGCCAATGTCGCCAAGCTGTCGGTCCCCTTGCTCGCTGAAGTGGGGGTGGGAACCAATTGGGATGAGGCGCACTAATTCGCGTTGATCATCGAACAAGATGCCGTAAAAAAAGCCCCGATCGGGGCTTTTTTGTTGGCAAGAAGTGGTTCTTAGAACTTATAAACCAAGCCCACGGACCACAGGTCCACGTCGCCTTCGCCGGTAGTGTTGTTATTGCCGAGCTTGGAGTAGCGGTCGTATTCCAGGCGCACAGCCATAGCCTTGCTGAAGTTGTAGGCGCCCCCGACACCCCAAGTGGCCTTCCAAGAGGTATCCGTTGCGGAACCGGAAGCCGCACCACCAGGGCCAGTCGCGCTGGCACCAACTTCAAGCTTGGCGTCAATCATGCCGATCTTACCCAGCAAGGAAAAATCATTGCTCAGGGGCAGGATGCCGACAGCGGAAATATTCCAGCCGGAAGCTTTGACCGTGGCCGAACCACTACCGCCCGTGAACGAGGCGGAATACTTGGCCTCGCCCAGATCCACGTAGCCACCTTCGACGGCAAAATTAGGATTGATCTGATAACCCAGTTGGAACTTATAGGCGGTGTCGTTCTTATCCAGGCTGGAGGAAAGACCAGTAACGCCTGCTGCAACCAAAGAACCATCAATGCTGGCCTTGCTACCGGTGTCAAAGTCACTACTTCCTACGGAACCCGCGACATACCAATCGCCAGCCGATGCATAGCCGGCAAAGGCCATCATGGAAGCGGCAACTAAGGAGGCGATGATTTTTGTTTTCATGTTTCGTTCCTTACAAGATCAAGAAATGGAGTCAGAATTCTAGCCAATGACATGCTAAATGGGCAAAATAATATTCAATTTAACTAAAGTTATAGATTCAGAAAGCAACGCGCGCCCCGTTTCCCGACTTATTTGCTTCCAAGCTTTGCTAGAGTGCTGCCTGGCCACCCCGGCTATCCATCACATAACCCATGCGCGAATCATCCAAATCCAACCAATACCGCAGCCCGCAATTCTTTGCCGACTATCTTTCCGGCGCGGTGCTGGACATCGGTTGCGGCAATGACCCCGTGGTACCCAATGCCCGTCCCTTCGACAGGATTCACGGCAATGCAGAAAAGATATTGGATCATTTCGCGCCGGCCAGTTTCGATACGGTGTATTCCTCCCACTGCCTGGAGCACATGTCCAACGTGCCGGGCATCCTGGCAGACTGGTGGACCCTGGTAAAGCCGGGCGGCCATCTGATTGTGGTGGTGCCCCATGAAGATTTATATGAACAGGGCTTCTGGCCGTCCCAGTTCAACAACGACCACAAAGCAACGTTCAGGTTGGATGCACCGACTTCTTGGTCGCCGGTGTCCTACGATGTGCGGCAACTCGTCAGCGCCTTGCCGGGTAGCGAGATTGCCGAGCTGGCCATTCAGGATCAAGGTTTCAACTACCGCTGGTTGCCCGCCAAAATCACGCGGCCCCGCAGCCTGGGTGGCTTCGGTCGCTTCGTCAGCCGCTTTCGCCATTCCCTGATCAAGCGCATTGGCAAAAACGACGGGACGGCGAAAGAAAAATTCGCCGACCGTCTGAATGTTCTACTCGCGGGGTGGGGCATCCCCACGGATCAGACGCACTTCGGCGCCCTGGCCCAGATTCAGTGCGTGGTGCGTAAGCGGGCCGCTTGACCCGGGATCACCCCAGACCGGCCCATTAAACTTGTCGCGCCTTAGGCAGGAGCAGCATCCCGGTCATTAGGCCAAACAATTCGAAACGCCAGCCGCTGATATGGCCGTCCACTGCACAACGGGCCAGATTGCCAAAGACGAACAGGGCCAGGGCCAAACCGCTTGCATCGCCTGTGGTCTTGAAGCGGCGCAGGCCGACGCGCATCAGCAAGCCGCTGAACAGCAACCACAGCGCAATACCGGGAATGCCGTTGCCCAGGGTGAAATCCAGTAGACCGCTGTGGCAGCTACCCATGTCCAGGGCTTCGGGATATTTCTCATGCACCGCCCAACCGAACGCGCGATGGCCGAAACCGACGCCCCAGGGATGTTCGCCGATCAACTCCACGGCCACCTTGGCCCAGGCGATGCGCATATAGGCGGATTCCTCCACCATCTGGCCGCTGGGCAGGGGCGGAAACACTGTTTGCTCATTGCGGGTGTTGAGCCAGTAACGATTGCCTTCGGTATCCAGGGAGAAAGCCACGGTATCTGCCAAGCCGCGCCATCGGCTGTCGGTGGCGACGGAAGCCGCCATCAAGGCGCCGCTCAGGGCCAATCCGGCAGCGCAAACCGCCAGGAATTTCCGCCGGGATCGAATCCGGTGGTTCGCCCACAGGACAAAAGCGGCGAGCAGCATCAAAGCCACCGTCGCCGTACCGTTGCGCGTCTTGAGCAGAATGGTCGCCACCAGGCCGAGAGCGAAGAGTAGCCAGGACAGGCCTTCCCGCCAGGGAAACAATCCGGGCCGGGCGAAACGCCGAGCCGCCAGATCGGCGATGGACAAGGCCATACCGAAAGTCACCAACGTGGATTGCGTATCGCGGTCGGCGAAAGGGGTGAGACCGAGCACCAGGGCGCTGCCCTGATAGGCCAGCCAGGCCTGATAACCCAACTGCCACAACCAGTGCGCCAGCAACGCGGCAAACACAACGGTCAATCCGCGTCGGGCTTGGCTGTCGCCCAGCCGGTCCGCCAAGCCAGCACCCAACATAAGAAGCGTCAAGAAACGCAGCCAGTCGCTGGCAAAGGCCCGCCAGGATTCTTCGGGGTGAAGCGCAAAGGCCAGGTTCTCCACCACGATCCACGCGGTCAGGGCCAGTAATGCCATTGAAGGGAAACGCAGGGCTCCCGCCCACATTGTGCGCAACAAGCCAGGCCAGCGGGAAATCGTGCAGGCGGCCAACACCAAAAGGAGCAGCAGGCGCAAGGTGATGGTATGGGGAATAGGCAGTACGAATACGGCGGCCATCAAGCCCAGGAACAGCATCTTGTGGACGAAGGAAACGGTGTTTCGGGGCATGGATGGGAACAGGCTAAGCACGATGCATTGAGGTACGGAAGAGCGATGGCGACGTCCGCCAGGGATTGGGCGCAAAATTCCGGTAAATTCCGGCCCGCATCTTAGCATTTGCCCTTGTCCCCTACTCCAAGCTCCCGTGCCCCCATCCCATCCCAAGCTACTGCTCATCAAGCGCGACAAGATCGGTGACATGGTGCTCACCACGCCGCTGCTCCGCTTGCTCAAGGAAGCCCTGCCGAACTGCGAACTCCATGTGCTGGCCAACGACTACAACGATTGGGTGCTCAGCGCCAATCCTCATGTCGACCATTGCTGGGTGTTCCCTCGCATTCGCCACAACGGCAAGCTGCGACTGGGTAGCGTATGGCGTTACCTGAAAATCCTGCTCACCCTGCGCCGGAAAAATTTCGACGTGGTGCTGGTAGGCAACGGCAGCGAATCCCATCGCGCCATCTCCTTGGGGCTGGGACTCAAGGGCAAACGCACCATCGCCTACTGCAAGAAAACAGTGAAGGGGCTTTCCGATCCCCTGCCCGAACCGACCGAGGGGCACGAGTCCCGGCGCCTGCTGAACCTGGCCTCCGCCCTGGGCATAAACGTGGGCCAGGCCGGGGTGCAACCGGAATTTCATCCCCAGGCCTCAGCCCTCCATGGCGCCGAAACCTGGCTGAAACGTAACGACCTGATGCCAGGCGCTTACTTGTTGCTCGGCCTGGGCGCCCGCCGCCAGCATCGCCAACCCACAGCGGCGCAGGTGCTGCGTTGGAGCCAGCTCTGCCACGACCGTTTTGGCCTCAAAACCGCACTGGTCTGGTCGCCGGGCACCCGGGACAACCCGCTTTATCCCGGCGACAACGAACTCGCCGCGGAGATACTCGCCCGGCAGTCGCCCCACATCCTGCCCTGCCAGGATGGTTTGCAAACCGTGGTGGGGCTGGCCTGGCTGGCCCGCTGCAATGTCTTCCCCGACAGCGGCCTGATGCACATCGCATCAGCTTGTCCCGGCGGCGTGGTCGGCCTGTTCGCCGACACGGCCCACTCCTCTTCTCCCGACATGTGGGGGCCCATCGGCGATCGTCAAGTGACCCTGGTGGCGGACAAGGCGGTGGCCGAAATGGCTGACGAGGAAATCATCGGAGCGGTGGCACGCCTCATCGCCAACACCGTGCCTGGCGTCGCCTGAGCCCTTCAGGCCTTCTTCGCCAATACCCGTTCCACACCCGCCACCACCTGGGCCAGGGTGATCTCGCTCATGCAGGCGGAAGCCGGTCGGTCATCATCCTGCCGCACCTGCTCGCAGGTATGGACGGTACGCCCGCAACGAACGATCCAAGGCGCGTTGCGCTTGAATAAAACATGCTCGTTACGGCAGGGGAAATCCGGCTGGAACACCTCCGTCATGGGCGCCGCCGACCAAAAGTCACCACGGCCGAACAAGTCCGGATTGCCCGGACCGTAAAGCACGACGGTGGGCGTTCCAGTGTGCTTGGCCAGGTGGCAAATGCCGCTGTCCAGGCACACCAGCAACCGCGCCTTGGCCAGCAAGGCCGCCAAAGTCGGCAGGCTCAAGCGAGCGGCAACACTGGGGTAGCGACCTTCCGGATCGGCCGCCCGCACCAGGGCCTCTTCGCCACGCCCCGCGCTCCACACCACGCGCAGCCCTTTTTCCGTCAGTGCTTCGGCCAGGGCGCGCCATTGATGGGGCGGCCACAAACGCATGGCATTGCCCGCCCCCAGATGCAGCATCGCGATGGCGTCATCAGGTAAATCATCGGGCAGTTCGGCCACAGGCAAAGGCCACTGCGCCGGATCAAAACGGCCCGGCCAAGCCTCATCACCGGCCAGCAGGGCGAAGAGGTCGCCCACATTGGTGGTCTGCCCGGGGAAAGGCAGCAGCTCATCGCACCAGGCATTCTTCCAACCTGCCGGATCGCCGGCGAAGGCCACCACCCAGCGGGCCCCCATGGCCTGGGCCAACAGGCCATAGCGGTTGTCGCCGGGCAGGTAGGCGATGTCGTAGGGGCCGGAATCCAGCAGGGCGTCCACGGTAGCGGGATTGCGCGGATCGAAAGGCAGCACGGTGGCGCCGTAGGGCGCAGCCGCGTAAAGGGGCGCAAAGGCCGGCGCGACGGTCATGGTGATGGCCGCACCGGGATAGCGCTCCCGCAACCGCGCCAACAAAGGCGTCAGCATCAGGGTGTCGCCCAACAGCAGGTGGTGCAGCACCAGTAGTCGCCGCACCGCTTCGGGCTTCTGCCGCCGCCGCAGGAAAGGGGCGGTCAGCAGGTAACGGCGGAGGATGCTAAGCCGGCCGGGCAGTCGCGAGGACATGGCGGAACAGCGCTTCCATGCGGTCGAGCATGTGGTCTTCGGTGAAATTCGCCCGGCACCAGGCATTGGCCGCATCCCCCAGGCGCAGGCGCAAGGCGGGGTGGTCGGCCAAACGGGCCAGGGCCGCAGCGAGGGCGGCATCATCGTGCATGGGCACCACCAGGGCCGTTTGTTCCGCCAGGGCGATTTCGCCGATGGCGCCGGCCTGGGTGGTGACGCAGGGCAGGCCGGTGAACATGGCCTGGAGCAGGGCCTGGGGCACACCCTCGTTGGCGTAGGAGGGCAGGCAGAACACATCGAAGGCCTTCAGCCAGTCCGCCACATCGTGGCGGTTGCCCGGCATCAGCACCTGTTGCGTCAAGCCGAGTTCTGCGACCTGTTGCTCAAGCTGGGCCCGCTGTGGGCCGTCGCCGACGATGACCAGCATCGCCTCGGGATGATCCGCAGCGAAACGGGCGAAGGCCGACACCAGATATTTGTGTCCCTTCCAACTGCGTAGGGTGGCGACAATGCCCACGACAAAAGCCGCCTCGGGGATATGCAGGCGGCGGCGGAGTCCGATTTTTTCCTCGGGCAGCGCAGGACCGTAGCTGGCCGCATCAATGCCGGTGGGAATGGACTGGACGCACGCCGCGGCCACGCCGATATCGTCAATCAGATGGCGACAAATCGGTTCGCCGGTAGTGGCGATGGCCGCGGTGGCGCTGCGATACAACCAACGCGAGAACACATTATTGGGCACCGCCGCCGAAAGATGGCGGGTGCGCACCAAACGCGGCGCATCCTTGAGGCCGGCCAAGGCCAGGGCCGCCAGCCAGCTATCGGTGGAACTATGGCTATTCACCACATCGAAGGCGTGGCCCTTGAGAAAACCGCGCAGGGCACGCCATCCCTTCAGGTTCTTGCGGCCGATGGGAAGCGCCGTCACCGGCACGCCCCAGCGCGCCGCCTCGCTGTAAATGCGGGCTTCGGCGGGACAGACCAGGTACACCTGGTGGCCGCGTCGGATCATGCCCCGGGCTTCGCCCAGGATGCGGATCTCCTGGCCGCCCCAACCGCAGGAGGCTTCGGTATGAAGGATGCGCAAGGGCGCCTTGCCACGTTCCGTCATGGGGAACTCCGTGGGCCGCCGGCGACAAGGCCGGCTCTGCTGGCTGCCAGCAAGTCCATCAGGCGCTGGGCCCGGTGGGCATAGGTGTGTTGCGCCATCACCCGCCGGTGGGCCGCTTCGGCGATGTCGCGGCTTTCGTCGAAACGGGCGAGGAAGTGTTCGATCTTCATTTCCGCTTCGTCGAGGGTGCGGAAATCCGCCCACTCGCGGCCAGGCATGAAATCCTCGGCGGCATGGCTGCGGTGGTCGCTGAGCAAAAAACCGCCGCAGGCGGGGATACCGAACACCCGTTCCGGCATGCCGGAGGGCACCTGGCCGGGCACATCGCAGGTGGCGCCGTAATTGAGGTTGATGCGGCTCTTCTGGATCAGTTCGATCTGCTGGGGCAGACTCAGGGACTCGGTTTCCGTATCCACAAAACGGATCTTGCAGCCTTTGGCCAGCAGGCGCTCGGACAGCGCGGCGAAGAAACGTATGCGGTCGTGATGCTCCGGCCGGCGCGGCGTCATGCCGCAGAAGCAGGACACATCCCAGGCGTAATAGGCGGGGTCGCGCAGGGTTTCCAAGCTGACACCCGACAGGTTGTAACGCTCGATGCTGGCGGCATTGGGAAAGTAAACCTCGGCGCGGCCGAAGCGGTAACGTTCATCCACGGCGTGGGTGGCATACAGGTCCACCGGTTGGGCCGCACTGAGCAGATGCAGACGCCAGGCCGCCTTGTTGAGATAACCCGGCGCATCCCGGTTCCACACCATGAAGGGCACACCCGCCGCCCGCAATTGCCGGCGCAGGCGGCGCACCCTGAGGAACTCCCCGGGTTGCAGCAGATGGTAGAAATTCACCCAGACGCCGATCAGCCGCGCCGTCAACGCGGCGTCCGGCTGCCAGTTGTCGGTGACAATCTCCACGCCTTGGGCCGCCAAGGCGGACACCACGGGATTGGCTTTGCCGTTGAGGTAAAGCAGGGCGGGGGGTTTTGCCGCGTTGCTACGGACCACTGCGCTCATGCCGCCTGTCCCGCACCGAATTGGGTGCGATGCAAAGCCGCATAGACGCCGCCCTGGGCCAGCAGGGCCCGGTGATTGCCCACCTCGACGATGCGCCCCTGGTCCAGCACCACGATGCGGTCGGCGCGCTCGATGGTGGACAGGCGATGGGCGATGACCACCGTGGTGCGATGCTGCATCAGCTCATCAAGGGCAGCCTGCACCTGGCGCTCCGATTCGGAATCCAGGGCCGAGGTGGCTTCGTCCAGGATCAGGATGGGGGCGTCCTTCAGCACCGCCCGGGCGATGGCGATGCGCTGGCGCTGGCCGCCGGAGAGGCGGCTGCCTTGCTCGCCGATGACGGTATCGAAACCTTCGGGCATGGCCTTAATGAAATCCAGGGCATGGGCATGGACGGCGGCGGCCTCGATGGCGGCGGTAGAAGCAACCCGCATGGCGCCATAGGCGATGTTGGCCGCCACGGTGTCGTTGAACAGCAGAGTCTCCTGGGACACCAGGGCGATCTGGCTGCGCAGGCTGGCCAGGGTGATGTTGCGCACGTCGTGGCCGTCTATGGTCAGACTGCCCGCGGTACCGGTGAAGAAGCGGGGCAGCATGCTGGCCAGGGTGGTCTTGCCGCCACCCGAGGCACCGACCAGGGCGACACATTCGCCCGGCTCAATGGTGAGATTGATGTCTTCCAACGCATTGCGTTCGGCGCCGGCGTAGCGGAAGGAGAAATGGTCGAACACCACCCGGCCCTGGGCCCGTTGCAACTGCTCGGTGCCGGCGTCTTCTTCCGGCGCCTCGTCGAGAAATTCGAAGATGCTTTGCGCCGCCGCCAGGCCCCGCTGCAAGGGCGTGTTCACGTCCGCCAGGGAGCGCAGCGGCGGCAACAGCATCAGCATGGCGGTGACAAAGGAAACGAAACCGCCCACCGTCGCACCGCCGGCGGCGGACTGGCGCAGGGCCACATACACCACCACCGCCAGGGCCACCGCAACGGCGGACTGCACCAAGGGCGAAGAGGCCGCCTGGGCATTGGCCTGCTTCATGTAGTAGCCCCGCAGCATGCCATTCACCTTTTCGAAGCGGGCCACTTCCTGGGCTTCGCCGCCGAATACCTTCATCACCTTCTGGCAGGCGATGGCTTCCTGCACGGTCTTGGTCATGTCGGCCATGCCCTTCTGGGAGGCCAGGCTCATGCGCCGCTGGCGGCCGCCGAAGCCGCCGATCATCAGCGCCACCACGGGGCCGACAGCCAAGGTCACCAGGGTCAGTTGCCAGTTGAGATAGAACAGCCAGGCGAGCAGGCCCACCACGGTCAGGCTGTCGCGGATCAGGACGGTGAACACGCTGGTGGCGGCGCCGGAGACGCCCACCACATCGTTGGTGATCTTGCTGATGGCGACGGAGGAAGCCACCCGCTGGAAATAGGCCGTGGGCAGCGCCGCCAGGCGGGCGAACATGGCGCTGCGGATGTCCTTGATGACATGGTTGGCCACCCAGGACATGAGGTAGGAGGAGCAATAGCTGAGCACCCCGCGCAGGGCGAAGATGCCGACGATGGCCAGGGGAATTTGCAGGATGCGGGCCTGATCGGCGCTGCCGAAGCCCTTGTCCAACATGGGCTTGAGCAAGGCCGGCAGCAGCGGGTCGGTGGCGGCGGCGCACATGGTCGCCAGCAGACCGAGGCTCAGTCCGCGCCAATAGGGGCGGACGAAATTCAGCAGACGGAAATAAAGGGTTCGGTTAGAGAGCGCTTGGGCCATGTTGTGGATTGTGTTGAGCTCCAGCTTCTCCAACTAGCCGGGAAACCCGGCAGGACGGAGTTCCTCGCGCCAGAGAAGGCGCCGGGATTATAAACGAGCGGGGAACGAGGCCCCGTCCATCAACGATCCGTAGAGGGTTTCCAGCTTCAGCGCCATGTCCTCGCTGCCGCAGGTGCTCGCCGCCCGACGGGCCTGGTGGCAAGCATCGTCGCCCATCGCCAGCAATTGCGTCAGGGCCAGCGCCTGGGCGGCGCTATCCAGGGCGTCGACCACCGTTCCGCAACGGGCCTCTATCAATTCCGCCGCACCGCTGCCCGGCGAGGTAAGTACCGGCAGGCCGCAGGCCAGGGCTTCGAGGACGGCATTGGGGAAAGGGTCGTAGAGCGTGGGCAAGGCGAACACATCGGCGGCGCCGTAATAGGGCCGCACGTCCGCCTGGCCGCCGAGGAAATGCGCCCTATCGGCCAAGCCCAGTTCCTGCGCCAGGGACTTGGCTTGGGCCAGTTTTCTGTCCTTGCCCACCACCAGCACGTGGGCGTCGGGCAATCGCGCGACGGCCTGGAGCAAGGGAAACAAACCCTTGCGCTCGAAGCCGGAGCCGACGAACAGCACCAGGGGCGCGGTGGCAGGAATGCCCAGTTCCGCGCGCACCCGCTGCCGGTGTTCCTGGCGCAGGTCGGGATGGAAAAACGCCAGGTCCACGCCGTTGTGGATGACGTGGAGTTTGTCCTCCGTCACGGCGAAACGGCGGGCGATGTCGTCCTTCACCATGCGCGAATTGCAGATCACCGCGCGCAGGCCGGGATGGCGAAACATGGCCGCTTCAGTGCGCAAGGTATAGCGGTGCCAGGGATGCAGGCGGGTGAACCAGGCCGCCAGGCGTGACTGGCTGCGGGCGCGCAGTTCCAGCCAGGTGGCATGGACGCCGTCGCCGGCGCGGTAGATATGGCAGCCAGGAATGCGTTCGTGGCTCTGCACCAGATCGAATTCACCGCTGGCGACGATGGCCCGCACGTAACGGGAAAAACCCGCGTCGCGCCACAAACGGCCGAGGTGGAAGGGATTGCAGAGACGCACCTTGCGACGGCTGTCCCCGCTGTCGCCTTTCCAGTGGCGGGTGATGATGGTCACATCCAGGCCGCGCCCGGCCAGGGCCGTCAAAGCCCGTTCGACGAACCGTTCGGCGCCGCCAAAGGGCGTGTATTTCTGGCGGACGATGGCGAGCTTCACGCGCCGATCATCCCATCAGCAGTTCATGGCAGGCCACCACCACCCGTTCCACCGGCAGGGTGGTGAGGCAGTCGCTGACCTTGCTGCCGCCGCAGCCGTCGCGGCCACAGGGGCGGCACGTGTGGTTGGTGGTGACGACCCGGTGGCGGGTCATCCAGGGCCCCCACTCCTTGTCGCCCGAGGGGCCGAACAGGACCACCACGGGCGTGCCCATGGCGGCGGCGATGTGCATGGGCGCGGAATCCACGCCGATGAACAACTTGGCGCGGCGGGTCAGGGCCGCCAGTTCCTTGAGGCTGAGCTGGCCGGAAAGATCGACGACCGGCGCATGGATACGGCTCTTGATCTGCGCCATCATGGCCATCTCGTTGGCCTCCGGCGCACCGGTGAGCACCAGGGGGTAGCCGGTGGATGCAAGCTGGTCGATCAGGGACGCCATGCGCTCCGGCGGCCAGCATTTGAACAGCCAACGGGAGCCAGGATGGATGTGGATGAAGCCGGACCCAAGATCGTGGCCTATGGTCAGGCCTTCCACCCGCTGTTCGGCGGCGGAACCCGGTACCAAGGTCAGCCCGCGCTCCTCGGGGAGGGGATGAATGCCCACACGGCGCAGCGCGTCCAGGTTCTTTTCCACCGTGTGGCGCAGGCTGGTGTTGGTCGGATAGTTGATCAGATGGGTGAAGCTCTTGCCCCAGAACTCGCCCCGCCGACGCAGGCGCGGGGCCACGCTCCAGCGCGGCTTGAGCAGACGGGTCAGCCAGGCGCCGCGACGATGTTCGGTGAGATGGATGATGAGATCGTACTGGCGGCCGCGCAGGGCCTGGAACAGCGCCCATTCGGCGCGGGCCTGGGCCAGCAGGCCTTGCCGCTTCCACTTGCGGTCAATCAGGTGCAGTTGGGCCAGATCGGGGTGGCCTTCCAGCATGGGGGCGGTATCGGCGTAGATGAGGGCGTCGATCTCGCATTGGGGGGCATGGGCCTTGAGGACGGAAATCACCGGGGAGGTGAGGAGCACATCGCCGTGGTGGCGCAGCTTGATCACCAGCGCGCGGCGCAGCTCGGACAGGGGCAGGACATCAATCATGGCCGGCATTGTGCCAGAGCGGGCCGATTTGCAAGGGAAGCAAAACACCGTAGTCAAATTTCCGCGCCTGCCATACCGATGTCGGCTCCCCCGCCGCCAGGCCCGCCAACAGCTTGATGACGCCGCCGTGGGTGACCAGGGTCAGGGCCGGCAGATGCTGGTGTTGGGCCAGGAAGTCCAGCACCCGGGCTTGCAATGCACTGACCGATTCGCCGCCCGGAGGCACAAAGCCGAGGGGATCCGCCGCCCAGGCATCCAGGGCCTCCCGCGGAATATCGTCCCAGGCTTGCATCTCCCATAGGCCGAAGTGCATTTCCATCAGCCGCGCATCCACCACGGGGACTGGATGCAGGCGTTCCGCCAACAAACGGCAGCGCTGCGAGGGGCTTGTGAAACAGGGCGCATCTGAAGGAAGCGCCGCACGCAGAGAAGCGGCGCAGGCGGCAACATCCTCCGCCAGAGGCAAATCGGTCTGACCGTAACAAAGACCTGCGCTCACTTGTGGGCGGGGATGGCGGATCAGGTAAAGCTGCACAGCAGACCAAGGTAGAACAACACTTCTGTCACCTGCTGGGTCGCCCCCAGGCAATCGCCGGTGTAGCCGCCGAGGCGGCGATGGAAATAGCGGGCCGCCAACAACGTCGCTGCCAGCACCAGGGTCAGGGCCACGAGGGCATGGCCGAAGGGCAGGAACAGACAGGGCGCCAAACCGGTCACCGCAGCCAGCAGCCAAGGGCCGATGGCGAGGCGACGGGCCAGGGGGGCGGATTTGGATTCGTCCTCCCGCGCGTAGTCCAGCATCGCCATCAAACTCACCGCCGCCAGGCGGGAGACGGCGTGGGCGGCGACAATGGCAATGGGCAACCAACTGACCACTTCTTCCACCGCATCGTCATCCACCGGGTCCAGGCCGACATCCACTTCGGACAACGCCAGATATTTGAGCAGCAGGAGCAGGGCAATGCCCATGGCGCCATAGCTGCCGACACGGGAATCCTTCATGATGGCCAGCACGCCGGCCTTGTCATAACCGCCGCCGAAGCCGTCGCAGGCATCGGCGAAACCGTCCTCATGGAAGGCGCCCGTCACCCAGAGGGTGGCGATCATGCCCAACAGGATGGAGACGGAGATGGGCAGCGCCAGGGCAGCGGCCTCCGTGACGGCAGCGCCCATCACGCCCACCAGGATGCCCACCAGGGGCAGGTAACGCGGGGCGGCGGCCAACTGGGCGCCATCATGGCCCACCCAGGCAGGCACCGGCAGCCGGGTGAAGAAACCCAGGGCGGTGAAAAAAATGCGGAGTTCTTGCATGGCCATCGAGAATCGTAAAAGTGACTGACGAAAAACGTCATTCCCGCGAAAGCGGGAATCCAGCGACGCGACGGCAAAGACACCGGATTCCCGCTTTCGCGGGAATGACGACAGGATTCTGCTGTGGTTTTGTCAATTGGCATTCACCACACTAGTTCAGCGATTATTCAGTATCTGCCCCAACAGCCGGCGCACCACGCCCGGCTCGAAGGGCTTGTCGCAGATGCCTGAGACGCCGGCTTCTTCCACCGCGGCAAGGCGGCTGTTGTTGGTTTCGCTGGTCACCATCAGGATGGGTACGCTTTGCTGCCAGCTTTTCTCGCGGATGAAGGCCACCAGCTCGCGGCCATCCATTTCCGGCATGTTGTAGTCGGTGACCACCAGGTCCACCATGGTCTCGCCGAGAATGGCGGTGGCTTCCTTGCCGTCACCGGCCTCGACGAAGTTGCGCACCCCCAGGTTCTCCAGCACCCGGCGCATGAACTTGCGGGCATTGGGACTGTCGTCCACCAGCAGCACCCGCAGGGATTCGGGATCGAAATCTCCGACGGCATTGTCCTCGGCGAGGAATTCCACCGTGGCGGCCAAAGCTTTGCGCAACTGGTCCGCATTGAAGGGTTTCGGCAGGATGCCGCAAACCCCCGATTGGCGCACCGGGTCCAGGGCCTGGGGCCGGGTTTCGCTGGAGACCAGGATGAAGCCCACATGCTCCAGGGCCGGGGTGGCGCGCATGGCCTGGACCAGATCAGTACCCGACATGTCCGGCAGATAAAGTGCGCTGATCACCACATCCGGTTGCGCCTGGGCCATGGCTTCCAGCGCCGCCTTGCCGCTCTCCACCGTGCGCAGGCGCAGGATGCCCAAACCCTGGCAAGCAGTGGCGATCACCCGGGCCTGCATGGCGGAAGGTTCCACCAGGAGGGCATCGAGTTGGGCGAAATGGCCGTTAGCATTCATGGACGGTCCTGTCACGGTATTACGGTTGTCGGAGAGCGGCGATTGTAGGCGCAGTCGGCCGGGGCTCGCCGGAAACCCGTCACGTCGCCTTCTCGCTGACCCCGGCGGATTCGAAACTGGCCATCTCCTTCATAAACGCGCAGGCCGATACCAGCAGCGGCCAGGCTAAGGCGGCGCCGGTGCCTTCGCCCAGCCGCAAGCCCAATTGCAGCAGCGGCTGCGCCTTGAGGTGGGCCAATTGCAGGCGATGGCCGGCCTCGTCGGAGCAATGGGAGAACACGCAATAGTCCCGCACCGTCGGCGCGATGGCGATGGCAGCGAGCAGGGCGCTGGTGACGATGAAGCCGTCGATCAGCAACACCATGCCCGTCTCGGCGGCGGCCAGCATGGCGCCCGTCATCATGGCAATTTCGAAGCCGCCGAAACGGGCGAGAACGCTCAATGCGTCTCCGCCCGTTTCGGCGGCTTCGCCACAGGACGCCCGCCCCCTCCCAGCCTCCCCCTCGCAGGGGAGGTGACTAAAGGTGGGCCGTTCCGGCCAGAGGTTCAACGCCTGCTCCAGCAAGCCGCGCTTGCGTGCCAGGCCGGCATCATCAAGACCGGTGCCGCGTCCCACCACATCAGCCAGGGGCAGGCCGGTGAAGCAATGGGTCAGCAACGAGGCGGAGGCGGTATTGCCGATGCCCATTTCGCCGAAGCCCAGCACATTGCAGCCTTCGCCGGCCAGACGTCGCACCACCGCCGCGCCTTGCTCCATGGCTTGGCTGCATTGGTCGGCGGTCATGGCCGGGCCTTCCAGATAATTGGCGGTGCCGGGGGCCACCTTGGCACTCACCAAGCCATCGCGCACACCGAAGTCATGGGCCACGCCCGCATCCGCCACCACCAGGCCGAGGCCGTGCTGCCGGGCAAAGACATTGATGGCGGCGCCGCCGGCGAGGAAGTTTTCCACCATCTGCCAGGTCACATCCTGGGGATAGGCGGACACGCCGGCTTTGGCGGCCCCATGGTCGCCGGCGCAGACGAGGATGTGAGGTTTATTCAATTGCGGCGTCAGGCTAGCCTGGATGGCGCCCAGTTGCAGGGCCAGGGTTTCCAATTGACCGAGAGCGCCCAGGGGCTTGGTCTTCTGGTCAATGCGGTTTTGCAACGGGGCGACCATGTCCCGCCCGACGGCGGGAATGTTGAAGGAATGCATCCGATTCTTCTCCAATTTGGCGAGGGGCTATTGCGGTGTGTCCAGCACCACAACTCACCCCGCCTGATTCAGGGAGTGGCATCCGGTCGGTCTTCTGGCTCTCGGCTCATCCTCCACCGCGCCTTCCCGGGATTTCCCAGTGGCATAAGCGGCTTCGTCCCCGATCACAGCGGCGGGCCCGCCACGGAATCGGCGCCTGAATCAACACTCGGGCAACCTCACCGTGTTCCCAGAGGGGCTTCCCCCTCACCGGACGGCGCGGATTATGGCCGCAGGATCGCAATGGGACAAGATCGTCCAGACATAAACCCCTTTCCCTGACGTTGATTTTATGTCGTCCACATCCGAGCACAGCCGCACTCCCGTGGTGCGCCGTCTCGCTTTAGTGATAGATAAGAAAACGCTTAACCCCGCTATTGGCGCGGGAAATGGTGCATTGGCACTGACGTTGCTACACTCCCATGCCCTCAACGAAGAGGGTCTGCACCACACTCAACGACGAGAGAAGCGCCATGCTGAAAAGTACACAAATGTCCCTGAGCGACGGGGAACGGAATTGGCTGCCCTGGTTCGGCAAACTCGGTAAATTTGCCATGGGCTGGTCCTGCTACCTGAACAAGGACCGCTACGTTGCCATTGAATCCACTTTCGAGGGCATCGCCAGCACCCGCGTCAACCTGCTCAAAGGTTGGGCGGAACAGCAATGGGGCAATCTCAACAACCTCGGCCGGGAACTGGAAGCCACCTTTCCGGACATCGATGTTGAATCCCTCACCGACCTGAAGAAACTGGCCGAGGACTTCAACGAGCTGTTCGTCATCGATACCGCGGGCAACATCAAGGCCTCCACCGCCAAAGGCCGTAGCGGCCCATCGGGACTCTCCTCCAAAGCCATTTCTGCTGCCCTGCGGGGTAATTTCCTGCACGGCCCCTACTGCGATCCGGTGACGGAGCAACTCGGCCCCTCCAGCTCGAAATTCCACGACCAGGTGACCTTGATGTTCTATCGTCCCCTGATGCAAAAAGGCACGGCAGTGGGCATCCTCTGCGGCCGCGTACCCAACGATGTGATCGGCGACCTGATCCAGCGCGAGGCCGGCCATATCTTCCACGAGTCCGGCGACAACTATTTGTTCATGGTGCGCTCCGAATTCGATAGCGGCATCGCGCCGGGCACTGCCCTCTCCCGCTCGCGCTTCGAGGACAACGCCTTCACCCTGGGCGACAACCTGCGGGATGGCGTGCGCACCGACTACGGCACCGTTCGCATCCAGAAGCACACCGAACTGGAACTGCGCTTCAACGACCCGGCCACCAACCAGCTCCACCCCGGCGTGCGGGAAACCATACGCAAGGGCGACAACCTCTTCGTCACCTATCCTGGCTATTCCGATTACCGCCACATCCCGGTGATCGGCAAGGGCGTCACTTTCCGCATGCCCCACAGCCCCGACACCTGGGGCATGATGTGCGAAGGCGACCTGGAAGAAGTTTACCGTTACCGCAGCATCGCCTACCAGCTATTGCGCCTCTACCTGTTCACCAGCATCGGCTGCTGGACTGCGGCCACCCTGCTCGACAAATGGCTGAACCTGGGCGAGATGCTGGGCTCCGGCCTGTCCTTGGTGTCAATGTTGGTCGGCGCGGTGATCTTCTACTACGGCAGCGCCCGCCCCATGCGCAGCCGGCTGCGGGACACCACCCGCATGCTGCGCGGCATTGCCGAGGGCGGCGGCAACCTGGCCCAGCGCCTGCCGCGCAAGGACACGGTGGATGAAACCTCCTTCATGACCAATGTGGTGAACAGCTTCATCGACAACCTGGAGCAGATCGTGCGTCGGGTGGTGCTCACCTCCAAGGAAATCCACGTCACCAACCTGTCCATGCTGGACAAGAGCCGCCATAGCGGCGACGCCGCCAACCAGATGCTGGTGGCCATGCAGGATGTGCTGGACTCCATCCGCGGCCAGATCGAGGAGATCGACACCGCCAGCCGCAATGCCGAAGACATGCGCACTGCGATGCACCAGGTGAGCGAAGCCGCCCAGCGCCAGGTCGAACTAGTGCAGACCCGCACCGGGGATATCCGCAACTCGGTGGCCGCCTCCGCGGAAACCATCCGCACCCTGGAGGCCAGCACCACGGAAATCGGCCGCATCGTCACCGTCATCAACGAGATCGCCAGCCAAACCAACCTGCTCGCCCTCAATGCCGCCATCGAAGCTGCCCGGGCCGGGGAAAGCGGCCGCGGTTTCGCCGTGGTAGCCGACGAGGTGCGCAAGCTGGCCGAGCGCACCGCCGGCGCCACCAAGGAAATCCGCGAGATGATCAACAACGTCCAGGCCCAGGCCGAAGAGGCCGTCACCCGCATGGAAACCGGCATGGTCCAGATGGAGGAAGGCCTCAAGCTGGCGGCGGAAAGCGCCTCCGACAAGGGCGAGATGCAGGCCATCACCGAACGCATGTTCGGCACCATCGGCCAGATCGCCGAGGGGGCCAACGCCCTCAGCAGCCGGGTCGCCACCATCACCGGCTCCGCCGACCGGGTGCGCACCGCCCTCGGCGAAGCCGCCCGCAGCGCGGAGAAGACCGGCGCCGGCGCGGCCAAGCTCGACCAATTGGTTGGGCAGTTCCAGGTATCGGCGGCCTAACAACAGCGGATACCGCGGATTACAAGCCTCCCTCCCGGCCTCCTCGCCGAGCGGGGATGGGACAAGCCCATCCCCTTGGGAAAAGTAATGCACCCCCTCCCGGCCTCCCCCGCCGAGCGGGGGAGGTGACTGGTCAGTGGCGCCTTGAGGCGGGGATGGGGTGGTGGGCATCCTTGCATGGGGGGCGAGGTGCTAAGCTCGCCCCCCATGATTGAACTCATCCTTGGTGGCGCCCGTTCCGGCAAAAGCGCCCTGGCCGAACGGCGGGCCGGGGGATCCGGATTGGCCGTCACTTACATCGCCACGGCCGAGGCCGGAGATGACGAGATGGCGCAACGCATCGACCATCACCAGGCCCGCCGTCCGGCCCATTGGAAGCTGGTGGAAGAGCCGCTGCACCTGGCCGATGCCCTGCGCGCTAATGCGGCGCCCGATCGCCTGCTGCTGGTGGACTGCCTCACCCTGTGGCTATCCAACCTGCTCTTCGCCGGCCGCGCCGCCACCCAGGCGGAAGCCGGGCAACGCGTGGACTGCCCGCTGCTCGACGGCGAAATCCGGAGCCTGCTCGACGCCCTGCCCCATCTCCCGGGCCGGATCATCCTGGTCAGCAATGAAGTGGGTCTGGGCATCATCCCCCTGGGCGCCGCCACGCGCTTGTACGTGGATGAAGCCGGCCGCCTCAATCAGCGCATCGCCGCCCTGGCGCAGCGCGCCACTTTCGTCACGGCCGGGCTGCCGCTGGAACTCAAGGGATAAATACCCGATTTGGCTAAACGCCATTCCCATCGGCTATCATGACAAAAACATCGTCATCGCCTGATCGGGACCCCATGGCCAAGCAGACCTATTACGAAATACTCGGCATCCCCCAGGACGCCGCCGCGGATGCTGTCGAGCAGGCCTATGCCGCGCAAAAGCAGCTTCTCCAGACGCATTCCGATCTGGAACATCGGCGCAATCAACTGGCTTTCATTCAACATGCCCGGGATGTACTTGTCGATGACAAAAAGAGGGCGCATTACGACTCGCAATTCCATGCGGAACAACCAATGGTCGTCGTCGAGGCCACCTCACCCCTGCCCCTGGGTCGCGTCTTCCTAATGACCATCCTGGTCGGCACCCTGGTGTTCTGGTGGTTGCACGATCACCACTCAGAAACACCCCTGACGTCGCCAGTCAACAACACATTGGTAGCTGCCAAGACTCCTGACCACTCGGAAGACAACGAAGACAAGAACATCGTCTTCGAAACTCCTGCCGCCGAGGGTGACAAACCGCCCCCAACCGCAGCGGGGGTACCCCCAACGCCTGCCGCAACACCCCCCAAGAAAACGTACCAGATTCGCACAACCGCCACCGATGCCGAATTGGTCAAAAAACTCATCTGGTCGGTTTACGCAGTCGTCGGCGCCCGTGGCTTCGGTACCGGCGTCATGGTGGATGGAGACCATCTCCTAACCAACTGCCACGTCATCGCGGCGAATGTACATACGGGAAAGATGTTCGCCATCAACGCGGTGACCAAGGACCGGGCGGAAATCACCGATGTCGCCTACCTCGACCACCAGGACGCCTGCCTGCTGCACGCAGCCGGCCTTACCGGACACTCGATCGACATCAATGTCTTCGCCCAACCCATTTCAGGCTTCAAGACCCATAACATCGGCTATGCCAACGGCAGGCTGATCTCTTCGGAAGGCGAATTTACAGGCTGGGCCTACAAGTTCGGCCAGAAATTCCTGGTCAGCAACAATTTCTGCGACCACGGCGTTTCCGGCGGTCCTCTTGTAGACGACGATGGCCGCCTGGTGGGGCTCACCACCGGCGGCCCGCCGGACAAGTCCTATTGCCTGTCCGTAACGTCCGACACCATCAACAGCTTGAAGTTCGAGCCCTCCCGGCCGTTGGACCAATTTCCGGACAACTACACCTCCAACGTCTCCCGCAGGTCGTAGCAGCCTGAGAAATCAGGATATTCCCAAACGCTTCAAGTCCATCGCCGCCTCCACCGCATCGGCCAGGCGGTTGATGTCGGCTTCGCGGCGGGCAGTGAAGTCCACCGTCGCCGCATCCGTGACGCCGACCCAGGCCAGCAATGCGGACAAGGCGGCGGGGTGGTCGAACAGGCCGTGGCAGTAGCTGGCGAGAATTTGCCCATCGCTTGAAATAACGCCTTCGCTGCGGCCATCGTCGAGACGCACCGCGGGCTGCGCCAGCGCCGGGCCTTGGGTGACGCCCATGTGGATTTCGTAGCCGGTCATGGCCGGCGCGCCGGGCAGGCACAAGGTGCCGCTCACGTTGCGCAATTGCTTCTCGGCTTCCAGGGTGGTTTCGCAATCGAGCAGGCCCAGACCGGGCAGGCTGCGGGGGTCGCCTTCGAGGCCGTGGGGATCGTGCAACCTCTTGCCCAGCATCTGGTAGCCGCCGCAAAGGCCGATCACCTTGCCGCCGTAGCGCAGATGGCGCTGGATCGCCGTCTCGTGGCCCTGCTGCCGCAGCCATTGCAGATCGGCCTGAACCGCCTTGGAGCCGAGCAGCACGATCAAATCGCAGGGTGGGATGGCCTGCCCGGGGCCAACCCAGGAGAAATCCACTTCGGGATGCAGGCGCAATGGATCAAGGTCGTTGTGGTTGGAACAACGGGGATAGGCGATGGCGACGGCCTTGAGCCTGGCCGCCGGCTTGGGCACGGATTCGGTGGCGATGGCATCCTCGGCGTCGAGGAAGAGGCCGTGCAGATAGGGCAGCACCGCCAGCACCGGCTTGCCGGTGCGCTCCTCGAGCCAGCGCAGGCCCGGCTCCAGCAAGGCGATGTCGCCGCGGAAGCGGTTGATGACGAAACCCTTGATACGGGCCTGCTCCGAGGCCGACAGCAGAGCGAGGGTGCCCACCAGATGGGCGAAGACGCCGCCCCGGTCGATGTCCGCCACCAGGATCACCGGGATGTCCGCGGCTTCGGCGAAGCCCATGTTGGCGATGTCGCGGTCGCGCAGGTTGATCTCCGCCGGGCTGCCGGCCCCTTCCACCAGGACCCAATCGAACTCGCCGTTGAGGCGTTGCCAGCTTTCCATCACCGCCTTCATGGCCGTGGTTTTGTAGGCGTGGTAGTCCTGGGCATCCAGGTCGTGCACCGCCCAGCCATGGACGATCACCTGGGCGCGCATGTCGGTGGTGGGCTTGAGCAGGACCGGATTGAAATCGATGCGGGGTGCAATGCCCGCCGCCTGGGCCTGCAAGGCCTGGGCGCGGCCGATCTCGCCGCCGTCGGCGGTGACCGCCGAATTGAGGGCCATGTTCTGCGGTTTGAACGGGGCCACCTTGACCCCCCTGCGCCGGAGCACCCGGCACAGCGCCGCGACCAGGGTGGTCT
Source organism: Rhodocyclaceae bacterium (assembly GCA_003963315.1). Classification (GTDB taxonomy): domain Bacteria; phylum Pseudomonadota; class Gammaproteobacteria; order Burkholderiales; family Rhodocyclaceae; genus AWTP1-18. The sequence goes on along the minus strand of RXJP01000052.1, from coordinate 5,079 downwards.
TGCCGGCATCGGACGTACAACCCTGCACCATCAAGGCTTTGCAAGAAACGCTCATCGAATGAAATTCAGCCAGTAGAATCGAGGGTTTTCGGATGGCGATTATCGCACCTGCCTTGCAAGCCCCTTCCATGAAGCTTTCCGAACCCGTCGCCGATCTTCTCAGCGAAGACGACCTGGCCGCCTGGCTGCCTGCGCAAGCCCTGGCCGACGGCCGCGAGTTCACCGAGGCCGTCAGCGCCCTGGTGCGCGATGGCGACACTATTGCCGCCCGGGTCAAGGATGCCAACCATCCCCGCCCCTACCGCGTCGCCATCACCCTGGGCAGCGAACCGGGTGAGGCGCCGCGCCTGCTCCACTGCACCTGCAACGTGCCCCGTGCCTGCAAGCACGTGGCGGCCACCCTGCTGGTGGCCCTGCGCAAGCAGGAAAGCGTCCGCCGCGGCAACTTGCCGCCGCCGCCCGGCCGCGCCTTCAACGTGCCCTGGATGGCCGCCCTGAGCCAGATCGTGGACGCGCCCTCCGCCAGCGAAGCGGCGCCCAAAGCCAATCCCCGCCTGTATTGGCAACTGGTGCCGGCCGGCGCCAAGGAATTCCGCCTGCTCTGTTTCAAGGGCCTGCTCGCGCCGGGCCAACGCTTCACCGGCGGCGGCGGGCTGAAGCCCTGGAACAATTTTTCCCCCAGCGTTTCCAAGCCGCCCCGTTTCGTGGACGAGGACGACCTCTTCGCCATGCGCCTGCTGCTGGCCCAGGAAGGCCCGGGCAAACGCAGCCGCGAAGAGGATGGCCTCACCGCCCTTGGCCGCCACACGGCGGAAGTATTGCCCCGGCTGGCGGAATCCGGCCGCCTCTACGCCGACTTCCAGCCGCCGGTGCCGCTGGCGGCGGGGGAAGCCCGGGCGGCCCGCATCGCCTGGCGCAAGGACGACAAGGGCCTGCACCATCCGGTGGTGGAAACCACCCCGCCCATCGATTGGGTGCTGCCCTCCGTGCCCCCTATGTATGTGGACGGCAAACTCAAGGAAACCGGACTCCTCCAGTTCGACCTGCCCGCCGCCACCGCGGCCCGCATCCTGGCCGCGCCGCCCCTGACCGAAGCGGAAGCCCAGCTCACCGCCCTAGTGCTGGAGGAAGCCTCCCCCGGCACGCCGCTGCCGGCGGCGGCCCAGGCCCGGGAGATCGACGCCGCGCCCCAGCCCGTGCTGCAACTGGGCACCGCCCACATCGCCCGCATCCGCAACCTGCGCGGCTATCCGCAGAACCGTTGGAACACCCCCCTGGATTACGCCCAGGTCTTCTTCAACTACGGCGAGGCGCAACTGCCCGCCCGGGACGACCAGAGCTTCGTCCGCCTTCCCGGCGGCGAAACGGTGAAGGTGCTGCGCCGGCCCGAGGAAGAACAGGCGTGGCTGACAGCCTTGGAACTGGCCGACCTGGGCCCCATCCCCGCCGATGCCCTGGAGCTTTCCCACCAGAGCGGCGTCTTCGATCCCAAGATTTCCTTCGCCCTCCACAACGAGGAGGACTGGCCCCGCTTCATGAGCCAGCGCCTGCCGCAACTGCGGGAAGCCGGCTGGGAAGTGCGCATGCCGCCGGATTTCCGCCACCACGCCCTGGAGGTGGAATCCTGGGAAGTGGAAATCGACGAGGACGAACTCGGCTGGTTCAACCTGGACATGGGCATCATCGTGGACGGCCAACGCCTGCCCCTGGCGCCCCTGCTGGCCAGCTTGTTCCAGCGCGACGAACGCTGGTTGGAAGCCAGCCAGATCGACAAGATCGGCAACGGCGAAGTGATCGACCTGCTCACACCCCAGGGCTTCCGCGTGCGGGTGCCGGCCGGGCGCATCAAACCCCTGGCGCGCACCCTGATCGACCTGTTCGATGGCATCCTCGACGCCAGCCAGCAAAAACTGCGGCTCTCCCGCCTGGATGCGCCGCGCCTCGCCAGCCTGGATAACGGCCAGTGGAACAGCACCGGCCTCGACGCCGTGCGCAAGGCGGTGAAGCAACTGGCCGGCATGACCGGCGTCAAGCCCGTGGCCGCCCCCGAAGGTTTCGCATTGACCCTGCGCCCCTACCAGGAAGACGGCCTGGCCTGGCTGCAATACCTGCGGCAGTACGATCTGGCGGGCATCCTCGCCGACGATATGGGCCTGGGCAAGACCGCCCAGGCCCTGGCCCACCTGCTGCTGGAAAAAGAAGCCGGCCGCCTGGGCGCCCGGGCCAGGGATGCCGACCTGAAAGACCCCGACGGCCCCCGCCCGGCCCTGGTGGTGCTGCCCACCTCCCTGGTGTTCAACTGGAAGACCGAAGTGGAGCGCTTCGCCCCGGCCCTCTCCCTGCTCTTCCTCCACGGCAAGGAGCGCAAGGAAGCCTTCGCCGAGATTCCCCACCACGACGTCATCATCACCACCTATCCGCTGATCTGGCGCGACGCCGAAGAACTGGTGCGCTACGACTTCCACCTGCTGGTGCTGGACGAAGCGCAGACGGTGAAGAACTCCGCCAGCAAGTGCGCCGCCGTGATCCGCCAGCTCAAGGCCCGGCACCGCCTGTGCCTCACCGGCACACCCCTGGAAAACCACCTGGGGGAACTCTGGTCCCAATTCGACTTCCTGCTGCCCGGCTTCCTCGGCGACAAGAAATCCTTCGCCCGCGCCTGGCGCACCCCCATCGAAAAACACGGCAACATGCTCCGCCGCGATCTGCTGGCGGGACGCATCCGCCCCTTCGTGCTGCGCCGACGCAAGGAAGAAGTGGCCAAGGAACTACCGCCGAAGAACGTCATCATCCGCACCGTGCAGCTTGAAGCCGGCCAGCGCGATTTATACGAAGCGGTGCGCAGCATCATGGACGCCCGCATCCGCCAGGAAATCGCCTCCCGAGGCTTCGCCCGCAGCCAGATCGTCATCCTCGACGCCCTGCTCAAGCTGCGCCAAGTGTGCTGCGACCCGCGCCTGGTGAAATCCGAAACGGCGAAGAAGGTGAAGGAGCGGGCCAAGCTCGACCTGCTGATGGACATGCTGCCCGAGCTGGTGGACGAAGGCCGGCGCATCCTGGTGTTTTCCCAGTTCACCAGCATGCTGGCCCTGATCGAAACCGAACTGAAGCAGATCGGCCTGGACTACGTGGTGCTCACCGGCGACACCAAGGACAGGGAAACCCCCATCCGCCGCTTTCAAGAAGGCCAGGTTCCCATCTTCCTCGTCAGCCTCAAGGCCGGCGGCGTGGGCCTCAACCTCACCGCCGCCGACACGGTGATCCACTACGACCCATGGTGGAACCCCGCCGTGGAAAACCAGGCTACCGACCGCGCCCACCGTATCGGCCAGACCAAGACGGTATTTGTGTACAAGCTGGTGGTGGCCGGCAGCATCGAGGAAAAGATCCTCGCCATGCAGGAACAAAAAGCCGCCCTGGCGGCGGGCATCCTCTCCGAGGACAAGACCGGCGAAGTGAAATTCTCCGAAGCCGACCTGCACGCCTTGTTGGCGCCCCTGCCGGACGAGTAACCGACAGAATCACCACCGACCGTCCCGGCAGACATCAGACCGGGGCGGTCGGCGTCGGCCGTACCCCCCTAGTTGTCTTGCCCCGGCCCCAGTGACGGCGGGGGGCTTGCGCTCATGCATCAGGCATCGTTAAATGCTCAGCGCATTCTCGAGGGACGCGACGCTTTTCAAGTCAATTTTAGGATGCCCTAAAAACAACCAACCCAATGAAATCATTGAATAATTTATTGCCATTGCTCATTGTAGCGATCCGGCTTTTCCATCATGACGGAAAACATTCTGTCATTTTTAGGCCCCACATTTAACGTTGGGCATCATCATGAAAGCGCCACTCCTTCTGATCTTCCTAACCGTCTTGGCCGGTTGCGCTACGGTACCCGCCGGGTCAAAGTTTTCAGGCATCGAGAATGCACCTGACGCCGCGAACGTATATGTCTTCCGCCTTTATACGGCTCCCTATTTGCGGAAGCCCGATCTGAAGGTAAACGATGTTGTCGTTGGGGAACTGCCGACAAACAGCTACACGGTGCTTCGGCTTAAGCCAGGAACCTACAAGATCGGAACGGACTGGGGCTTTCTCGACGGGCTGATCTTGAACAAGTCGGCTACCTTGTCGGTTGAACTCGGGAAGTCGTACTACGTTCATTTCACGGGCAGTACGCGCGTGATTGGAACCATGGTCACCTTCGGCCCAGGCGTTAGCACCGGGGATGCTCGGGACGCTGCCGGTGATCTGGCCGCTTGCTCCTACGTTGCAGTCAAAGGCGCCAATTAATGGAGCTGCTGATGCCCAACCCATCCATCGAGAGGGACCGCCTATCGGCGGCCCCTCATGTTCGACGTTGGGCCTCATTAAGGAGTTGCCTGTGACAATCCATGTGACCTCACGAAAGCTGCACTGGAACTACTTCGTAGCTCTTGAGCGTGACCTAGAGGCTGTCTCTCGCTATGTTGAATTCTGCGAACCGAACTTCGACACGTTCTCGATCGAGCTTGCCCACTTGTTGTTTGCAGCGGCGTCAGAAGTTGATGTCGTCGCAAAACTTCTTTGCGAAAAGATCAATCCAGCGGCCCCTCGTGGAAATATCAACGACTACAAAGCTGCTCTTTTACCGGCCATTCCCGATCTTCCCGATACAGAGGTTTTCGTTTCCCGTTACGGCCTATCGTTTAAGCCTTGGTCTAACTGGGCTGGCGCCACGAACCCGTTATGGTGGCGCGGTTACAACAATGTAAAACACGAGCGTGACGCGCACTTCCACGAGGCCACGCTCAAGAATGCGCTGAATGCACTGGGGGCATTGCTGATTATTGCCTTTCATTACTACGCTCGAACTCTCGCCGTACCGCCAAGCACTGTCCTTGCTCCGAAGGACACGACTCAGGAACTACAACCCGAGTCAGTTCTTCTCCGGCTCGACTCGAATTTCTACTACGACCACCTAATCGTATGAGCGAGTACATGAGGCCCAACCCTGCGGTGCAGGGGACCTTAACCTTCCCCCGAAATAGTTGACACCTCTTTCTAACGGAAAAAGAGGTGTTACATGGCACGATCAAGACCACC
>RXJP01000064.1 GCA_003963315.1 Rhodocyclaceae bacterium | reverse complement strand
TCCCGCATGAGCGACATCGTGATGATCCGCACCTTCGAGCAGGAAATCATCGAGCGTTTTGCTGCCAATTCCCGGGTGCCGGTGATCAACGGCCTCACCAACGAATACCATCCCTGCCAGATCATGGCCGACATCTACACCTGGATCGAGAAGAACGGTTCCATCCAGGGTAAGACCGTGGCCTGGATCGGCGATTCGAACAATGTCTGCAATACCTGGCTGCAGGCGGCGGAAGTGCTGGACTTCAACGTCCACGTCTCCACCCCGCCCGGGTATGAAGTGGAACCGGAACGGGCCAACCTGTACGGTACCGACCACTTCGAACAATTCTGCGACCCCATGGAAGCGGCCAAGGGTGCCGACATCGTCACCACCGACGTGTGGACCTCCATGGGCTTTGAAGCCGAAAACGAAGAGCGCATGAAGGATTTCGCCGATTGGCAGGTGGATGCCGACATGATGAAGGTGGCTGCCTCCCACGCCGTGTTCATGCATTGCCTGCCCGCCCATCGCGGCGAGGAAGTGAGTGCGGAAGTAATCGACGGTCCCCATTCCGTGGTCTGGGAAGAAGCGGAGAATCGCCTCCACGTGCAGAAAGCCCTCATGGAGTTCCTCCTGTTGGGCAAGGTGAACGTTTAAGTCTGGTTGTTGAATTTTTGATTGGGAAACGCAATGAGCGATGTAAAGAAAGTCGTCCTCGCCTACTCCGGCGGCCTGGATACCTCCGTGATCCTCAAGTGGTTGCAGGACACGTACCAGTGTGAAGTCATCACTTTCACCGCCGACCTGGGGCAGGGCGAGGAGCTGGAGCCCGCCCGTGCCAAGGCCCTCAAGCTGGGCATCAAGCCGAAGAACATCTTCATCGATGACCTGCGCGAAGAATTCGTGCGCGACTTCGTCTTTCCCATGTTCCGCGCCAATACCATCTACGAAGGCGAGTACCTGCTGGGTACCTCCATCGCCCGCCCCCTGATCGCCAAGCGCCTTATCGACATCGCCCGCAAGACCGGCGCCCAGGCCATTTCCCACGGCGCCACCGGTAAGGGTAACGACCAGGTTCGTTTCGAGTTGGGCGCCTACGCCCTGATGCCCAACGTCAAGGTCATCGCCCCCTGGCGTGAATGGGACCTGCTCTCCCGCGAAAAGCTGATGGCCTACGCCGAGAAGCACGGCATTCCCATTGACATGAAGCACAAGAAGGGCGGCTCGCCCTATTCCATGGACGCCAACCTGCTGCACATCAGCTACGAAGGCCGCCATCTGGAGAACCCCTCCGCCGAGGCCGAGGAATCCATGTGGCGTTGGACTGTAGCCCCCGAAAAGGCCCCCAACAAACCCGAGTACCTGGACCTGCAATTCGTCAAGGGCGACCTGGTCTCCATCAACGGCAAGAAGATGAAGCCCCACGAACTGCTGGCCAGCCTTAACCAGATCGGCGGCAAGCACGGCATCGGCCGCCTCGACCTGGTGGAGAACCGCTACGTGGGCATGAAGTCCCGCGGCTGCTACGAAACCCCCGGCGGTACCATCCTGCTCAAGGCCCACCGCGGCATCGAGTCCGTCACCCTGGATCGGGAAGTGGCCCACCTCAAGGACGACCTGATGCCCCGCTACGCCAGCCTGATCTACAACGGCTACTGGTGGAGCCCCGAACGCAAGGCCCTGCAAACCTTGATCGACCACACCCAGGAAAGCGTCAACGGCTGGGTCCGCGTCAAGCTCTACAAGGGCTGCGTCAGCGTGGTGTCCCGCGATTCCAAGACCGATTCGCTGTTCGATCCCACCATCGCCACCTTCGAGGACGATGCCGGCGCCTACGACCAGCGCGACGCCGCCGGCTTCATCAAACTCAACGCCCTGCGCATGCGTATTGCCGCCAACGCCCGCATCAAGCGCGAAGCCAAAGCTGCACCGAAGGCCAAGGTGACGCCCAAGGCTGCGACGAAGGCTGCCAAGTCGGCGGCCAAGGGTCGCAAGGGCTGATCGAGGAACCGCGCCATGTTCGGATTCAGCGAAGAACAGGTTTCCAATTTCGGCATGACTTTCGTGCTGGGCGGATTCATGATCTTCATGCTCTTCATCATCGGCGAGCTGGCTTGGAAATCCAAGGCCGGCAAGACCGGCACCTTCGTCCTCTTCTTCGTCCTCGCCTTCGGCATGGTCGGCTTTGTGGCGAAGGGCATCATTCAAAAACTCTGGGGAATCTGAAATGTCTCAGTTCGACAACGTATCCGTGGTCAAGAAGGCCAATGTCTATTTCGACGGCAAGTGCGTTAGCCATACCGTGCAATTTCCCGACGGCAGCAAGAAGACCGTGGGCGTGATCATGCCCGCAAGCCTCACCTTCACCACCGGCGAAGCCGAAGTGATGGAAACCGTGGCCGGCGCCTGCCGCTATCGCCTAAAGGGGGAAACGGAATGGAAAACCTCCAGCGCCGGTGACGCTTTCAAGGTGCCGGGCAATTCCAGCTTCGACATCGAAGTGAGCGGCGAGCCCTACCATTACGTTTGCTACTACGGTTGATCGGGAGATACCGCCATGCCTTCTTTTGACATTACTTCCGAAGCCGACATGGTGGCGTTGAAGAACGCCGTGGAACAGGCCGGTCGTTTGATCGGCAACCGCCACGACTTCAAGGGCACCTCCGCCAAGGCGGAGTTGAACGAGAAGGACAAGATCATCACCGTCTTCGGCGATTCCGATTTCCAGATCGGCCAGATCAAGGACATCCTCTTCCCCCAGATGGAAAAGAAGGAAGTGGAAAGCACCAAGCGCCTCGACGTGGGCGATATCCAGGTGGTGTCCGGCAACAAGGCGAAGCAGGAACTCAAGATCAAGGTCGGCATCGAGTCCGAACTGGCGAAGAAGATCGTCAAGATCATCAAGGACAGCAAGCTCAAGGTCCAGGCCAGCATTCAGGGCGACGCGGTGCGCGTCACCGGCGCCAAGCGCGATCTGCTCCAGGACACCATCGCCCTGGTGCGAAAGTCCATCACCGACTTCCCCCTCCAGTACGGCAATTTCCGCGACTGAAGGAAATCGGCGGCGATAAAAAGGAGGCCACGGCCTCCTTTTTTATCGGGCCAGGCCCGAGATCCAGTGTCGGTACAGCCTGTCCGAGAAGTTGCGCATGCGCCGGATGCGTTCCTCCATCTCATCGAATATCTGCGCTGTAGTCAGCACCGATGCACTGGGGGCGGCGTTCTCTTCCGCCCATTGTTCGCACCAGAGGCGGATCATGGCCTCCGTCATTTCCACATGGCACTGCATGCCCAGGTGAGGGCCCAGAACGAAAGCCTGGTTGTCGCAATGCTCACTGGCGAGGATGCGGATGGCGCCCTGGGGAATGGAGAAGGTTTCGACATGCCAGTGGAAAGCTTCGAACTGTTCTGTGTCTCCCAGCCACGGCTTGGCCGCTCCGTCGGTCACCTTCACCTGGCCCCAGCCGATTTCTTTCACCGGATTGCGGATCACGGTGCCGCCCAGGGCCTTGGACATCAATTGCCCGCCCAGGCAATGACCGATGACCGGGATATCGCGCGCCACCGCGTCCCGGATCAGGGCCAGTACCGGCGGAATCCAGGGCAGATCGTCATTGACGCTCATGGGACCGCCCATGAAACAAAGCCCCGCCGCACCTTCGGCCGATGCCGGCACCGGATCCCCCGCATCGATCTTGATGAGGTCATAGGGCACGGAGTGGGTCTCGAGGAATGTGGCAAAATAGCCGGGACCTTCTCCGGTCGTGTGCCGGAAAATCAGGACTCTCTTCGGGTGCATGTCAATCGGTAAGAATCAGTAAAGTCAAAGCGGTGCACCATTCTAGCCAAATCCCCTCCCCACCTTCAGGTTCGGACGCGTCCTTGCTCATCCGGTTGCAGCAGCGCATCCAATCCGGCGACCTGCCTTCGGAATACTCCGACGGCCTTGGCGTGGTGGATAACGCCCTGACCCCGGCGGCGGTGCTGGTGCCCCTGGTTGTTCGGGACAGCGGCATCACCGTGCTGCTCACCCAGCGGACAGCCCATCTCAACGATCATGCCGGTCAAGTCAGCTTTCCCGGCGGTCGTCGCGATGAGGGTGATCCCGATTTGATCTTTACCGCCCTGCGGGAGGCCCAGGAGGAAGTGGGTCTAGAGCCCACCCAGGTGGACGTGTTGGGGGC
>RXJP01000053.1 GCA_003963315.1 Rhodocyclaceae bacterium | reverse complement strand
AGCGGCACACGACCTTCGCGATACCACTCGGTACGGGCGATTTCTGCGCCGTTGAGGCGGCCGGAACTCATGATCTTGATGCCCTGGGCACCGAGACGCATGGCGTTCTGCATGGCCCGCTTCATGGCGCGACGGAACATGATCCGCTTTTCCAGCTGCTGGGCGATGGAGTCGGCAATCAGCTGGGAATCCAGCTCGGGCTTGCGGATTTCCTCGATATTCACATGGACAGGAACGCCCATGCGCTTTTGCAGCTCGGCCTTCAGCAGCTCGATGTCCTCGCCCTTCTTGCCGATCACCACGCCCGGACGGGCGCTGTAGACGGTGACCTTAGCGTTCTTGGCCGGACGTTCGATGACCACGCGACCGACGGAGGCGTGAGCAAGCTTTTTCTTCAGGTATTCGCGAACTTCAATATCTTCCTTCAGCATCTGAGGGAAGTGCTTGGAATTGGCATACCAGCGGGAAGCCCAGTCACGAGTGACTGCAAGGCGGAACCCGGTCGGATGAATCTTCTGTCCCATAACGGCTCCTTAGTTCCCGACAGTCACGTAAATGTGGCAGGTGGGCTTGATGATGCGATTGCCACGGCCTTTGGCGCGAGCGGTGAAGCGCTTCAGCACTTCGCCCTTTTCCACATAGATGCGCGTGACCTTGAGGGTATCAATGTCGGCGCCGTCATTGTGTTCGGCATTGGCAATGGCGGACTCAAGCACTTTCTTGATGATGCCGGCGCCCTTTTTCGGGCTGAAGGCCAGGACGTTGAGCGCATGATCCACGGACTTGCCGCGGATCAGGTCAGCTACCAGACGGCCTTTCTGGGCAGACAGGCGAACGCCGCGCAGGATTGCATTGGTTTCCATCATCGCTCCTTACTTCTTGCCCTGGGCCTTTTTCGCACCGACGTGACCCTTGAAGGTACGCGTCAGAGCGAATTCGCCCAGTTTGTGGCCAACCATGTTTTCGGACACATACACGGGGATGTGTTGCTTGCCGTTATGGACGGCGATGGTCAGACCGACGAAGTCCGGCAGCACCGTGGAACGGCGGGACCAGGTCTTGATCGGACGCTTGTCGTTGCCCGTACGCGCCGCTTCGACCTTCTTGATCAGATGGTCGTCGACAAACGGGCCCTTTTTGATTGAACGTGCCATGGTTGCCTCTTATCGCTTGTGACGGCGCTGAACGATCATCACGTCAGTGCGCTTGTTGTTGCGGGTACGGTAGCCCTTGGTGGGAGTGCCCCACGGGCTGACGGGAACGCGACCTTCGCCTGTACGGCCTTCACCACCGCCATGGGGGTGATCAATCGGGTTCATGGCAGTACCACGCACGGTGGGACGGATACCACGCCAGCGTTGTGCGCCGGCCTTGCCGATCTTGCGCAGGCTGTTTTCTTCGTTACCCACTTCACCGATGGTGGCGCGACATTCAACGTGAATGCGGCGGATTTCACCGGAGCGGAGACGAACCTGGGCGTAGGTCCCTTCGCGCGCCAGCAACTGCACGGAAGTGCCTGCGGAGCGGGCGATCTGTGCGCCCTTGCCCGGGGTGATTTCCACACAATGGATCGTGGTACCCACGGGAATATTGCGGATTGGCAGCGCGTTGCCGGCCTTGATGGGGGCTTCCGAGCCGCTGATCACGTCTTGACCGACCACCATGCCCTTGGTGGCGATGATGTAGCGACGTTCGCCGTCAGCATACAGCACCAGCGCCAGATGGGCGGTACGGTTGGGATCATATTCAAGGCGCTCGACCTTGCCGGGAATGCCATCCTTGTTGCGACGGAAGTCCACCACGCGGTAATGCTGCTTATGGCCGCCACCCTGATGGCGCACGGTAACGTGGCCATGGGCATTACGACCCGCCTTGCTGTTCTTCTTTTCGACCAGCGCAGCATGGGGCTTGCCCTTGTGCAGATGGGCATTGACGACCTTGACGACGCCACGGCGACCCGGGGAAGTCGGTTTAACTTTAACGAGTGCCATTTAAGCAGCCCCCCCTTCAGCAAAATTAATTTCCTGGCCGGGTTGTAGGCAAACGAAGGCCTTGCGGGCATCGCTGCGACGGCCGAAGCTACGACCGAAACGCTTCACCTTGCCCTTGAGATTGGCGACCTGGACAGACTTAACTTGCACCTTGAACAGCAATTCCACAGCGGCCTTGATTTCGGGCTTGGTGGCATCGGGCGCGACAATGAACACGATCTGCTCATTCTTGTCGGCCAGCATGGTGGCCTTTTCGGAAATCTGGGGCGCTACCAGCACTTGCAGCAGGCGCTCTTGGTTGAAGTTACTCATGCCAGAATCTCCTCCATCTTGGCCACGGCAGCCTTGGTGATCAGCACTTTGGGGAAGCGCACCAGGGAGACGGGGTCAGCCTGATGGGCTTCGACCACCAGCACGTTGGGCAGGTTGCGGGATGCCAGGAACAGGTTGTCATCGAGGCCATCGATGATCACCAGCACGGATTCGAGCCCCATGCCCTTCAGTTTCTGTGCGACCAGCTTGGTCTTGGGCGCTTCGACAGAGAAGCTTTCCACCACGGCCAGGCGATCTTCCCGGGCGAGCTGGGACAGAATCGTCGCCAAGCCGGCACGGTACATTTTGCGGTTCACCTTGTGAGAGAAATTCTCTTCAGGGGAATTGGGGAAAGTACGACCACCGCCACGCCACAAAGGGGAAGAGGACATACCGGCGCGAGCGCGGCCGGTACCCTTTTGGCGCCAGGGCTTCTTGGTGGTGTGCTTGACTTCTTCGCGGTCCTTCTGCTTGCGGTTCCCGGAGCGGGCATTGGCTTGGTAAGCCACCACAACCTGGTGCACCAGCGCTTCATTGAAGTCACGGCCAAACAGGGTATCGGAGGCGGACACTGTCGCGGCCTGCTGCCCCTGTTCGTTGATCAGTTTGAGTTCCATGGCTTCTCCTTAGGCCTTGACTGCGGGCTTGACGACCACATCGCCGCCCTTAGCGCCGGGAACGGCGCCCTTGACCAGCAGCAGCTGACGGGATTCATCCACACGCACCACTTCCAGGTTCTGGGTGGTGCAAGCCGCATCGCCCAAATGGCCGGCCATGCGCTTACCCGGGAACACGCGTCCGGGATCCTGCGCCATACCGATGGAGCCGGGGGAATTATGGGAAATGGAGTTGCCGTGACTCGCCCGGTTGGAGGAGAAGTTGTGGCGCTTGATCGCACCGGCAAAACCTTTACCGATGGAAGTACCGCTCACATCAACCTTTTGCCCGGGTTGGAAAATGGTCGCAGCCACCACATCGCCAGCCTTGTAGCCGGAAAGTTGGTCCTGCTCCACACGGAATTCTTTCAGAACTTCGCCCGCTTCAACACCTGCCTTGGCCAGATGACCGGCGGCAGCTTTGTTGACGCGACTGGCGCGACGCTTGCCGAAGGTAACTTGGATGGCGGAATAGCCGTCCACTTCGGGCGTCTTGATTTGCGTGACGCGGTTATTCGACACATCGAGCACGGTGACGGGGATGGAAGTGCCATCCTCGGCAAAGATGCGCGTCATGCCGACCTTGCGTCCTACAAGGCCTAGACTCATTTTTTTCTCCTAAACCCCAGCTACGATTGGCCGGGCCCGTTACAAAGCGGCTTACGCCGCGAAAAGCTTCCGCCCCGCCGAAATCGGCGAGGCGAAAATCATTCTTTACTGCAGCTTGATTTCAACATCCACGCCAGCAGGCAAATCCAGCTTCATCAGCGCATCCACGGTCTTGTCGGTGGGGTCGATGATGTCCATCAAACGCAGATGGGTACGGATTTCGAACTGATCGCGGGAAGTCTTGTTCACGTGCGGGGAACGCAGCACGTTGAAACGTTCGATGCGGGTGGGCAGCGGTACGGGACCGCGCACGACAGCGCCGGTACGCTTGGCCGTATCGACGATCTCAAGGGCGGATTGGTCGATCAACTTGTAATCGAAGGCCTTGAGGCGGATACGAATTTTCTGGTTTTGCATGAAAGTTCCTTAAAGAGCGAAACGCCCGGCCAATAAGGCAAAGCGCGAAAAGGGCGGCACTATACCGCCCTTTTTTTCCAAATGCAACGTTTACCGCAATTACTCGATGATCTTAGCGACGACGCCGGCGCCGACGGTACGACCGCCTTCACGGATGGCGAAGCGCAGACCTTCTTCCATGG
>RXJP01000085.1 GCA_003963315.1 Rhodocyclaceae bacterium | reverse complement strand
CCGCGGGTCGGCTTTTTGTTGCTGCTACGCCAGCCTATTTGAAGGGATGGCGCAGGACGATGGTCTCTTCCCGGTCCGGGCCCGTGGAGATCATGTCCACCGGCACCGCGCAGACTTCCTCGATACGCTTGATATAGGCGCGAGCAGCGGCAGGCAGGCCATCCACCATCTTGACGCCCACGGTGCTGTCTTTCCAGCCCGGCAGGGTTTCGTAGATGGGCTCGCAGCAGGCCAGATCGTCGGCGCCCACGGGAAGGATGTCGGAGACGCTGCCGTTGATCTTGTAGCCGGTACAGATTTTCAGTTCTTCCACGCCGTCGAGCACGTCGAGCTTGGTCAGGCACAGTCCGGAAACGCCATTGATCTGGATCGAGCGCTTCAACGCGGCGGCATCGAACCAGCCGCAGCGACGGGCACGACCGGTGGTGGCGCCGAATTCGTGGCCCTTGGTGGCCATGTGCTTGCCCACCGGGTCCTGCTTGTCCACGGCGTCGTAGAGTTCGGTGGGGAACGGACCGCTGCCGACCCGGGTGGTGTAGGCCTTGGTGATGCCCAACACATAATGCAGCATGCTCGGGCCGACCCCGGCGCCTGCGGCGGCGGCGCCGGCCACGCAGTTGCTGGAGGTGACGAAGGGATAGGTACCGTGGTCGATGTCCAGCAGGGTGCCTTGGGCGCCTTCGAACAGCAGGTTGGCGCCGGCATTGTGGGCGTCATAGAGGGCGCGGGGCACGTCAGCGATCATCTTGGTCAGACGCGGCGCCAAGGCCATGGTGGCGTCGTAGACCTTCTGGAAATCCACCGGCTCGGCACCGTGGTACTTGGTCAGCACGAAGTTGTGATACTCCAACAGTTCCGCCAGTTTTTCGGCGAAACGCTTGGGCGCGGTCAGGTCTTGCAAGCGGATGGCACGACGGGCCACCTTGTCTTCGTAGGCGGGGCCGATGCCGCGACCGGTGGTGCCGATCTTGTTGCTGCCCCGGGCGGTTTCCCGGGCCACATCGATGGCCTGGTGGTAGGGCAGGATCAGGGGACAGGCTTCGGAAATCTTGATGCGGGATTCGGCATCAATGCCGGCGGCCTTGAGTTCGTCCAGTTCCTTGATGAGAGCCTCGGGGGACAGCACCACGCCGTTGCCGATGTAGCAGGTCACGCCGTCCCGCAGGATGCCCGAAGGTACCAGGTGCAGCACGGTCTTCTTGCCACCGATGACCAGGGTGTGCCCGGCATTGTGGCCACCCTGGAAACGCACCACGCCTTGGGAATGGTCGGTCAGCCAATCGACGATCTTGCCTTTGCCTTCGTCACCCCACTGGGTACCGATGACAACGACGTTACGGGCCACATTTGCCATGTTCAAATCCTCAGTTTTCTTCAATTGCTTCAACAATCCATGCGCCGTTGCGCAGGCTCAACTGCCTGTCACAACCGGCTTCGCGCCAGGTGCCGACATGGCCGGGCAAGGCCATGACCACGGTTTCACCAGCGGCACGCAAGCGGGCCACTTCGGCATGCAATTTGTCGTCTTCAGGCCAGGGGGCGAGAATCGCACCCACGGTTTTGGCCTGGGGCGCCAGGCGCGCCAGTTCCCGCAGGTCGATGGAAAAACCCGTGGCCGGGCGGCCGCGGCCCCAGGCCTGGCCGACCTTGTCGTAGCGGCCGCCCAGGGCCAGGGCGGCGGGACTGCCGCCACAATAGGCGGCGAATACGATGCCGCTGTGATAGTGGTAGCCGCGCAGGTCCGCCAAGTCGAAACTGACCGGCAGGCCGGCGAGGGAATCGGCCAAACGCTCCAATTCGTCGAGTTGGGCAGCCACTGTTGCAGGCAGGCATTGCCGCGCTTTGGCCAGTACTTCGCGGCCGCCGTAAAGGCCGGGCAAGGCTAACAAGGCCGAGCGGGCGGGCTCCGGCGCAGCGGACAGACGGGCTTGCAAGGTGGGAGTGTCCTTGGCTTGCAAGAGGGCGAACAACTCTTCTTCCGCCTCGGCATCGAAACCGGCGGCGGCGGTGAGGGCGCGGAACAAGCCGACATGGCCGACATCGATACGCAGTTGCTCCAAGCCGGTGCCGGTGAGCGCCTCGGCCAGGAGGCGAACGATCTCGATATCCGCCTCCACACCGCCGTGGCCGTAGAGTTCGGCGCCGATCTGCATGGGTTCGCGGCTGGCATTGAAACCGGCCGGCAGGGTGTGCAGCACGCTGCCGCAATAGCAAAGCCGCGTCACGCCTTTGCGCCCCAGCAGGTGGGCGTCGATGCGGGCCACCTGGGGCGTGATGTCGGCGCGGACACCCATGGTGCGGCCGGAAAGCTGGTCCACCAGTTTAAAGGTGCGCAGATCCAGGTCGCGACCGCTGCCGGTGAGCAGGGATTCCACATATTCGAGCAAGGGCGGCACGACGAATTCGTACCCGTGGGTGGCGAAAGCATCCAGCAGACGGCGGCGCAAGGCCTCCAGTTGCCGGGCTTCGGGAGGCAATATGTCCTCGATGGCTTCGGGAAGTATCCAGCGCATCATTGGGAAATCCAGAGCAGTATCAGGCCGAAAACCATGGAGGTCAGCCCCATGAAACGAAGTTGGCCGTCCTTGAATTCGGTGACGCGACGAAAAGTCTCGCGCCACACCTTGGGCGCGAGGAACGGCAGCATGCCTTCAATGACCAACATGAGGCCGAAGGCCAGGAAGAAAGTGGTGCCCATGGTTGCAGGACTTACTTACCCTTGCCTGAATTCTTCAGGTATTTGAAAAAGTCGGAGTTGGGCTCCACCACCATGATGTCGCTCTTGCTCTTGAAGGTGGCGCGATAGGCTTCCATGCTGCGCAGGAAAGCATAGAACTCCGGGTTCTTGCCCATGGCCTGACCGTAGATGGCAGCCGCCTTGGCATCCCCGTTACCCTTGATCTTCTGGGCATCGCGGTAGGCCTCGGCGACGATCACTTCCCGTTGGCGGTCGGCATCAGCCTTGATCTTCTCGGCTTCGGCGGCGCCGGTGGAGCGCAGTTCATTGGCGACCCGCTTACGCTCGGTTTCCATACGGCGATAAACCGATTCGGACACCTCTTGCGGGAAGTCCACCCGCTTCAGGCGCACATCCACGATTTGCACACCCATGGTACGGGCATCGGCATCGGCCTTCTTCAGCACCTCGGACATGATCTTTTCCCGTTCGCCGGACACCACGTCATGGACGGTACGCTTGCCGAATTCTTCCCGCAGGCCGGAGTTCACCGTTTGCGCCAGACGGGTACGAGCCAGCATTTCGTCGCCGCTGACGGAGACGTAATACTGCTTGACGTCATGGATGCGCCACTTGACGAAGGAATCCACCAGCACCGGCTTTTTCTCGGCGGTGAGGAAACGCTCCGGCTCCGGCGAATCCATGGTGAGGATGCGCTTGTCGAAGAAACGCACGTTCTGGATCAAGGGCCACTTGAAGGCCAAACCGGGTTCGGTGATGACCTCGCGGACTTCACCCAACTGGAAAATGATGGCGGCCTGGCGCTGGTCCACAGTGAACACCGTAGCGGCAAACACCACCAGTGCGGCGAACAGGCCGGAGAGAATGAAGGACAGGGAGCGGTTCATCAGCGGTCTCCCCGATCACGGGAGCGAAGGTTTTCGCGGGAACGGTAATCGCCGCTCCGTTCAATGGGGGGCATTTTTTCCAATTGGGGTGGCGTTTCGTTGGAAATGCTCGGCGTCACGCCACTGCTGCGTGCCGCGGGCGAGGCGGTATCGGTGGGCATGGCTGCGGCTTGAGCGCCGGCGGCCTGCATCAGCTTGTCCAAGGGCAGGTAGAGCAGATTGCCCTGGCCCTTGGCGTCCACCATCACCTTGCTGGTGTTGGTATAGACCTGTTGCAAGGTTTCCAGGTACAGGCGGCTACGGGTAACTTCCGGCGCCTTGCTGTATTCGGTGAGCAACTGGTTGAAGCGGGAGGCATCGCCTTCCGCCGTGGCGATCAGGCGGCTCTTGTAGCCTTCAGCTTCTTCCATCAAGCGCGCCGCGGTGCCCTTGGCCTTGGGAATCACGTCGTTGGCATAGGCTTGGCCTTCATTCTTCTGCCGTTCCCTATCCTGCCCCGCCTTCACCGCATCGTCGAAGGCGGCCTGCACCTGCTCCGGCGGCTGGGTGCTCTGCATGGTGACGGAACGCACCTGGACACCGG
>RXJP01000160.1:20358-32953 GCA_003963315.1 Rhodocyclaceae bacterium | reverse complement strand
TTGGCCCCATCCCGACCACTTCCGCCTGGTCTTCCTGCCCCATGAGGATGATCTGCGGGATGCCATCGGCCGCATTGCCCGCTTCCTGGATGGCTACCGTAAGCGGCATGGCACATAGTGCCATGCCGCTTACGGTCAGTTAGGACCACCCCTCCCAGCCTCCCCTCAAGGGGAGGTGACTGATTTGTTCGCTATGCTCCAATTTATTAAACGGAAATCATCATGAAACCCATCAATGTTGGCCTACTCGGCATCGGCACCGTCGGCGGTGGCACCTTTACTGTCCTCAAGCGGAACGAGGCGGAAATTACCCGTCGCGCCGGCCGGCCCATCCGTATTTCCGTGGTGGCTGACAAGAACGTGGAACTGGCCAAGCAGGTCACCGGCGGCGGCGTGAAGATCACCGATGACGCCTTCGCCGTGGTCACCGATCCCGAAGTGGACATCGTGGTGGAACTGATCGGCGGCTACGGCATCGCCAAGGAGTTGGTGTTGAAGGCCATCGAGAATGGCAAGCACGTGGTCACCGCCAACAAGGCGCTACTGGCTGTGCACGGCACTGAAATCTTCGCCGCAGCCCGCAAGAAGGGGGTGATGGTGGGCTTCGAGGCGGCCGTGGCCGGCGGCATCACCATCATCAAGGCGGTGCGGGAAGGCCTGACCGCCAACCGCATCGAATGGATCGCCGGCATCATCAACGGCACCACCAATTTCATCCTGTCCGAAATGCGGGACAAGGGCCTGTCCTTTGCCGAGGTGCTGAAGGAAGCCCAACGGCTGGGTTATGCCGAGGCCGATCCCACCTTCGACATCGAGGGCGTCGATGCCGCCCACAAGATTTCCATCCTCTCCGCCCTGGCCTTCGGCACCCCGGTGCAGTTCGACAAGGCCCATGTGGAAGGCATCACCAAGCTGGAAGCCGAAGACATCAAATACGCCGAGCAACTGGGCTACCGTATCAAGCTGCTGGGCATCACCCGGCGTAAGGCCAAGGGCATCGAATTGCGGGTGCACCCCACCCTGATTCCCGCCAAGCGCCTGATCGCCAATGTGGAAGGCGCCATGAACGCCGTGCTGGTCCAGGCCGACGCCGTGGGTTCCACCCTCTACTACGGCAAGGGCGCCGGTGCCGAACCCACCGCCAGTGCAGTGATTGCCGACCTGGTGGATGTGACCCGCATGCATACGGTGGACCCGGAAAACCGGGTGCCCCATCTGGCCTTCCAGCACGACCAGCTTTCCGATGTGCCTATCCTGCCCCTGGCGGAGGTGGAAACTGCCTACTACCTGCGTCTGCGGGTGGAGGACAAGCCCGGCGTGCTGGCCGACATCACCCGCATCCTGGCCGACAACGCCATTTCCATCGACGCCATGCTGCAACGGGAACCGGGCGAGGGCGAGGGCGAGACCGACATCATCATCCTCACCCATGTCTGCGTGGAAAAACAGGCCGACGCCGCCATCGCCAAGATCGAAGGCCTGGCCGCGATGAAGGGCAAGGTCAAGCGTCTGCGCCTGGAAGAGCTCAACGGCTGATTGCGGAAGCCATGCACGAGTTCCTTGCCGCCTTCGTCCATGCCGTCGGGCCGGTCATCGAATCCGTCGGCATCCTGGTGGTGATTTGGGGAGCGCTGGAAGGAACGACAGGTCTCGTGTTGCGGGCGCTGGCGGCGCTTCGTGGCCGGGACCTGCAACCGCTTGAAAAAATCCGGGCCGGCATCGGCGAAAAAATGGCTCTCGGCCTGGATTTCTTCCTGGCCGGCGACATCATCCAGACCATCGTGGTGCCCAGTGTGGAATCCCTGGCCATGCTCGGCGGCATCGTCACCATTCGCACCGTACTGTCGTATTTCCTCAGCAGGGATTTGAAGGAATTGAAGGCTTAGGGAAATGCCGATTAAGTCTCAACCCGTTCGGGCTGAGCTTGTCGAAGCCGCTTCTCGAAGTCTAGTGTTTCTACGGTCTGCGCTTCGACAAGCTCAGCGCGAACGGACTTGTTCGGCGTTTGTCTTAGTTGCCCGCCAACAGCTTCGCCAGTTCCACCGCTGACTTCACCCCCATTTTCTCGAACACCCGCGCCCGGTGCACTTCCACCGTGCGCATGGCGATGTCCAGGTCGCCGGCAATCACCTTGTTAAGCTTGCCCGCCAGCACGGCGTCCATCACCTCCCGTTCGCGCTGGGTGAGGGAGGCCAGACGTTCGGCCACGGAGGCCTGTTGGCTGGCCCGTTGGTTGACTTCGGCATCCAGGGCCAGGGCTTCGGCCACCCGGTCGGCAAGGAGGTTGTCGTTGCAGGGTTTCTCGATGAAATCGAAAGCGCCGTTCTTGAGGGATTGCACCGCCAGGGGCACGTCGCCGTGGCCGGTGAGGTAGATCACCGGCATGCGGCAGCCTTGGCTGCGCAGGCGGTCGAAAAGCTCTGGGCCGCTCATGTCCTCCATGCGGATATCCAGCACCAGGCAGCCCCGCATCTGCGGCCGGTAATCGGCCAGGAAGGCTTCGGCGCTGGGCCAGGCGCTGGAGGCGATACCGCGGGACTTGAACAACCAGGACAGGGCATCGCGGATGGCTTCGTCGTCGTCCACGATATGGGCGGTGCCGGGGGTGGGGCCATACTCTGTCATACCTGGCTTCCGTTCTGGATGGGCAATAGCACATGGAAAATGCTGCCGCCGCTGGGCGCGGCTTCGTGCCAGAGGCGGCCCTTGTGGCCTTCCACCACAGAGCGGCAAATCTTGAGGCCCATGCCCATGCCTTCGGACTTGGTGGTGTGGAAGGGTTCGAACAGGCGATGGACGAGTTCGGAGGCGATGCCCTGGCCGCTGTCGAGGATACGGATGTGAATTTGATCGTCCTCCCGGGCGGCGCGGATGTCCACCCGGCGCGGCGATGTGTCCGATTCCCGGGCGGCATCGATGCCGTTGCGGATCAGGTTGAGCAGGGCCTGGGCCAGCAGGATGCGGTCGCCGGTGAGTGCGGGCAGCGGACGGGCCAGGTGCAGTGTCAGCTTGACTTGCTTGCGCTTGGCATCGGCTTCGACGAAGCCCGCGACCTCCTCCAACAGTTCCGCTACGTCCAGCGGTTCCGATCTGGGTTCCGAGCGGCGCACGAATTCGTAGATGCGGCGGATGATGCGTCCCGCCCGTTGGGCCTGTTCCGCGCTTTTGCGCAGGGCGGATTCGATGTCGCGCAGTTCCATCTTGCTCGGATCGTCCTTTGCAGCTTCCAGCAGATTGAGGCAGCCGGTGTTGTAGCTGGCGATGGCGGCCAGGGGCTGGTTGAGTTCGTGGGCCAAGCTGGAGGCCATTTCCCCCATGGTGACCAGGCGCACCGTGGTTTGCAGGCGTTCCTGTTGTTGCCGGGCGTGTTCCTCCGCTTGCTTTTGCGCGGTGATGTCCACCACCGAACTCATCCACCCGCTTTGTATGCCCTGGGTGTCGATCAAGGGCGTGGTGTGCACCAGGGCCGTGAAAGTCTCTCCGTTGCGCCGCTTGTAGAGAACCTCATAGCCGGTGCGTGGCCCCTGCCCGGCGAGGATGCTGTCCGACAGGGCTTGGGCCGTCTCCTTTTCTTCCTCGGCCCAATAGGGCATGGGGGGCAGGCGGCCGATCAACTCATCGGCGCTCCAGCCCACCATGCGGCAGAAGGCCGGGTTCACATGGGTGATGCGTCCTTCCAGGTCTCTGGCGCGCAGGCCGGTATCCAGGGAGTCTTCCATCGCCTGGCGGAAGGCGTGTTCCTCCCGCAGGGCCTGTTCCGCCGCCAAGCGGCGCTGCACATGGCGGCGCAAGGCCCAGAAACTCCACAGCACGGCGCCGGCCAGCAGCACCAGGGAGGCGGACAGGACGGGCGCGGCCCAGGGCAGCACGGCGCGGTAGGGGGTGGCCTGCAGGTAAAGGCCCTGACCCGGCGGATCGAAAGCCAGTTGGTAGCTGCGTTCATCCGCCGTGTCATTGCCGATGGCGCGACTGGCGAGGATGCGCCCCGGGGTGTCGGTGACGATGATGCGGTAGCGTTGCACCAGCCACCAGGGCACCGCCTCTTCCAGCATGCGTTGTACGGCGTAGCTGCCCACCACGGTGCCGACAAAGCGGTCATTGCGGAACAGGGGCACGAATACGTCGATGCGCCAATCTTCCCGATCCAGGACGTAGGGGACGCCATACACCGCTTTGCCCAGGGAACGGGCCAGTTGCAGGTGCTGATCCATGGGCGGGGTGCTTTCTGCGCTGGGCAGCGCGTGGCGTTGTTTGCCAGACCCATCCAGCCAGCGAATTTGTTTCAGGCCGGTCTGGTTGCCCAGCAGGGAGCGGGCATGGGCGGTAAACAGGGTGGCATCGCCGGCCTGACGGGGGCCGATTTCCCCCAGCAGTTCTTCGTTTCGGGCCAGTTGAAATTGGAAAACCTGTTCCAGCCAGAGCATGTCGCTGATGAGCGTGGCGCGCTGCTCCTCATTGCCGGAACGGTTGGAAAGCCAGAGCAGGGCTGCTACCACCAGGGCGAACAGGACGAAGGCCAGCCTTGGCAGCAGCCAGAGCCAGCGTATGTGGAGCAGTTCCGGCAGGGGAACGGAGGCCTTGTTCATGGTCGAGATGGTACCTCCGGGGGGACGGTCGCGGCATTGAGGAAAACCGCAAGGGGATATTCCCATCCGTCGGCACTGGGGATGTATTGCGGAAAACCACAATTTCCCCGGTGACGGAAAGTTTTCAGAATGCCAAGCGTCGAAGAAGTCCCCGTTGCAGATTCGGACCATTTGGAGGATAAAAATCATGAAATTCCGTACCGCGTTACTCGGCCTGGCCATGGCCTCCCTGGCGTTGGGTGCCTTTGCCCAGCAGCCCATCGTCATCAAGTTCAGCCATGTGGTGGCTGTGGATACTCCCAAGGGCTTGGCTGCCGAGCGCTTCAAGAAACTTGCCGAGGAGCGCACCAACGGCAAGGTGAAGGTGGAGGTCTATCCCAACAGCCAGCTCTACAAGGACAAGGAGGAACTGGAAGCCTTGCAATTGGGTTCGGTGCAGATGCTGGCGCCTTCCTTGGCCAAATTCGGACCCCTGGGGGTGAAGGAGTTCGAGGTGTTCGACCTGCCCTACCTGTTCAACGGCTATTCCTCATTGCACCGGGTGACGGAAGGCCCCATTGGTCAAGGCCTGTTGAAGAAGCTGGAGCCCAAGGGCATTGTCGGCCTGGCGTATTGGGACAACGGTTTCAAGGAAATGAGCGCCAACAAGCCCCTCAAGACCCCTGCCGATTTCCGCGGACTGAAGATGCGTATCCAGTCGTCCAAAGTGTTGGATGCCGAAATGCGGGCGCTGGGCGCAACCCCCCAGGTGATGGCTTTCTCCGAGGTGTACCAGGCCTTGCAGACAGGCGTGGTGGACGGCACCGAAAACCCTGTTTCCAACTTCTACACCCAGAAGATGCATGAGGTGCAGAAGTACCTGATGGTGTCCGACCACGGCTACCTGGGGTACGCGGTGATCGTGAACAAGAAGTTCTGGGACGGTTTGCCTGCCGACATCCGCACCCAGTTGGAAGGGGCGATGAAGGATGCCACCCGCTACGCCAATGCCATTGCGGCGACCGAGAATGCCGAATCCCTGGACAAGGTGAAGAAGTCCGGCAAGACCCAGGTGATCGCACTGAGCGATGCGGAAAAGTCCGTATGGGCGAAGGCCTTGGTCAAGGTGCACAAGGACCAGGAAGGGCGCATCGGCAAGGAATTGATCCAGTCCATCTACAAGGAAACCGGGTTCGACCCGGCCAAGCAGTAATCCTTCAAATGTGGGCTGCCACCGGTGGGCAGCCCGCTCCCCTGTCTGCATAAGGATGGACCCATGCTGAAAATTCTCGATCGTCTGGAGGAGTGGATCATCGCCACCCTAATGGCGGCGGCGACCCTGCTGATTTTCGTGGCGGTGGTGCATCGCTATCTGTCGGGCGTTCCCTGGCCTGCCATGCAGGACTTCCTGCTGGAGATCAACCTCTCCTGGGCCCAGGAGCTGTGCATCTATATGTTCGTCTGGATGGCCAAGTTCGGCGCCGCCTACGGCGTGCGCACCGGCATCCATGTGGGTGTCGATGTGCTGATCAACCGTCTGCAACCGGCCATGCGCGGCAAATTCATCATCTTCGGCCTGCTCGCCGGTGCGTTGTTCACCGGGACGGTGGCAACCTTGGGCGCTAATTTCGTCTGGGAGATCGGCCACACCGATCAAACCTCCGCCGATCTGGAGTTGCCCATGTGGCTGGTGTACCTGGCCATCCCCTGTGGTTCCAGCCTGATGTGCTTCCGCTTCCTGCAAGTGGCCTGGAACTTCGTCAAGACGGGCGACCTGCCCCACCATGACCACGGCCATGTGGAAGGCATTGAAGAGGAGGACGAGGACATCGTGCCCTACAACCTGGATGACAACTTGCATCCCCACGCCGGGAAGGGAGGCCAGTCATGAATACGCTCATCATCTTTGGCCTGCTGATCGCGCTCATGCTCACCGGCATGCCCATCTCCATTTCCCTGGGCCTGACGGTCCTGACTTTCCTGTTCACCATGACTCAGGTGCCCATCGAATCGGTGGCGCTGAAGTTGTTCACCGGTATCGAGAAGTTCGAGATCATGGCGATCCCGTTCTTCATCCTGGCGGGCAACTTCCTCACCCACGGCGGCGTGGCCAGGCGCATGATCAATTTCGCTACGGTGATGGTGGGCCATTGGCATGGCGGCCTGGGGCTGGCGGGGGTATTGGCCTGCGCCCTATTCGCGGCGATTTCCGGGTCCAGTCCGGCAACGGTGGTGGCCATCGGCTCCATCCTGTTGCCGGCCATGGTCAAGGCCGGGTTTCCTAAAAAGTTCGGAGCCGGCATCGTCACTACCTCCGGGGCATTGGGAATATTGATTCCACCCTCCATCGTCATGGTGATGTACGCGGTGGCAACCAACACCTCGGTGGGGGCGCTGTTCATGGCGGGGGTGGTGCCGGGGGTGGTGCTGGCGACCCTCCTGGGCGCCATGACGTGGTACCGGGCGAAGAAGTTCGACTATCCCCGTCAGCCCAAGGCTTCCTGGGCCCAGCGGATGAAGGCCTTGCGGGAATCCTTCTGGGGCTTGTTCCTGATCGTGGTGGTGATGGGCGGCATTTACACCGGCATCTTCACCCCCACCGAAGCGGCCGCCATGGCGGCGGTGTATGCCTTCATCGTGGCCATCTTCGTCTACAAGGACATGCCCCTGTCCAAGGTGCCCAAGGTGCTGCTGGATTCGGCCAACATGTCGGCGATGCTGCTCTACATCATCACCAACGCGGTGCTGTTCTCCTTCATCATGGCCAACGAGAACATTCCCCAATTGCTGGCGCAATGGCTGCTGGATATGGGGCTGGGGCCCGTCAGTTTCCTGCTGGCGGTGAACGTGATGCTGCTGTTGGCGGGCAATGTGATGGAGCCGTCCTCCATCGTGCTGATCCTGGCGCCCATCCTCTTCCCCGTCGCCATGAAATTGGGCATCGACCCGGTGCACTTCGGCATCATGATGACGGTGAACATGGAAGTGGGCATGTGCCACCCGCCGGTGGGTCTCAATCTCTACGTGGCCTCGGGTATCACCAAGATGGGCATTACCGAATTGACCGTGGCGGTGTGGCCCTGGTTATTGACCATGCTGGTGTTCCTGATGATGGTTACCTATTGGCCGACCATGTCCCTGGCCCTGCCCAAGGCATTGGGCATGTTGGGCTAGTCGCTTTCTTCGAGAACAAAGGCCGCTGCCGGAGGCATCCGCAGCGGCCTTTTTACTATCGTGGGCAAAGGGGCAGGCTAGGTAATCACGCTGGTATTATTCCGCCCCTATGACGAACTCCAACACCAACCTCACCGCGGTCGCCCACCATATCGACCAGACCGACCGCCGCCGCCGCTTTGGGCACGATGGCGCTGTAATCTGGTTGACCGGCCTGTCGGCAGCAGGCAAATCCACCTTGGCCATGGGACTGGAAGCCCGTCTATTGGCCCTGGGCTACGCCTGCTACACCCTGGATGGTGACAATATCCGCCATGGCCTGAACGCCAACCTGGGATTTTCTCCGGAGGATCGCAGCGAAAATATCCGCCGCGTAGGGGAAGTGGCCGCGCTGTTCGCCGATGCCGGCCTGATCTGTATCACTGCTTTCATCTCCCCCTATCGCAAGGACCGGGAAATGGCCCGGGCCGCCGCCCAACGCACATCTTTCCACGAAGTCCATGTCGCCACGGATTTACAGACCTGTGAGGCGCGGGACCCGAAAGGGCTGTATCGCAAGGCCAGGGCCGGCAAGCTGCCGGATTTCACCGGGGTGGATGCACCCTACGAAGTCCCCCTGGCAGCCGAGCTTGTGATCGATACCGGGGGACAATCGGTGGCGCAGAGCCTGGATCAGTTGGTGGCTTATGTGAAGGCTCAGTTGGCGCTGGGCTAGTTCCAGATTCCAGCCTAGGCGTTACATCCGATAGAGCAACTGTACGTAAAAGGTACGACGCGCCATGGGGAGGTCGTTGGGGATGCCGACACCCGTAGCGCTAAGGGGCAGGCTGGGCTCAACCACTTTTTCGTCTAGCAGATTACGGATGGAGGCTGCCAATTCCCAGCCGATGGTTTTCAGACTGGTCCGTGCCGTGACATCCAGCGTGGTGTAGTCGGGGACGGGGGTGCGGCTATCCCCTGGAGGCCGCTTGCGGTCCGCAACCCAGTTCACCTGGCTGCTCAGCAGCCAATCGTTGGAGTAGCGCCAATCCGCACGACCATAGACATGGTTGCGCGGGGCGTAACCGGCGTCCTGTTGGGTGGTTTCATCGATCGAGTGTTGATGGGCGATGTGGCCGCTCAAGTTGAGATTTCGCGAAACATTCCAGACAGCTTCCAGTTCCATGCCGGTCCCGACTTGGTTGCCGGTGTTGGCGTAGGCGGTGCCGCCGACCGGGATACGGATGATGTCCTTCATCTCGTAATGGAAGGTGCTCAGGTTGAATTCCCACTGCTGGTTGGGGCGCCAGTTCAGGACAGCTTCCATGGTGCTGTTGGTTTCCGGACGCAGATTGGGGTTGCCCGCGGCAACCGGATTGTTGATGCTGTATTCCTCCGCGAAGGACGGGGCGCGGAAGGCGCGACCATAAAGTAATTTTGCCGTCAGCGTATAAGCGGCATCCCACACCAGCGCCAAGCGGGGATTGTTGGTGGCGCCGAAATCGGAATAGATGTCACGCCGCAAGCCTGCGGTAAGGGCCCAGTCAGGGGCAAACTGCCATTCATCCTGGGCGTAGAGGTAGCTGACTTTGCGTCGTTGGGGCAACATGAAGATCGACCCGGGGCCCGCATCCACTACTGCGGGAAGCGGCGTGAAGGTTGCGGTGAAATTTTTCCGTTCCCTGGTCTTGTACAGGTTCAGGTCGTCATGTCCGATGCCGAAACGCAGGCTGTGGTCGGCAAAGCCGGTATAGGTGGCATAGCCGGAGAGGCGGAATTGACGCTCCCACTTTTCCGGTGCGCCGATCATGCCGTTGGGAAAGCCTGCCTGACCCGCTGGTCTCAGGTAGAAAGGGACGGGCACGGTGTCGTTGTATTGCATGTAGCTGGCGGTGGCGCCCAGCCCCCAATCCTTGGCGAATTGAGGATCGGCCCAGGACAAGTCGGACAAGATGCGCTCGCTCCTGGCCTGGCCCACAGGATCCAGTGCCTGGGAAATGCCGGCGCCGGTGCCGACGTCATCCCTCAGTTTGTAGTTGAAACGCCAGCGCCATTTTTCCAGGGAGAGGTCGAGATTTCCATCGATAGCCTGGTTGCCTGTATTCACCGAGCCCGGCGCCAGGGAGGCCGACACGGGCCGGGTTGCATCCCGGTCTATGGTTTCACGGATGCCGTCGGTGCTGCCGACCCTCAGGTAGGCGGCAACCTGGAAGGGCCCCAGGTCGCCGCCATGGCTGATCCAGGCATCCTGGGTGTTTTCAGAGCCCAGACGCAAGCCTACTTGGGTGCCGTTGATTTCGGCCGCCGTCTTGGTGACGATGTTGATCACCCCCGAATAGGCGTCGGCACCGTACAAAGCCGAACCAGGGCCGCGGATGATCTCAATGCGGGAAATGTTTTCCAGGGGCAGGCCGCCCCAAGCGTTGCCCTTGCCGCCGGTGAACATGGCGGTAGTGGGAACGCCGTTTTGTAACATCAGGGTTTGCGGATTGTTTGTGCTATATACGCCACGGATAGTGTAGATCGGTCCGTAAGCTACGCTGTTGCGGGCGACATGAACCCCGGGCACCGTTTCCAGCACTTGGTCCAGATCGGTGGCTCCCATTGCGGCAATGTCTTCCGCGGTAATGACGGTTGCCACGGCCGGCGCGCGGCGCAGGGGCTGCTTACTTCCGGTGGCGATGCTGACGGTGTTTTTATCGCCGTAGACCAGTGCCAACTCTTCATCCTCTTCGCTCTGGGCGAAGGCGCAGGGCAGGTAGAGGGCCGCGAGGGCCAGCGCAATCAGGGAATTGCGGATAGGCGGATTCATCTTTCCCCTCGATCAAGAATGTGGATGGCCACTTATATTTTCGTTACGGGCGTCCGGATTCGTAAGGGATTTGATACTGGTCACGGTAGAACCGCATCCTCGCATCTACTTCTCCAGGCGATAAACCGTAGTCGGCGAGATCATACCTGTGATTGCCGTGAATGTTGGCGCTTTCGCTGGCCGTGAGCCAGTCGCCCATGGCTTTTTTTGCCTCCGGCGTGTACTCCAAGCCGATGAAGCCATAGATTCTCTCCATGACGGCGGGCCAGTCCTTGTTCATTTCGTCGTAATAGACATCGCATTGCTGATCGGCTGGCAGTGTATTCCGGGCTGCAATGCAGCGTTGGGCCATGGTTTCGCACAGGCGCATCCACGTATCCCGAATAGCGGCTCTACGAGGGGCGTTGGTATTGAGTACCGAGAAATTCCAAGCGAGAGACAAAGTTGAAGCAACAGTTTTGATCGGGTCGCGATGAATGAAGATTAGTTTGGCTTTGGGGAAGGTTTGCAGCAAAGTGTTCAAATGCAGCATGTGTTGCGGCGTCTTCAAAATCCAAGGTCTGATATCGGTTTTATTCCTGGTCCACGTAACGAGATTGAGCATGCGCGCCATGGATGCGTAAGCTGCAACAGGTTCGTGTTCCAGTAGTTGTTCAGTGAATGTTGGGACATGGTAGAGCGCCGCATAGGACAGTCCAGCAAAGGATTGATTGAGCAGCAATATCTCTTCATCGGCGGCGTCCGCATCCATTGGATGGGCTGCAAAAGCGCCTGGGTTGATTTTCTCGCCTGCGCTCAGGAATTTGACGACTTCTTGTCTCCGCTGTTCACGACCGGCATCGTGGAGGTTGGGACGAGGGGCCGGGTTGAAACCTTCCCAGGCTGTTAAGTGTTGAAAACGGCGGTCGGATGCCAGCATGCGCTGCAACCGAGTTGTTCCTGACCGCACGGGGCCAATGATGATTACAGGATCGGAAATCTGCTTGCTGGCAAGTTCAGGGTGCTCTTCATAACAGGCGTTTGCCCATAGCTGGTTTTTAAGGGCATTGAGTACCGTGGCCTTTGCATGCAGGCGGCCAAAGGGATTGAGGTCCGCATAGGTTTGGAGGTCTTCAAGGAGCATTTTTAATGCAGGCATGAAGTGCTCGTCACCAAGGCTATGAAGACCTGTTTCCTGTTGTGCGGTATTGAGTAGTGCGGATAAGGAAATATCGACTTTCCCCAAGCCGAAAGTATTGAGGAGTCCAAGGACAGTATTTATTGCCTTGACGGGTAAGGGGTGATGGGTGCTGCTGGGCGAGGTGTCCATATTTTTCTCAGCTTTCGTTGTGATGGCGCCAGGTTCGCTGTGTCGGACCTTGGTAATCAAGGAGGGAGCAGGGAAGGGGAAGCAATGTCCCTTCTGTTCGCTCCAGTGCTTCAAGGTGGCAAGGTGTCATGCCGGCCAAGAATGCCGGAAATAGATAGAGGTAGTACTCCCTGGGGGAGAGGCCAAAGTCTGCCGCGAGGGCTGCTGCTAACCCCGCGTAGTTCATGCGTAACCGCCAGCGACCTCGTTCGAGAACTTCGTCAAGGGAATATGCAAGTTGCAAGAATGGACCTTGATCCAGTTTTTCCTTGTGGGCCAGGGCGAGAAGGGGAGCGATGCGCTCATCGACCGAGATTAGCGGCCTCCCATAGCCTGCGATGCTCCTTTGCTTCTTGAGTTCTCGGCTGACCAAGTCATCAAGATTCCCTCCAGCGTCCAGATGTTTTTGGGCCCGATACAGGAATTCAATGGCGCGAATGTCGATACCCCGCCCATAGATGGACGCTTCCGAAACGGCTAGGGCTGCCGCCATGGCGAGGGTGCCGCTGCTACGCGCGCTGCCTGCCAAGGCGGCAACCCGGTTATTCCATATCCGTGTATCCGGGTAGCTGGTGTAGGTCCAGAGGGCATGCATCAACCGCAGTTGTTCCGGCGTGAAGCGCCGGCCGGTGATGCCGAAGACGAAGAGTTCCACCCAGTCCATGTCCTTCAGGTCGGCATGCAAATCCTGACCGCGAAAAATCACGTGGCTGCCGG
>RXJP01000160.1:19891-20308 GCA_003963315.1 Rhodocyclaceae bacterium | reverse complement strand
CCATGCGGGAGCGGACTTTGCCGACATGGTTTTGCAGGGCGGCGGGGCCGTGGGTATCGGGCTGCGGGGTCATAGCCTCTCTCCTGCGGATGTGGTTTCCAGTTCGATCTCAAAGAAGGGGAATTTCTTATGACCCAGGCGGCTCTGCTCCAGGGCGTGGGCTGCGGCGCCCGGCAGCCGCAGCAGCAGGTAAAGCATTTCCCCCTGCTCCGGGTCGAAGCCCAGGTCGGTGAAGGTGGCCGCCGCCACGCCTGTCAAGGCAAGTGGACAGCCGGCGACCGCTTCCAGGGTTTGGCGATGCTGTTTCAGCCAGGGCAGGCAGGGGCCCGGGCTGCGGTCGGCCAGGCAGTGGAGGGTTTGTAGGATGGTGGTGGCGGTGCTGACGCCGTGGGGGTCGAAGCCGGGGGCATGCTCAGG
>RXJP01000160.1:19456-19841 GCA_003963315.1 Rhodocyclaceae bacterium | reverse complement strand
ATGGCCGGCGGCATTGCCTTGCTGGTTTTCCAGAGGGCGAGGTCCTGGCGGTTGGCTTGCCAGGTAGCCATGGCGAGCTTGATCTCCCGTCCGCCGCCGTAACCGCCAGCGCCGGTAGCCAAAGCGGCCATCAGGCAGGCAGCGGCTGTGGAGCCGCCCACGCCGCCGCACATGGCGGCATGCACCGCCGCATCCCGCGGTCCGGGGTTTGCCAGGGCTACGGCCAGGTTTTCCAACAGGTCGGCTTCTGCGCGATTGGGCGCGTCTTCCTTGAACAGCAGGTAAAGCATGTCCACCCAACGGGCATTGCCCAGCATCTCGCCATATACGTCGTAACCGCGGCAGAGGGCTTTCCGGGTGGCGAAGGGATTGTCCGCTTCGGGCT
>RXJP01000160.1:0-19406 GCA_003963315.1 Rhodocyclaceae bacterium | reverse complement strand
GGGTCATACCGCCGTTCCCAGGACGCGCATGCGTAGGTTCATGGGGGGCACCTGCTCGGGGTCGATATGTACGTCCAGCAGGGTGGGGCCTTTGCGCTTTGTCATGGCATTGATATCCAGGGCGGCGAAATCTTCAGGGCTGTGAAGGGTGATGCCTTCCGCGCCCATGGCCCGGGCCATGGCGGCGAAATCAGTGGGGGGTAACGCGAAGGCTATGGGCTCCGCGCCGGCGAGTCGTTGGCCGTGCTTGACCATGCCCAGGGCCTGGTCGTTGAGCACGACATAGATCACGGTGAGCTTCTCGGCCACGGCCACGGAAATCTCCTGACCGTTCATCAGCATGCTGCCATCGCCGGTGAGACAGACCACCGGTACGTCCGGATTGCCCATGGCGGTGCCCACGGCGCCGCCTATGGCCCAGCCCATGGGCGCAAAGTCCATGGTGACCCGCAGCCAGCCCCCGTGGCTTTGACGGCGCTTTGCGGCGCGGCCTTTGCCATCACCCTTTCGCGCCTGGAGGCGCTGGTCCTCGGGGGTCAGGTAGTGGACACTCCAGGCCACACTATTGCCGGCGTCGGCCAGGTAGCGGGTGGATGGCGGGAAATGCCTGCCGAGCTCGTGCATCAGTCGTTGCGGCGTGATGGGGGTGGTGCCGACGAGGAGATCGGCCTTGTCCTGCTCGGTGAGAAACCGGAGGGGGTCTGCGGGTTCGGGATTCACTGTTTTGCTTGAAACAGGGGGGCGGCTGTCCAGATGCGCCAGCAATTGGTCGAAGACGGTTTTTATATTGCCGCGTACGTGCAAAGCCGCCATGGGGGACTGCATCAGGTGGTCGTCATTAGCGTCGATATGTATCAGCCGGTTGTTGAGCAAAGAGTTGCTCCAGCCGCTGCTGGTCCATTCATTCATGGTGGTGCCCACCGCCAACACCAGATCGATTTCAGGATCGCTCAATACGGCATCCGCAGAAACATGGCCGGCAAAACCGAACACGCCCCGATGCCATGGATGGCGGGGGGGGACCAGTCCCTTTCCATCCGGCGTAGTGACGAAAGGAATCTGCCGGCGACTGGCGAATTCAAGAATGGCGGGCACGGCCTTTCCACACCAGCCGCCGATGAGCAACACCGGTTTCTTCGCGTTATCCACCCGTTCGACCAGGTGGGCGAAGGCCTCCTGGTCGAACATGTTCCTGGGCGACAGCTTGGGCCGGATGTCGTAGCTGGGGATAGCGCTGGGCAAGGGGTGGCGCATGATGTCCAGCGGAATGCTGAGGTGCGTCGGGCCCATTGGGAAGCGCGCAGCATGCAGCAGGGCATCGACCAATTTGTGCTCGATCTGATCCGGATGGGAAACCAGGGAGTTGTACAAGGTGCAATGGCGGAACATGGCCAGGACATTGATCCCCGTACAGGAGGATTCCTGCAAGGCACGTTTGCCAAAAGCCGGCAAGACCGGTTGTCCAGTAATGACCAAGAGGGGAATTTCGTTATCGTGGGCGCAGGCCACGCCGGTGATCAGATTGGTTGCGCCAGGCCCCGAGGTGGCGCAGCAGACCCCGATTTTCCCTGTCTCGCGGGCGTAGCCGTCGGCCATGAAGGCGGCGCCGGCTTCGTGTCTGGCCACCACGGGGCGCGGTCCGCCCCGTCGGGCGCTGCGGGCGAGGGCGTTATAGAGCGGTTCGATGGCGCCGCCGGGCACGCCGAACACATATTCGATCCCCAGTTGTTCCAGATAGGCGACGATCAGGTCGGCCACTTCTGCCGAGGGGTCAGTCGGAGTTGCCAATGGTGCTGTGGAATGAGGCATTTATGGCTCCGTGGGCGATAGGATATTCGCCTGAGTATGACGAAACGAATATGGCGGCAGACTATGTCAAAAGTTATATTATGACATGATGCATTTTGATTGTGAGTCATGCCGTGGTGAATGGGCTTTGCCGGCTGTCCAACATGAATATGCTGCGCTCAAGTGAAACGATGTCGTTTAGAAGTCACGTTACGGCACATTCTTTGGTCATGGGTTGAGGTAACATGCCCCGGCCCAAGGCCTCCGGTTACGGGCGGAGCGGCAAAAAATTGATAGATCGACCGGAACTGATTCCCTGTGCTCGGGCTGCGTCGACCACATGGGGTTTTGGATCGCCCCGAGGAGATGGGCTTGGTTGTCGGAATGACAAGTAAGAGACCGCTAATATTGTCAAAGACCAAGCCTTGGGCCGAGGTGATGTATTCCCTATTCCTGCGCGGTGTAGTTATTGCGCTGCTGGGGTTGGCGCCTATGGCGCAAGGAGCGGCGACATTGAGCGCCGCTTTTCCTTCAGGGGACAACGCAGGTCGCGCGGGACACGCGCCGTCGATTCCGTTGGCGGATACGGAAATACGGCAGGATGTGATGGTCATTCCTCCCGGGGTGGATCGTAGCGGGAAGTCGGCAAGGACGGGCACCGGATGGGAGATGCGCCTCGCGGCTGACCTACCTTCCCGTAACCTGCTCCGTCTGGCGGCGGAGACGGTGGTCGGCAGCGGCAACATCGCGGTGATCTACCCCGAGTCCGCCGAGCCGTTCCGCAGCGTCTTCACCCAGATACTGGATGGAATAGACGACAAGGCGAAAAACCGGGTGGTTCGCTATATGGTGAGCGCCAATGTCAATCCTCAGGATATTGCCAACGACCTGCGGCGTCAGGATGTAAAAGTCGTTATCGCCCTGGGACGTAATGGGCTAAAGACCGCGATGGCACTCAACGGCGATCTCAAGATTATCGCGGGTGGCCTGCTTTCAGTGCCGGAAGCCGATGGACGCAAGTTAACCCTGCTGAGCCTGGCGCCGGCCCCCAGCCTTTTGTTCGATAAGCTCAAGACCTTGATGCCGGAAGTCACCCGGGTACATGTGGTCTTCGACCCCCGCAACAGTGGATGGTTGATTCGCCTGGCCAAGGAGTCCGCCCGGGCAGCAGGCCTGGAGTTGGTTGCCGAGGAAGCCGGGGATTTAGCCACGGCCCTGGCGCGCTACCAATCCATCCTGGCTACCGCCGACCCCCGTCGGGACGCCCTCTGGTTGCCCCAGGATGTGACCACGGTGGACGAATCCACCGTGCTGCCCCTGGTATTGCAGGAATCCTGGCCCAAGGGGCTGGCGGTTTTTTCCAGCAACCTTTCCCACGTCAAGCGGGGAGCCTTGTTTTCCCTGTATCCGGATACCACACAACTTGGTCGCAACCTGGCATCCTTGGCGCTTGATAGTCTTTCCGGTAGTGGGGCATTGGGACAGTTGCCCCTGCGTGATGTGTTGGTGGCTGTGAATTTGCGTACTGCGAGCCACTTGGGGCTGCGCTTCAGCAGCCGGCAGCAGCAAAGCTTCAATCTGACCTTCCCCGAACCTTGATGCCGGATATGCCGAACTGGAATTTCTTCCTCCAAGGCCGATCGTTCAGGCGCCAGCTCAGCGTCGTGGTGGCGTTCGGGGTCTTTTCCCTGGCCTTGATTTCCTCCGCCTTGCTGTCATGGCAGTCGGATCGCAGCCTGCAGGCGAATTTCGTCAGCCAAGGCTTGCGGGTGGCGGCAAGTCTCAGTCAGCAAACCCGCTTGGCCTTGTTGCTGGGCGCGGCCGACAACGCCACCGAAGCGGTGAATACGGCCCTGGCTTTCCCTGATATCACGGGCGTTGAAGTCCGCACCCGGGACAACAGCCTGTTATTGGCGAGAGGATCCCTGGTCGCAGTCGAGACGCGCTCCTCTCCCAGCGAAGCTCAGCTCAAGGCGGCCAATCCCTTCGTCGAAGAGGAGGATGGCAAGGGCTGGTATTTCATTGCTCCGGTGACCCGGGAGGAAACTAACTCCCCCTTCGAGATGCAGGATCACAAGGCGGAGGTGCTGGGCTTCGTCCGGGTGATACAGAGCAAGGACACGCTGCGGCGCATGAGCCGGGATTTTTTCATGGTCAACCTGGTGATTTCCCTGGCCGTGGCTTTGGCGCTCATATTGGTCATCCGCAGTTTGTCCAAACGGCTAACCAGGCCCTTGGACGAATTGGCGGGGAAAATGGGTAAGGCCGAGCGGGGCGAAGCGGTGGAACCGGCGGCCCTGGTGGGGCCCAAGGACATCGTTGAAATGGCCCATGCCTTCAACAGCATGATGGAAGTCCTGCAGGAGCGGGAGTTGGAACTGCGCAAATCCAGGGATGAAGCGGTGCGATATGCCCATCTCAAAGCGGAGTTCGCCGCTACCATCAGCCATGAAATCCGCACGCCCTTGAACGGGGTGATCGGCTCTCTGGATATGCTCAAGAATGGCGGCTTGCCGCCCCGCCAGGCACAGCTCGTCCAATTGGCCTGGGATTCCTCCCGTTTCCTGCTGGAGCTCATCAACAATATCCTGGATTTTTCCCGGCTTGAAGCGGAAAAGATCGAACCGGAGCGGGTCGGTTTCGATATGCGGGAGCTGCTTGCCGGCGTGACCGATTTGTTGTCCCATGAAGCGCAACGAAAAGGCATATCCCTGATGTGGACGGTGATGCCACCCTTGCCCGAATATTTTTGCGGCGATCCGGGGCGCATCCGCCAGATATTGATCAATCTGGTGGCCAATGCCATCAAATTCACTGAACAGGGGAACGTGACCCTGTCTGCGCGGCCAGGAGGCGAAGGCCGGGTGCGTATTGATGTGTGCGACACCGGGATCGGCATCGAACCCGGGGTCCAGGAACGGATATTCGATTCCTTCACCCAGGCCGATGCTTCCACCACGCGGCGCTACGGGGGCAGCGGTCTCGGCTTGGCCATCTGCAAGAAGCTCAGCCAATTGATGGGGGGCGAGATCGGTGTTACCAGCGAGCCGGGGGAGGGGAGCTGCTTCTGGATAGAGCTCCCCCTGACGGAAGGGACGCGGGACGCCGTCATCGAGGAGGTTGCTGGGGAACAGGCGCAAGGCGCGGACAAGCCCCGCCGGGTCCTGGTGGTGGAGGACAACCGCACCAACCAGATCATCGCTTCCCGCATGCTGGAAATGCTCGGGGCGGAAGTGGACCTGGCGCCCAACGGCCTGGAGGCGGTGACCATGTTC
Organism: Rhodocyclaceae bacterium; assembly: GCA_003963315.1. GTDB lineage: Bacteria > Pseudomonadota > Gammaproteobacteria > Burkholderiales > Rhodocyclaceae > AWTP1-18. The sequence goes on along the minus strand of RXJP01000160.1, from coordinate 14,343 downwards.
CGCCAGAAGGATTGGGATCTCGTCCTCATGGATTGCAATATGCCGGAGATGGACGGTTTCGAGGCTACCGCCGCCATTCGCAGTATTGAAACCGAGAACGGACAACGTACCCCCATCGTCGCCATGACGGCCGATACGCAACCGGCCAACGTGTCCAAGTGCCTGGCGGCGGGTATGGACGACCATCTGGCCAAACCTTTGACCCTGGATGCCCTGACCGCAGTGCTCAAACGCTGGTTGGCATGGCAACCCAAGCCCCTGGGTGGTGAAGTCAGCGAGCCGGAACAGCACCATATAGGCGATTACAACGCCGGCCCGCCGCTGAACAGGCAAACCTTCGGCAGCCTGAAGGATGCCCTGGGCGACCGCATCGTCGAGGCTATTCGCCCCTTCCTGGAAGACATGCCGCGCTACCTCGAGGATATTTCCCAGCGCTTGGCTGAAAGCGATTGGGAAGGCATGCGCCGCGCTGCCCATGCCGTCAAGGGGGCGGCAGGAAACCTGGGCGCCCTGCCCTTGTCCGCCGCGGCCAGGAATATCGAGGAACTGACCGGTCACGGACAGGTGGCGGACATTGGCCGTTGGGTGGATCGTATTCACGCCGAATATTCCCAGGTGGAACCCTTGCTGCGGGCCGAGTTGGCTACCGAGGTGCCTAAAGCGCTGTCGCCTCAGTCCGATGCACAGCCCTTGGTGCTGATCGTGGATGACGACCGTAGCACACGGTCTTCCCTACGCTCCGCCCTCATGCGGGCCGATTTCCGGGTCGAAGAGGCTGGCAACGGCGCCGAGGCTTTGGCCTCCCTCGATTACCGCATCCCCGATGTCGTCCTGATGGACGCCATGATGCCGGTCATGGATGGCTTTACCGCTTGTGCGGCCATCAAGCAGTCCCCCCAATGGAAGAACATTCCGGTGTTGATGATCACTGCCCTGGAGGACCGGTTGTCCATTGAGCGGGCGTTCGCCGCTGGCGCCAGTGATTACATTCCCAAACCCCTGCATCTCTCGGTGGTGAATCAGCGGGTACGTAGGGTGGTGGAAGTGAGCCGGGCCGAGCGCCATGTGCAGCACCTGGCCTACAACGATACCCTCACCGGGTTACCCAACCGGTTGATGTTCACCAGCCAGATGAACCTGGCGGTGGAACGTGCATCGACCCATCAAATCAATTTCGGCGTGCTTTTCCTCGATCTGGACCGTTTCAAATTCATCAACGACACCCTGGGCCATGATGTCGGCGACAACGTGCTGCAAACCGTGGCGGCCCGCATCAAGAATTGCGTCCGGGCCGGCGACTGCGTGGCCCGCCAGGGCGGCGACGAATTCACCATCCTGCTCAACGACCTGCCGGATGCTGTGGCCGCTGGCGCCGTGGCCCAGAAGATATGCGCCTCCCTGGCCCTGCCGTTCGATGTGGAAAAACACGAAATCTTCGTCAACGCGAGTATCGGCATCGCCCTCTTCCCCACCGACGGCGAGGATGTCAGTTCCCTGCTGCGTCGCGCCGATACCGCCATGTACCGGGCCAAGCGAAGCAGCACCCGCGTGTGCTTCTATGAACCGAACATGGAGCAGGCCATATCGGGCCATCTGAAGCTGGAAGCCGATCTGCGCCACGCCCTGGAGCGCAACGAGCTGACCGTGTATTACCAGCCGGTGCTTCGGGCGGTGGATAACCAATTGGTGGGCATGGAAGCCCTAGTGCGCTGGCAGCACCCCAGTCGAGGCCTGGTGGCACCCGGCGAGTTCATCCCCATGGCCGAAGAGACGGGATTGATCGTCGCCCTGGGGGAACAGGTGCTGAACATGGCCTGCGCCCAAACCAAGGCCTGGCGCGACGTTAGCGGGGCGGATCTTCATGTTGCGGTCAACCTGTCGGCAAGGCAACTGGAGCAGGCTGCTGATGTCGTATCCATGGTGCAGGCCGCCTTAAGGGCCAGCGGTCTTCCGCCTTCCGCCCTGATCCTGGAAATCACCGAAAGCGTGTTGATGGAGCATGCCCGGGACACCATCGTCACCCTGCACCAATTGCGCAATCTGGGGGTGCGCCTGGCCATTGACGACTTCGGCACTGGCTATTCGTCCCTCGGGTATTTGAAACGTTTCCCCACCGACACCCTGAAGATCGACCGCTCCTTCGTCCAGGACATGATCCACGATCAGGATGCTGCGTCCATTGTCACCGGTATCGTCGCCCTGGCCCACAGCCTGCGACTGGAGGTGGTGGCCGAAGGGGTGGAAACCGAGGAGCAGCGGGCGGCGCTGGCTGCCTTGGGCTGCGACTATCTGCAGGGTTATCTGCTCAGCCGACCGATACCTGACACGCAGTTCCAAGAGTATCTCCTGCTGCCGGGGCGCACCCGCTAGGCACGGAGCACCGGCCCCCGGCGCTATAATCGCGGCCTTCCCGAAGTCCTGCTTCGACTCTTCCCTACGGTTTACCCATGCGCTACATCAGCACCCGCGGGCAGTCCCCCGCCGAATCCTTCTGCGACATCCTGCTCGGCGGCCTGGCTCCCGATGGCGGCCTTTACCTGCCGGAGGCCTATCCCCAGGTGAGCAAGGAGACCCTGGCCCGTTGGCGCGGCCTCTCCTACGCCGACCTGGCCTATGAAGTGCTATCCCTCTACATCACCGACATTCCTGCTGCCGACCTCAAGGCCCTGGTGCACAAGACTTACACCCCTCAGGTGTACGCCTATGCGCGCAAGCCGGAAGCGGCCAAGGACATTGTGCCCCTGACCGAACTGGAATCGGGTTTGGCGCTGCTGGAGCTTTCCAACGGCCCGACCCTGGCCTTCAAGGACATGGCCATGCAGTTGCTGGGCAACCTGTTCGAGTACGTGCTGGACAAGCGCGGCGAGACCATCAACATCCTCGGCGCCACCTCCGGCGATACCGGCTCCGCCGCCGAGTACGCCATGCGCGGCAAGCACAATGTGAAGGTCTTCATGCTCTCGCCGGACGGCAAGATGAGTGCCTTCCAGCGGGCGCAGATGTATTCCCTGCAGGATGCCAACATCTACAACATCGCCGTGCGCGGCATGTTCGACGACGCCCAGGACATCGTCAAGGCTGCCTCCAACGATGCCGCCTACAAGGCCAAGTACAAGATCGGCGCGGTGAATTCCATCAATTGGGCCCGGGTCGCCGCCCAGATCGTTTATTACTTCAAGGGCTATTTCGAAGCGACGAAGAGCAACGAGGAGCAAGTGGCCTACTGCGTGCCCTCCGGTAACTTCGGCAACATCTGCGCCGGCCACATCGCCCGCCAGATGGGTCTCCCCATCGCCAAGCTGGTGCTGGCCACCAACGAGAACGACGTGCTGGACGAATTCTTCAAGACCGGCGTCTACCGCCCGCGCAAGACGGCGGAAACCAGCGTCACCTCCAGCCCCTCCATGGATATTTCCAAGGCTTCCAACTTCGAGCGCTTCGTCTTCGACCTGGTGGGGCGCAATGCGGCCGTGGTGCGCGAACTCTGGGCCAAGGTGGACGCCGGCGGTGCCTTCGACCTGCGCGGGACGCCCCATTGGGAACGACTGCCGGGTTTCGCTTTTGTCTCCGGCCGCAGCACCCATGCCGACCGGCTGGCAACCATCCGCACTACCTGGGAAAAGTATGGCCAGATGATCGACACTCATACCGCCGACGGCCTCAAGGTGGCCCTGGAATACCGCCAGCCCGGCCAGTCCATGGTGGTGCTGGAAACCGCCCAGGCAGTGAAGTTCAGCGAGACCATCCGCGAGGCCCTGGGGCGGGATCCGGTGCGCCCGGTTGCCCTGGAAGGGATCGAGAAGTTACCTCAGCGGGTGGAAGTGATGGATGCGGATGCGACCGCCATCAAGGATTTCGTCGCCCGGCATTGTTGAGTGACTTCCCGAACAATAAAAAAGCCCGCGACTGCGGGCTTTTTTATTGTTATTGGGGTACTAAAGATAGATCACGGCGGGGAAAACAGTGACCGCCAATACCAAGACAATCCATTCCAAGTTGTTACGGGCCAGGACGCCAGTGAAATGAAGGACCAGTACGGAAACGGCAACGATGTAGTAGAGGACAAACAGCATGGCTTGGCTCCGGGATTTTGTTGATTATTAAGTAATCTTACGAATCATACCCCAGGATGGACGGTTTGTTTCACTGGTATGGATAAGCCTTACCCTGTTGCTCCAGGCTTTAAGAGCCTGAAAGGCGGTCCACCAGGGCATCCAGGTTGCCAAGGGAAAGTAGATGGGCATCGATCAGGGCCAACCACCCCTTGCGGAACAACTCGTCCACCGTGTCCTTGTCCAGGGCGCGGTAGCGGGCTTCGTTGACCACGGAAAAGCCGTTCAATTGATAGCTGCCGCCGGATTTGAGTTCGGCCCGCGCCGCCACTTCCTGGAGCAGCCCCAGGGCCTTCAGCCTCAGCATGAAATGCCGGGTTTGCTCCGCTTCGGCCTGGAACTGACGCATGAACTGGATGGCGGTTTGCAAGAAGGGGGTTGGCTGGCCATCCTGGGTGAATAAGGCCTGTCCCGTCGGGTCACCCACGGCGGGGTGCTGTTCGTCGATGCAGACCAACAATTGCTCGCCGGCCGGCGCGGGAACGAAGGGGTAGCGGCGGACGAAGGCCGGGATATAGCGGGCGCGCCAAGTGCCGGCTGCATCCACGAAAAGGTTTTCATCGCTGCGCAGGCCGAGCAGGGCGGCGGGTACCGGGGCTGCTGCATCCCCGGCGAAAACGATGGGGTATTCCCGCGCCGCCTCGAAGAATTCCACCGTGGTCAGGGGGACGGAATTGGTCTTCGCGGTGAAGGCGTAATCGCGAATTTCACCGATGCGCAGGTGGCGGTGTTTGTCCTTGTCGATGGGGGTGACGCGTTCGTAGAACAGCAGCTCAGCCATGGTTCAGTGGCCTTGGTGGGGATCGTTGCCGAGGATCGGCAGCTCGCCGGGGCTGCTTGGCTCCGCCTGGTTGCGCATGAAATCCGCCAGATCGGTGATGGGCTTCATGATGGCCTTGCGCAGGGGCTCGTCCTGCACCACTTCAGCCATGGCCAGGTTGAAGCACATCAGCCACTGGTCCCGTGCATCGCCGTCGATGGGGAAGGGCATGTGGCGCGCCCTGAGGCGGGGATGGCCGAACTGTTCGATGTACAGGTTGGGGCCGCCCAGATAGCCGGAGAGGTACATGAACAGCTTCTGTTCCGAACCCGACAAGTCATCGGGGTGCAGCTTGCGGATGCCATAGGCTTCGGGGAGGGTGTCCATCAACTCGTAGAAACGGTGCACCAAGGCGCGGATGGCGGCTTCGCCGCCGATGCGTTCATAGACGCTGGGTTTGTTTTCGGGTGTGCTCATGATGCGGGAATCGTAACACGGGCCAGCAGGCCGCCGCCCTCCCGGGGCAGCAGGGTGAGGCTGCCCCGGTGCTGGCGCAGGATGCGTTCGACGATGGCCAGCCCCAGGCCGGCGCCGCCGGTATTGCTGCGGGCGTCATCCAACTGGGTGAAGGGGCGCTTCAGTCTTTCCACCTGATCCGGGGGAATGCCGGGCCCCCGGTCGGCCACGATGAGGACGATGTCCTTGCCTTCCCGGCCCAGGCCCACATCCACTGCTTGTCCTGGCGCGTAGCGCAAGGCGTTATCGATCAGATTGGCCGCCAGGCGCCGCAGCGCTTGGGGCTGGCCGGTGAGCGGCGGCATGGGGGAAAGTTCGGCGCTTATCTGGAACTGCCGGCGCTGGTATTGCGCCGCCAAATCGGCCAGGATGGCATGGAGGTCTACTTCCTGCATGGTTTCGCCGCCGTCACTACGGGCGAAGTCGAGGAACTGGCCGATGGTGCGGTCCATCTCCTCCACGTCGGCGCTCATGGCGTTGCGGGATTCCTCATCCTCCACCGACATTTCAATACCCATGCGCAAGCGGGTCAGGGGCGTGCGCAGGTCGTGGGAGACGCCGGCCAGGATCAGCGCCCGGTCCTGGTCGAGGCGACTCAGGTCGGCGTCCATCTGATTGAAGGCCTGGGCCACGGTGGCCAATTCGTCGGGGCCGTCTTCCGGCAGCGGGGGCGGGTGTTCCCCGGCACCGATCTGCCGCGCTGCCCGGGCCAGGTTGCGCAGGGGGCGGGTGAGACGGGAGACGAAGGCGGCGGCGGCCATCAAGGCCACCGCTGCGGCCAGGGCGCCCCAGCCTATCCATTGCAGGGAGCGGGGGCGGCCCAGGCGTTCCAGGGGCAGGGCGATCCAATAATCGTCCCCCTCGATCTGGGTGCGCAGGAACAGGGCCTGCTCGCCCTTGCGCACTAAGGTCAGGTAGGTGTGGGGCCCCAGTTGCTGTTGCAGCAGCTCCTGGGTGATTTGCAGCATCGGGTCGCTGGGTGGGGGCGGTATGGGTTCGTCGTCGTCGGCCGCGTCAATGCGCAGCCCCTCGTCCCGGGACAGGGCGTCGAGCAGTTCCAGGCGCAGGGCGGGATCGGCGGCGACGATGGCGGCCCGGGTCAGGTTGGTAACGCTGGAGAGCAGTTGGGCCAATTGCCGGGCCCGGGGTTGGCGCTCCGAGAAAACAAAAATCCCGGCCCAGGAAAGGGCGGACAGGGTCATCACCACCGCCAGCAGCAGGAACAGGCGGGCAAGCAGGGTCCGTGGCATTGCAGCTTGGGCGGGGATTATTCCGGCACGAACACGTAGCCGAAGCCGCGCACCGTCTGGATGTGGCGGGGGCTGGCCGGATCGGGCTCCACCAGTTTGCGCAGGCGGGACACCTGCACGTCAATGGCGCGGTCGAAGGCACCGTATTCCTTGCCCCGGGCCAGTTCCGACAAGCGGTCGCGGGACAGAGGTTGGCGCGGATGGGTGGCCAATACCTTGAGCAGGGCGAACTCGCCGGTGGTCAGGGTCTGTTCTTCGCCATTGCGGGTGAGCAGGCGCCGGCCCAGGTCCAGGGCGCATTCGCCGAAGGTCACGATCTCCGGCACTTCCGCCGGCGCGCCCGGTACGGCCACCACACGGCGCCGCAGCACGGCGTTGATGCGGGCCACCAGTTCGCGGGGATTGAAGGGTTTGGGCAGGTAGTCGTCGGCCCCCATTTCCAGGCCGACGATGCGGTCCACTTCCTCGCCCTTGGCGGTGAGCATGATGATGGCCACCACATCGTCCATGGCCCGCAACCGGCGGCAGATGGACAGGCCGTCCTCACCGGGCAGCATCAAATCCAGCACCACCAGGTCGTAATGCTCCCGGCCCAGGGCACGGTCCATGGCGGCGGCGTCCTCCACCGAGCGGGAAGTGAAACCCTGGTCGCGCAGGTAGCGTTCCAGTAGTTGGCGCAGGCGCAGGTCGTCGTCGACGATGAGGATTTTGGCGGCTCGTTCATTCATGGGCCAAGAATATCGCAGAAGCCCCGCCCTCAGGGGCGCCCGGTTTACAAGTGGTAACAATCCCGGGGTTTTTCTCCATGTCTCCGTTACATGGGCAGGGCAGAATGCAGCCATGGCAAGTGAGGAAAGGGCGATCATGGAATTCATTCGATTCGGCAGGCGTGTCGTGAGGTATCTGGCACTGGGCGGCGTATGCCTGGTGGCGGCGGGGCCGCTCCATGCCGAGGAAAATTTCTGGGCCGACCGTTCTCTTGCCGCATTGACGCCGGAGCAGCGGGAACAATTGCGCGATCAAGTTCGCCAGCAGTGGCAGAACTCTTCTCCAGAAGATCGTCAACGCCTGCGGGACGAGTTTCGGGAACGGCGGGAATCCATGAGCCCCGAGCAGCGCCAGCAGTTCCGCGAGCAGGCGCGGGAGCGGTGGCAACAAATGAATCCGGAACAGCGGCAGGAGCTGCGCCAGCGCTTCGAGGAGCGCCGCCAGGAACGGGAGGGCGGTCGGCCGGGTGGGGAAGGCGAAGGGCGTCCGCGTCGCTTTGACCGTCCCGAGGGCGGCGGCCCTTCCGGTGGCAACAGGCCGCGCCGCTTCTGACGGTGTTCGCGGTGGGCGGGTGACATGAAACCCTGGCGCTGTATTTCCGCAGTCGGCTGGATGGGGGCGTTGTTGTTGTCCCTGGCCGCCCAGGCAGCGCCCATGGGCAACGAGGATGCCCGCCACCTGTTGAGCCGCAGCGGCTTCGGCGCCAGCCCGGAAGAAATTGCGGCCATGGCTCGCTTGAGCCGACGGGACGGCGTGGAACGCCTGCTGGCCGGGGCGCAGCAAAATCCGCTGTCGCCGCCTCCGGAAGACGTGGTCGCCTATCTGTCTCCGAAAAGTTTCCGCGAAGCAGAGGGCGAAGCCAAGAAGGAATTGCTACGGCTCCAGCGTCAGCGCGGGGTGCGGCTGCGGGGCTGGTGGGTGGCGCAGATGCTGGCCACGCCCTCGCCGCTGACAGAGCATATGACGCTGTTTTGGCACAACCATTTCGTTTCCAGCCTGGAAAAGGTCAAGAGTCCGGCGCTCATGGCGGAGCAGAACCTGCTGTTGCGACGCTACGCCCTGGGCAATTTCGCCGACATGCTCCACGCCGTGGCCAAAGGGCCGGCCATGCTCGTCTATCTGGATACGGCCAACTCCCGCAAGGGACAGCCCAACGAGAATTTCGCCCGGGAAGTGATGGAGCTCTTCACCCTGGGGGAAGGACACTACGACGAACATGACATCAAGGAAGCCGCCCGCGCCTTCACCGGTTGGAGTGTGGCGCCGGAGACAGGTGCCTACAAGTGGCGCCCTTTCATCCATGACGATGGCGTCAAAACGGTATTGGGCCAGCAGGGAAATTTCGATGGCGATGCCGTGTTGGACATCCTGTTGGCCCGACCGGAAACCGCCGAATTTGTCACCAACAAACTGTGGAAGGAATTCGTTTCCCCCGAGCCCGACGCTCGTCAGGTGAAGCGTATCGCCGCCGGGTTCCGCACCTCCGGCTACGACATCAAAACGGTCTTGCGCGGCCTCTTCATGAGCCCCGCTTTCTGGGCCCGGGAGAACCGCGCCGCCTTGGTGAAATCGCCGGTGGATTGGGTGGTGGGCACCGCCCGCAGCCTGGATATGCGGGACATCCCCGCGCTGCCTACGGCCCTGGCGCTACGCCAATTGGGCCAGGATCTGTTCGCGCCGCCCAATGTCAAGGGTTGGCCCGGCGGCGACGCCTGGATCAACAGCAACAGCCTGCTTGCCCGCAAACAGTTGGTGGAGCGTCTGCTGCGGGGCGAGGAGAGTTCCGGGGCCGGTGAGATGGCGATGCGGGCGGCAGAATCGGGTGACAACGGCGACAAGGACGATCGGGAACGGCAGCGCATGGCGCGCGCCCTGGCCGCCATGCGCTTCGACCTGGACCGTTGGAACGACGCCCTGGACAAAGCTCACCTGAGCCCGGAAACCGCGCTACTTTCCGCAGCGCCGGCGGGTGCCCCGTTGGACGACAGCCTGCCCCTGCGGGAACGGGTCAAGACGCTGCTGCTGGACCCGGTGAGCCAACTCAAATAGGAGCCGCCATGGAACGCCGAGCCTTCCTCTCCCTGATGGGCGCTGCCGGATTGTCAACCGTGACCCTGGGGCCGTCCCTGGTCTGGGCCACGGCGCGGAACCCGTACCAACGCTTGTTGATCCTGGTGGAGCTGAAGGGCGGCAACGATGGCCTCAACACCCTCGTGCCCTACGCCGACCCAAGCTATGTCGCCTTGAGGCCCCGCATCGCCCTGCGTCGCGACGAAGTGCTGCAACTATCTGAGCAGGCCGGCTTCCATCCTGCCCTGCAAAGCCTGATGCCGCTTTGGCAGCAGGGGGAACTGGCCTTGATCCAGGGCGTGGGCTATCCCCAACCCAACTTGTCCCATTTCCGTTCCATCGAAATCTGGGACACGGCCTCCGGCAGTGATGAATACCTCGCCGACGGCTGGCTGGCCCGCAGCTTTTCCCGCCAACCCACGCCGGCGGATTACGTGGCTGATGGCGTGGTGCTGGGCAGCCAGGAACTGGGTCCCCTGTTCGGCGGCGATCGGGCTATCGTCCTCGGCAATCCCGAGCAGTTCCTGCGTCAGGCGCGTCTGGCCGTGCCGGGCGGCGCTACGCCCCGCGCCAATCCCGCCCTGGCCCATGTGCTCAAGGTGGAGGATGACGTTAGCCTGGCCGCGCGGCAGTTGGCGGCGGGGCCGGGGCGCGTACTCGCCACGGAATTTCCCCGGGACGGTTTCGGCAATACGGTGCGCAACGCCTGCCAGGTACTGGCCTTGGGCAAAGGCGTGGCCGTCCTGCGACTGACCCTGGGCGGCTTCGACACCCACCAGAACCAGCCAGGCACCCAGGCGAATCTGCTGCGCCAGTTGGGTGACGGCTTGGCCGCCCTCAAGACGGGATTGCAGGAGCTGGCCCTGTGGGACAAGACCCTGATCCTCACCTACGCCGAGTTCGGGCGACGGCCCAAGGAAAATCAAAGCAATGGCACCGACCACGGCACGGCCAACGTGCACTTCGCCCTGGGCGGCCGGGTCAAGGGCGGCTTCTACGGCGATGCGCCGCGGTTGGACCAGTTGGACGGCAACGGCAACCTTGCTGCCCCGGTGGACTTCCGCAGTGTTTACGCCACTGCCCTGGAACGATGGTGGGGTGTCGACGCCCAAGCGGTGCTGGGGGGGAGATTTGCACCGCTGCCTTTGCTGCGCGTCTAACGATCCCTGGGCAACAAGACTTTGATATGTGGGTCCAAGGATGCCATGAACGCTTCCACACTCTCGGTATAGGCGTTTGACAGCCCCAGCGTTTCATTGATCTCACTATGGGAGAGGTTTTCCGGCAGCACCGATGCAAGGGCGCCAAGATTTTTTGCCTTGCGGGCTAAGGCTTCGGCCTGGGGGCAGGAGTCCGTGCGGCGGCTGGAACACACCATCAACAGGGGCGGCGCCAGGGGGGTGAGGATTTGCAGGGGAGAGGCCCGACGCCAGAAATCCTCATCCTTGCCGAAGGCGTCGTCATAAAGGGCCAGGTGCCTCGCCTTCATGATGGGCGCCACATCCAGGGCGCCGCTGTCCAGGGAGATGGTGCCGAGCCAGGGCTGCGCACCCTGGGCTAGGGCGGGATTGGCATTGAGTAGGGCCACCAGATGCGCGCCTGCTGAATGGCCCATGAGGACGAAGCGTGCGCCATCGCCGCCCCATTCGGCCGCGTGGCGTTGGGCATAGGCCAGGGCTCGGGCCACGCTGTCGGCCTGGTGCAGGGGATCGGCCTGGGGCAGCATCGGATAGTTGATGGAAATGAAGATGAAGCCCCGCGGCAGCCAGCGGGCGGTCTTGTTGTTCACCACCTTGTCGTGCCCCTTGTCGCCGATGCGCCAACCGCCGCCGTGGACCATGAAGATCAGCGGCGCCCCCGAGGTTTTGCTGGGCGGCAGGTAGACGTCCAGGGTTTCCCGGCTGTCGCTGCCGTAGGCGATGTCGCGCAGGATGGTAGCCCCTGATGGGGCAGGCTTCGGCGTTTGTCTTTCCGATTGTCTCGCTTTGAGCCTATCCAGCAGCAGGCCGGCCAGGGTGGGGGCCGGCGCTAGCGCGATGGCGGCGATCAGCGCGGCGGCAAAGAGAGGTAGGAAACGGTGGGGGGCTGCCATGGCCAATCCTCGATAACGGAAATGGGCCCAGTGTAGCGGCGCGGCGCGCGGCCTTTTGCGCCGGAATGTTGCAGAAGGTTTCAGTCCGTGGCGATGACCAGGGTATTGGCTGCCCGCAGGCGGCGGGCGTGGCCCTGGGCCACCTCCTTCAGGATGCGCGCCAATTGGTCGGCGGTATGGCTGCGTTCCAGGTGGGCGATGGAGGCGGGCGCCCGCAGGCGTAAGCGGGTCAGATCGGTCGGGCGGGACAGCAGGCGGACAACGGCCTCGCCATAGGCGCCCGGTGTGGTGGCGGTGCTCTGCGCGCCTCCTACCAGGATGCCGTTGTGACCGTCTTCCAGATAGGTGAGGCTGAGGTCGCTACAGCGGGCCACCAGGGCGAGGCCACAGGCCAAACCGTGGGGGATCAGTTCCGGCCGCGCCTCCGGCGCAGGCATCAGCAGGATGTCCGCCGAGGCCAGCAAGGCGGCCAGGGTGGGTTTGCGGTCCGCGTTGCGTTGGCCCAGGGGACGGTCGTGCCAATCCTCTCCCCGCAGGGGACGCAGGGCTTGCAGGCGGGCGGGAATGCGGCCGGCATCGATCAGCAGCAGCCGGGCATCGGCATCCTGGGCGAGCAGGGCATCCATGGCGGCCCGCAGGCCGGCCACGGTATCGGCGTTATCCACCGGGCCGAGGTGGGCCATCACGTGGGTGCCGGTGCGCACCCCCCATTGGCGACGCAGGAAATGAGAGCGCTGCTGGGGGTTCCATAACTGGAGATCCACCCCCTGTGCCGCCACCCGCAGGTGGTGCAGGCCTTGTTTCCGCAGTTGCTGCACCTCGACGAAGGTGGGGGCCAGCACCGCATCCGCCGAGCGGCAGATATGGCGCTTCCAACCCTGGGCCAGTCGCTGCTGCCAATGGTCTCCGGCACGGGGTTGATGGATCAGTTGGGCGTCGGCGGCGAAGGTCACCGGCAGCCCCATTTGGCGTGCGGTATGGGTGGCCGCCCAGCCCAGATAACCATTACCGAGGACATGGACCACGTCGGGGGGATAGCGTCGCCAGTGGTGCACCAGCCGGGCCGGGGAAGGGTGGGCGGGCAGCAGGACTTCCATCAGGCCTTCGCCGGGGGTTTCCCAGCGGTGATTGCGCGGTCGCAGCCATTGAACCTGGTGGCCGAGGCGATGGAGATCCTCGGCCAGATGGCGTGCCCAGGGGAATGCGGTGGGTTCCTTGTCGCTGACCAGGGCAATCCGCAGCGCAGAGGTGCGCTTTACCGGCGCTTGCGGGGCTGCGACTTCCTCCACCTCAGGGAACACCAGGTCCAGGGCATTCATGGCGGCGTCTCAACCCTTGACGAAGTGGCGCACGTAGCGGGGATTGATGCGGGACATGGGCAGCAGCACCAACAGGTCGGCGCTGTTGAAATCCGGGTCCCAGGCCGGCTCGCCGCAAATCCAGGCGCCAGCGCGCAGGTAGCCTTTGAGCAGGGGCGGTACTTCGCAACCCTGGCCGTTGGCCAGACGCTCGAAGGGCAGGCGGTTGCGGGGGAAGCCCCGGTATTCCACGGGGGAAAGATGCTTGTCGATCAGGGAAACGAACAGATTGGCCGCATTGTGGCCGCCGTCGGCCATGCCGATGGAGGCGCAGCCCATCAGGTATTCGTAACCATTCTTGATCATGAACTCGGCCAGCTTCATCCACAACAGGGCGATCACCGTGCCGTTGCGATACTCTGGATCGATGCAGGAACGGCCTAACTCCACCAGACGCGGACGCAGGTGGTTGAAGCGGGTCAGGTCGAACTCGCTTTCGCTGTAATAACCGCCCACCTGGCGCGCCGCCTCGGGGGTGAGGATGCGGTAGGTGCCGACGATGCGGCCCTGGGCTTCGTCGCGGACGATCAGGTGCTGGCAGTAGGGGTCGAAGAAGTCGCTATCGACGCCTTCTTCCTTGCAGTGCAGGCGGGCGCCCATTTCGCCGGCGAAGACGCGGTAGCGCAACTTCTGGGCTTCGCGGATTTCACTGGCGCTACGGGCGAGGCCGACGTGGTATTGGGGATGCTGGAAGGAATCTTCGGTTTCCAGGATGACTTCGTTTGGGCGTTCGATCAACATGACGCACTCCTATGATTGGACTTGGTATCCCGTCATGGTGGTGCTTCACGGTTTCAGCCTTATTGCCAGGATGTTTCAGATTTATGGCGCGAAGCCGTGAAAAATGGGGCTGTGTAACACTCCTGTCACAGAGCCTCCTTAGACTGCGCCGAGTCTTATCCCATCCCTTACAACGGAGTGACACCATGATTCAGAAAAGCAAATGGCTGGCCCTGGCTTCCGCCCTTACCCTGGCCTGTAGCGTCCAGGCTGCCGAAGTGACCGGCGCCGGCGCGACTTTTCCCGCCCCCATCTACGCCAAGTGGGCCGACGCCTACCAGAAGGCCACCAGCAACAAGATTAACTATCAATCCATCGGCTCCGGCGGCGGCATCAAGCAGATCACCGCCAAGACCGTGGATTTCGGTGCTTCCGATATGCCCCTCAAGCCTGAAGACCTGGAAAAGGCTGGCCTGATGCAGTTCCCCACCGTGATCGGCGGCGTGGTGCCCGTGATGAACGTGGAAGGCGTCAAGCCCGGCGAGCTGAAGCTCACCGGCGCCGTGCTGGCCGACATCTTCCTCGGCAAGATCGTTAAGTGGAACGATAAGGCCATCGCCGAGCTCAATCCCAAATCCAAGCTGCCCGACGCTCCCATCGGTGTGGTGCGTCGCGCCGATGGTTCCGGCACCAGCTT
>RXJP01000069.1 GCA_003963315.1 Rhodocyclaceae bacterium | reverse complement strand
GGGATTCTGGGCGATGCCGCGGAAGCGCACCTCGAAATGTAGGTGAGGCCCGGTGGAGCGGCCAGTGGAGCCGACTTCGGCGATCACCTGGCCGCGCTTGACCACATCGCCCACCTTGGCCATCAGTTTGGAGGCATGGGCGTAGCGGGTGGTCATTTCGTTGCCGTGGTCGATTTCGATCACATTGCCGTATTCCGGATGCCATTCGGCCGACACCACGATGCCGGAGGCTGCTGCCATGATGGGTGTCCCCACGGAGGCGGGGAAATCCACGCCTTCATGCATGGCCCGCAGGCCGGTGAAGGGATCCACCCGCCAACCGAAGGCGGAGGCGTTCCATTGCACGTTCACCGGCAAGGTGGTGGGCAGGAAGTTCTTGCGCACCCGTTGCTCGAACAATTCAGATTCGATCAAGGTCAAGGAGTCGGTGCGATTCTCCACCTGCTGGGCGAGGGCATCCACCGCCCTTTGCAGCTCCTGGGTGGTCAAGTCAGAGGGCAGCACCAGAGGACCGCCCTGGCCGCCCTTGTCCGGGGCCGAGCCCTTCACGTCCGCAGGACGGATGCCGGACTGGATCGCCAACCTGTCCCCCAATGTGTCCAGCCGGGTGAGCTGGGCTTGCATTTCCCCCAGCTTGATTGCCATGACCTTGAGGTTTTCCTTCATGTACTCCTGATTCCGCTGAGTTTCCTGGAGCGTCACCATACGGATCACGGTTTGCAGGAAGGGATGGCGGATTTCCGCCGCATAGCGCACGGTGAGATAGGAGAACAGGGAAGACAGGCTCATCAACGTCAGGGTCAGCAACACCAACATCCCCAACAGACGCAGGGGGGTCAGGGTGACGGAACGCGTTGTCATTCGGTTGGAGACGAGAATAATATGCAAGCCTTGCTCCTCTCATGTATTTCGATGCCCGCTCACAGCCTAGGCAAATTCCTCGATGCCGATTCCGGTCTAGCCCGGTTCTCGGCCCATGCAAGTCGTTTGATGCGGCTCCAGCGGGCCTATGAACAGGCGGTGCCGCCTGCGCTGGTGCGTTCTGGCCGCGTGGCCAATGTGAAGCAGGGTGTGGTGGTCATCCTCGCCAGCAGCGGTGCTGCGGCAGCCAAAATTCGGCAGGTGGCCCCCCGGTTGACCGACGTTTTTCGTCAGGTGGGGGTGGAGATTAGCGAAGTGCAGGTCAAAGTGCAACCTGCGGAACCTCGTCCCGCGGCGCAACCAGTTGTCGGCAGCAGCCTAAAAGCAATGGCAAAACAAGGACTTGAAAAGCTATCCTCACAACTCCCGGAGGACTCGCCCCTCAAGGGCGCTCTGGAACGCTTCACCCGGCGGGTGAAGGTCAAAGAACAATAATCCGCTCCAGGATCATCAGGCCGAACACCAGTAGGACGAAGATCAAGGCCCATTTGGCCACCCGGCCGGCCAGTTGCAGGTAACGGCGCTGGCCGGTGAAGAGGTAGCAGAGGATGCCGCCCGCCACGACGATCACGGCCAGGAAGCCGGCGATGCGCATCAAGAACATAACCGCCTCCCTTCGCCGCCGACTTTCTCAGGCGGCCTGGGGATACAGCCGCACCACCGTGGCAGGGGCTTTGGACTCATCCTCGAAGGTGACCAGTTCCCAAGCCGTCTCGTCGGCCAGCAAGGCGCGCAGCAGCTTGTTATTCATGGCGTGGCCCGATTTATGAGCGGAAAAGGCCGCCAGCAGTGGATGGCCGGCCAGATAGAGATCCCCCACCGCATCCAACACTTTATGTTTGACGAACTCGTCGGCGTAGCGCAGGCCTTCTGCGTTGAGCACCCGATATTCGTCCATCACGATGGCGTTTTCCAGGCTGCCGCCCAGGGCCAGGCCCTGCTCCCGCAGGGCTTCCACATCCTGGGTGAAGCCGAAGGTACGGGCCCGGGCCACTTCGCGGATGTAGGAGTTGTCGGCGAAATCCACCGTGGTGGTGTTACCCGTCTGATCCACGGCGGGATGGTTGAAGATGATGGAAAAGGACAGACGGAAACCGTCGTGGGGCTCCAGCTTGGCCCACTTGTCCCCTTCCTTCACTTCCACAGCCTTCTTGACCCGGATGAACTTCTTGGCCGCATTCTGTTCCTCGATCCCGGCGGATTGCAGCAGGAAGACGAAGGGGGAGGCCGATCCGTCCATGATGGGAATCTCGGCGGCATCCACGTCCACATGGACGTTGTCGATGCCCAGGCCAGCCAGGGCGGACATCAGGTGCTCCACCGTGCCCACCTTGGCGCCGTCCTTCTCCAGGCAGGAGGCCATACGGGTGTCGCCCACGCCGAAGGGGTCGGCCTTAAGGGTCACCACGGGATCGAGGTCAACGCGATGGAAGACGACACCGGTATCCGGCGCGGCGGGACGCAGCACCAGGGTGACCTTGGCGCCCGAATGGAGGCCCACCCCCGTGGTGCGCACCAGCGTCTTCAATGTCCGTTGCTTGAGCATGGCTTCGTGAAATCAGTGAGTTAGGCGCAATTGTAGCATTGCAACAAAGGCAAACCCCGCGTCAAAGGCCACGGCGGGAGGCGATCCGCCGCACCCCCTGACGCGGGGCTTGCTGGTAATACGAGGATCAGTCCGCCTGTTTGCGCAGGAAGGCCGGGATGTCGTATTTGTCCATACCGCTGGAGGTCATGGCTTCCACCGCGGCATTGCGGGCGCCGCGACCGTGCAGCACGGCCGGCATGGCGTCGGCGCTGCCAGCGTTGGCATCCACCACCATATTGTCGGTACCGGTGCGCAAGCCATAGGTGACGTTGGGCACCTGGGTCAGCACAGGTTGCTTTTTCACCATCTTGCCGCCGAGACCAGTGGCCACCACGGTGACACGCAGGTTGTCTTCCATGGCGTCGTCGAACACGGTGCCGAAAATCACGGTAGCGTCTTCCGCCGCATAGTTGCGGATGGTGGCCATGACTTCCTTGACTTCGCGCATGCCTAGGGAGTGGCTGGCGGTGATATTCACCAGCACGCCGCGGGCGCCGGACAGTTCGATGCCTTCCAGCAGCGGGCTGGCCACGGCCTGTTCGGCGGCGATGCGGGCGCGATCCACGCCGGCGGCGGTAGAGGAGCCCATCATGGCCTTGCCCATCTCGCCCATCACGGTGCGCACGTCTTCGAAGTCGACGTTCACCAGGCCGGGCACATTGATGATTTCGGCGATGCCGCCCACGGCATTCTTCAGCACGTTGTCGGCAGCCTTGAAGGCGTCCTTCATGCCCACATCCTCGCCCATCACTTCCATCAGCTTTTCGTTGAGGATGACGATGAGGGAGTCCACGTGCTGGGACAGCTCGGCCAGACCCTCTTCGGCCAGGCGCATACGGTTGCCTTCGAACTCGAAAGGTTTCGTCACCACGGCCACGGTGAGAATGCCCAATTCCTTGGCCACTTCCGCCACGATGGGCGCCGCGCCGGTGCCGGTGCCACCGCCCATACCGGCGGTGATGAAGGCCATGTGGGCGCCGCGCAGGGTTTCGGCGATCTGCTCGCGATCCACTTCCGCCAGTTCCTTGGCCTTGGAAGGCTTGCCGCCCGCGCCCAGGCCGGGGCCCAGTTGCAGCTTATGGCTGGCGCCGGAATGGCGCAGGGCCTGGGCGTCGGTGTTGACGCTGATGAACTCAACGCCGTTCACACCTTCGCGGATCATGTGTTCCACGGCGTTACCGCCTGCGCCGCCCACACCGATCACCTTGATGATCGTCGTGTTGGCGGGACTGGGGTCCACCACTTCCTCGATTTCAAACATGTTCGCCTCCAACAATAGTCTTTCCCGATTTCACCACGATGGCCCCGCTGTTTACCGGGGAAATAGAAGGACGTTTCCCGCCCTCCACTTCATCGTCATGACTTCTCACTGCACACCACTGAACACTACAACTCAAAAATTCTTCTCGAACCAGGAGCGCATCTTCGACAGCACCTGCTTGAAGGAACTGCCCTCCCGCACCTTGATGCCCCGCTTGCGCTGGGACTGGCCTTCCAACAGCAGCCCCATGGCAGTGGAGTAGCGGGGATTGCGGGTGACTTCCTTGAGTGGCCCCTCATAGTGGGGGGCGCCCAGCTTCACCGTGTTGTGGAAGATTTCCTCGCCCAGTTCGATCATGCCCGGCATCTGCGCCGAACCGCCGGTGAGCACGATGCCGGCCCGCAACAGGCGCTCATAGCCGCTGCGCACCAGTTCCTCGTGCACCTTTTGCAGGATTTCCTCGACCCGGGGCTGGATGAAACCGGCCAGGGTCTGCCGTGACAGGCTGCTGGCAGGACGGTCGCCGACGCCGGGCACCTCCAGCATCTCCTCCGGGTCCGCCAACTGTTGCAGGGCCACGCCGTAGCCGATCTTGATCTCCTCGGCGTCCTGGGTGGAGGTGCGCAGGGCGATGCTGATGTCCGAGGTCAACTGGTCGCCGGCGATGGGAATCACCGCCGTGTGGCGGATCGCCCCCTGGGTGAAGATGGCCACGTCGGTGGTGCCGCCGCCGATATCCACCAGGCAGACTCCCACGTCCTTTTCGTCTTCCGTTAGCACCGCATGGCCCGAGGCCAGGGGTTGCAGCACCAGGTCCACCACTTCCAAGCCACAGCGATGCACGCACTTCACGATGTTCTGCACGGCAGTGACAGCGCCAGTCACCAGGTGCACCCGCACCTCCAGGCGCTTGGCGTCCATGCCGATGGGTTCCTTCACGCCGTCCTGGCCGTCCACGATGAACTCCTGCACCAGGGTGTGCAGGATCTGGTCATCGGCGGAAATGGGCGTGGCGGCAGCGGCTTCCATGGCCCGCTCCACGTCGAACTGGGTCACCTCCCGGTCCTTCACCACGGCCATGCCGTTGCTGTCCTTGCTCTTGATGTGGCTGCCGGCGATGCCGGTATAGACCTCCTTCACCTTGCAGCCGGTCATCAGTTCCACTTCCTGGATGGCGCGGGAAATGGAATTCACCGTGGCTTCGATGTTCACCACCATGCCCTTCTTCAGGCCTTCGGAGTCCTGGCTGCCCATGCCCAGCACGGCCAGCTGTCCCTCGTCGTCCAGTTCGGCGACGATGGCGACGATCTTGGAAGTACCAATATCCAGACCGACGATCAGTTCTCGGGTTTCCTTGCTCATGGGCGGCTCACGATGATTTTTGCGGTCCGCCCTGGCGCAGGGCGAAACCGTTGGGATAACGCATGTCGATCAGCGTCGGCTGAAGATGCAGCTTGTTGCGCACCTCCGGATAACTGGCGACGAAACGTTGCAACCGCTCCGCCACCGGATGTTTGCTTTCCTCCCGGCCCAGGTCCAGCAACAAGCCGTCGTCCAGGCGCAACTGCCAGGCTTGGCGCGGGGACAGATTCACTTCCACCGGCGTGCGGCCCAGGGAGGCCAGCGCCACGGTGAACTCCTTTTGCCGGGCCAGCATCTGCGACGCCAGGCCTTCCGGTCCGGCGAATACGGGCAGCTTGTCTTCCGTCGCGGCGACGAACACTTCGCCATAGGTATTGACCAGACGGTATTCGCCGTCGGCCTGCTTCCAGCGGGCGGCGGCCACCTGCTCCTCGATGGTCAGCTCGATGCTGTCGGGCCAGCGCCGGCGTACATCGGCGCGGCGCACCCAGGGCAGCTTCTCGAAAGTGCTACGCACGGCATTCAAATCCACCGTGAAGAAGTTGCCGTTCAGGGCCGTACGGGCGGCGTACTCCACCTGGGTCCGCGTCACTTGGTCCAGCTTGCCCAGCACCACCACCTGGCGCAGGGGGAACACCGGCAATTGCCGCGCCGCCAGCACCGCGGCATAGGCCAGGGCGACCACGGCGAACAGCATCAATAGATCGGCGACGAAATTCAGCAGGGGCGGCTTGTCCCAAAAGCCATCGACGGCGGGTTTCACCGGCCGGGAAGGCTTGGAGGGCTTTGCAGATTTGGCCGCCGGGTCTTTAGCCAAGGCGGGCCTCCTCCAATACCCGAACCACCAGGGCCTGGAAATCCAGGCCCGCGGCCTTGGCCGCCATGGGCACCAGGGAATGGTCGGTCATGCCCGGCGCCGTATTGGCCTCCAGCGCGACGATGCGGCCATCGCCGTCCATCATCATGTCCACCCGGCCCCAGCCGCGGCAGCCCAGCACGGCGAAAGCCTTGAGGGCCATGGCCTGCATCTCCTGCTCCTGGGCCTCGCTCAAGCCGGAAGGAATACGGTATTCGGTGTCGTCGCGCAGGTACTTGGCGTCGTAATCGTAGAACTCGCCCTTGGGCACGATGCGGATCACCGGCAGGGCCCGGGCCTGGTCGCCATGGCCGAGGATGCCCACGGTGAACTCGCCGCCGGCCATGAAGCGCTCGGCGATGACGATGCGGTCGTACTGGGCCGCCAACTGGTAGGCCGTAGCCAAGCCGCCGGCCTCCTTGACCTTGCTGATGCCGATGCTGGAGCCTTCATTGGCGGGCTTCACAAACAGGGGCAGGCCCAACTGCTTTTCGACGGCGGCGAAGTCGCTGTGCTCCTCCACCACGACGAACTCCGGCACGGGAATACCCGCCGCCTGCCACACCAGCTTGCTGCGCCACTTATCCATGCCCAGGGCCGAGGCCAACACGCCGCTGCCGGTATAGGGGATACCCATCAGTTCCAAGGCGCCTTGCAGGGTGCCATCCTCGCCGCCACGACCATGGAGGGCAATGAAGGCCCGTTGGAAATTCTCCTCGCGAAGGGCGGACAGCGGTTTCTCCCGGGGGTCGAAGGCATGGGCGTCCACTCCCGCGGCGCGCAGGGCCTTGAGCACGACGGACCCGCTCTTCAACGAGACTTCCCGCTCGTCGGAATCGCCGCCGAACATCACGGCCACCTTGCCAAATTTCTTTTCCGCCACCGTCATTCCTCACCCACGATCCGCACTTCCGGGATCAATTCCACGCCGAATTTTTCGGCCACGACGGCCCTTATCCGGCCGATTAGCATTTCTATCCCAGATGCCGTGGCCTTGCCCTGGGGATTAACAATGAAATTAGCGTGCTTTTCGGAAACCCTTGCCCCGTCTATCTCCAGGCCCTTCAGGCCAGCGGCCTCGATCAGGCGGGCGGCATGGTCGCCGGGAGGGTTGCGGAACACGGAACCGGCATTGGGCAATTGCAGGGGCTGGCTGGCAATGCGCTTCTCCAGCAACTCGCGGATGCGTTCCCGCGCCCCATGCCCATCGCCGGCGGGAAAGCGGAACCAGGCTGCGGCGAAAATTTCGTCACGGCCCACGGCCTGGGCCACATGGCGATAGCCGATGTCGAACTCGGCGGCGGAACGCTCATGCAAACCACCATCCCGCGCCAGCATCAACACCCGGTCCACGAACTGCCAGGTCTCGCCACCGTAACAACCGGCATTCATGGCCAGGGCGCCGCCCACGGTGCCGGGGATGCCGGCCAGGAACTCCGCCCCCGCCTGGTCGTGGTTGGCGGCGAAACGCGCCACCTTGGGCGAGGCCACCCCGGCTTCGGCGTAGATGCGGCCGTCCGGCTCCAGACGCAGGGTTTTCAAAGCGCCGTGGGTGAGGATGGCCGTGCCGCGAAAGCCCTTGTCCCGCACCAGCAGGTTGCTGCCCAGCCCCGCCAGCAACAGCGGCTCGTGGGCCGGCAATTGCGCAAGGAAGGCTTGCAGGTCTTCCAGATCAGCAGGCAGATAAGCCCGATCCACAGCCCCGCCGGCCCGCCAGGACACATGTCTGCCCATGGGCTCGTTGCTGCGCAGTTCGCCGCGAAGAGAAGTCATCGCCGACCGCCACACGCGAGCTCCCCCCTGATAAGCCTGTCCTGAGCCTGGTCGAAGGGGGGGGCGGGGGAGGTTACGGTCTGCGCGAACTGCAAACGCCTCCCTGTCCCTCCCCTTGTCAAGGGAGGGAACCTGCTGCCAACCACCGGAGTCTTTTGACCTGCGATCACGTCACCCGCCAGCCAACTTGCCCGGCACCCCGCCGATGGACCCGGCGCCCATGGTAATCACCACGTCGCCGTCCTGGCAGGTATCGAGAATGGCCTGGGGCAGGTTGGCGATGTCCTCCACGAACACCGGCTCCACCTTGCCGGCGATGCGGATGGCCCGGGCCAGGCTGCGTCCATCGGCAGCGACGATGGGCGCCTCGCCGGCGGCGTAAACCTCCGCCAACAACAAGGCATCGCAGCCGTTCAGCACCTTGACGAAATCCTCGAAGCAGTCCCGGGTGCGGGTGTAGCGGTGGGGCTGGAAGGCCAACACGATGCGGCGGCCGGGGAAGGCGCCCCGGGCGGCTTCCAAGGTGGCGGCCATTTCCACCGGGTGGTGGCCGTAGTCGTCGATGATGGTCGCCTGGCCGCCATGGGTCAGCGCCACTTCGCCATAGCGTTGGAAGCGTCGGCCGACGCCCTTGAATTCGACCAGGGCGCGGACGATGGCCGCATCGGCCACGCCCACTTCGGTGGCAACGGCAATGGTGGCCAGAGCATTCTTGACGTTATGGATGCCCGGCAAATTGAGCACCACCGGGAAGCGCACCACCTTGCCGTTGGTCTTGACGCAGTCGAAGTGCATCTGGCCGTCCACGGCGCGGATGTTCTCGGCGCGGATGTTGGCTTCCGGGTCGAGGCCGTAGGTGATGATCTGTTTCGCCACCCGGGGCATGATCTCCCGCACATTGGGGTCGTCCAGGCAGAGCACGGCGACGCCATAGAAGGGCAAGCGGTGGAGGAAGTCCACGAAGGTCTGCTTCAGCCTGCCGAAGTCGTGGCCGTAGGTTTCCATATGGTCGGCATCGATGTTGGTGATGACCGAGATCACCGGCGAGAGGAAGAGGAAGGAGGCGTCGGATTCATCCGCTTCCGCCACCAGGAACTCGCCCTGCCCCAGGCGGGCATTGACCCCGGCGGAATTGAGCCGGCCGCCGATGACGAAGGTGGGATCCAGGCCGCCTGCCGCCAGGGCGCTGGCCACCAGGCTGGTGGTGGTGGTCTTGCCGTGGGTGCCGGCGATGGCAATGCCCTGCTTGAAGCGCATCAGTTCGGCCAGCATCTGGGCCCGGGGCACCACGGGAATCCTGCGTTCCCGAGCGGCGATGACTTCCGGGTTGTCTTCCTTCACCGCAGTGGAGGCCACCACGGCGTCGGCCTGTTGCACATTCTCCGGCTGGTGGCCGATGGACACCTTGATGCCCGCCGCCGCCAGGCGGCGAGTGGTGGCGCTTTCCGCCAGATCGGAGCCGCTGATCTCGAACCCCTGGTTCACCAACACCTCGGCGATACCGCTCATGCCCGAGCCGCCGACGCCGATGAAGTGGATGCTTTTGACTTTATGTTTCATGATGGTTTTCCTCCCGCATCATTTTGCGAGTGCGGCACAAATCTTCGCCACCGTGGCAGTGGCGTCCGGCTTGGCCAAGGCCCGGGCCTTTTCCCCCATTTCCAGCAGTTGGCCACGATTCATATTGCGCAGCAGGGTCAAGGTATCCGGATTGAGTTCGGTTTGGGGTAGCAGCACCGCTGCGCCCACCCGGGAAAGGAACTGGGCGTTGCCCGTCTGGTGGTCGTCCACCGCATAGGGGAACGGTACCAACACACTGGCCACTCCCGCTGCCGACAATTCGGCGATGGTCAAGGCGCCGGCGCGGCAGATCACCAGATCAGCCCAGGCGTAGGCGCCGGCCATGTCTTCGATGAACGGCACCAGGCGGCCCTTGACGCCGGCACGGGCGTAAATGGCCTTGAGGCCCTCGATATGTTTTTCCCCCGACTGGTGCACTACGTCGGGTCTTTCGCCTTCGGGCATCTGCGCCAGGGCCAAAGGCAGCGCCTCGTTCAAAGCCTGGGCGCCAAGGCTGCCCCCCACCACCAGGATGTTGAGGGGGCCGCTGCGGCCGGCCATGCGTTGTGTCGGCGTGGGCAATTGGGCGATTTCCTGACGCACCGGATTGCCCACCCACTCACCGCCCTTCAACACATTGGGAAATCCCGTGAGGATGCGCGTGGCGAATTTGGCCAATACCTTGTTGGCCAGGCCAGCGACCGAGTTCTGCTCATGCAGCACCACGGGAATGCCGGACAGGGCCGCCATCATGCCGCCGGGAAATGTGATGAAACCGCCGAAGCCCAACACCACATCAGGCCGCACCTTCTTGATTTCGCGCCGCGCCTGCCAGAAACCCTTGAGCAGATTGAAAGGCAACATCAGCTTGCGCACCAGGCCCTTGCCGCGCAAGGCGGAAAACTTCACCCAGGCGGTTTCGAAGCCATGGCCCGGCACCAAGCGAGCCTCCATGCCGTCGGGATTGCCCATCCAGACCACGCGCCAACCCAGGCTGCGTAGATGATCGGCCACCGCAAGGCCCGGCATGATGTGGCCACCGGTACCGCCGGCCATGATGAGGATGGTCTTCATGAGGAACGAAACCTCTCTTGACACAGAGAACACAGAGACACAGAGGTCACAGAGAAAGGGCAAAAGCGGAAAGCTGAAAGCTTTTTTTGTTTTCGCCTCTGTGTTCTCTGTGTCTCTGTGGCCTCTGTGTTGAAAGCGGTTGCCTCTAGCCGTTTCATATTCGCACCCCGCGCATCACCGAGCGATTCTCGTAATCGACCCGCAGCAACACTGCCAGCGCCACGCAGTTAGCCAGGATGCCAGAACCGCCGAAGCTCATCATGGGCAGGGTGAGGCCTTTGGTGGGTAGCAGGCCCATGTTCACGCCCATATTGATGAAAGACTGCACACCGAGCCAGATGCCGATGCCCTGGGCGGCGAGCCCGCCGAACACCCGCTCCAGCACGATGGCCTGACGGCCGATGGCGAAGGCCCGCTGCACCACCAGGGCGAAGAGGAAGATGACGAAGGTGACGCCCACCAGCCCCAACTCCTCGGCGATCACCGCCAGCAGGAAGTCGGTATGGGCCTCGGGCAAGTAGAACAGCTTTTCCACGCTGGCGCCGAGGCCGACGCCGAACCATTCGCCACGGCCGAAGGCGATCAGGGCATGGGACAACTGGTAGCCCTTGCCGTAGGCGTCCTGCCAGGGATCCATGAAACCGAACAGGCGTTCGCGGCGATAGGGCGAAGTCAGGATCAGCACGGCGAAGGCCGCCAGCAAGACCACGAAGAGGATGCCGAACAGGCGGGCGTTGATGCCGCCGAGGAAGAGCACACCCATGGCGATGCTGATGATCACCACGAAGGCGCCGAAGTCCGGCTCCCGCAGCAACAGGCCACCCACCAGCATCATCACCACCGCCATGGGCACGAAGCCGCGGCGGAAGGAATCCATGTCGGCCAGCTTGCGGGTGGTGTAGTCGGCGGCATAGAGCGCCGCGAAGAATTTCATCAACTCCGAGGGTTGCAGATTCACCGGGCCCAGGGGAATCCAGCGCTGGGCGCCATTCACCGAGCGGCCCACATGGGGAATCAGCACCACGGCCAGCATCACCACCCCGGCGACGAACAGCCACGGGGCGATCTGCTGCCAGAAGCGGACGGGGATCTGGAAGGCCATCACGCCGGCCACCAAGCCGATGGCCAGGAAGAAGCCGTGGCGCACCAGGAAGAAGTAAGGCGAATAGTTGGTGAACTTGCTGCCTTCCGCCATGGCGATGGAAGCCGAATACACCATCACCATGCCGAACAGCAGCAAGCCCAGGGCCGGCCATAACAACAGAGCGTCCAGTTCGGCCGGTGCGCGCTGTCCGGCGCCACTGGCAAAGCGCGACGGGGCAGAGGAGGCGAAGCGGTCGCTGATGCCCGCGAACAGATTGGCGAGTTTCACGACATCACCTCCAGGGCTTTCACCGCGGCGATGAAGGCTTCGGCCCGATGGGCGTAGTTGCGATACATATCCAGACTGGCGCAGGCGGGCGACAGCAATACGGCGTCCCCCGGCAGGGCTGCGGCGGCGGCCAGGCGCACCGCCTGTTCCATGTCCTTGGCCGTCACCATGGGAACGCCGCAGCCGTGGATGGCCGCTTCGATCTGCGGCCCGTCCCGGCCGATCAGCACCACGGCACGGGCGTGCTCAGCCACGGCGGATTTCAAGGGGCCAAAGTCCTGCCCTTTGCCGTCCCCGCCAAGAATGAGAACGAGCCGAGGCTCGTCCTCATTCTTGGCGGAGCCAAGAAATCCGCCATCCCTCCCGGCCTCCCTTCCCGAGGAAGGGAGGTGACTGGTTTGTGCCCTGCGGGCGGAAAGGATGGGGCCGAGTCCGGTAATGGCAGCTAACGTCGCGCCGACGTTGGTTCCCTTGGAGTCGTCGTAATAGGTGACGCCCTTGATCTCGGTGACCCGCTCCACCCGGTGGGACAAGCCCTGGAAACTGCGCAAGCCGGGCAGCAGGTTGACCGGGGCGATGCCGATGCTGCGACACAGGGCCAGGGCGGCCATGGCGTTGGCGGCGTTGTGCAGGCCGGCGATGGGCAGTTGCGAGACCGGCAAAAGAAAACTGTCGCCCTCGACGACCCAGGGTTCACCCTGGTTCTGCCGCAGGCCAAAATCGTCGGTGCTGCCCGGTGCATCCAGACCGAAACTGATGATGCGGCGGCCATCGAGGGTCATCTTGCGGACCCGGGCATCCTCCCGGTTCAACACCTGCACCCCGTTGCCGAAGAAGACGCGGGCCTTGGCACCGGCATATTCGTCCAGGTCTTCGTAACGATCCAGGTGGTCGTCGCTGATGTTCAGCACAGCCGCGCCATCGGCATCCAGGCTTTCCAAGGTCTCCAACTGGAAGCTGGACAACTCCAGCACCCACACCTCGGGATAGCGGCCCTGGTCCTGGGCATCCATCAGGGCATCCAGCGCGGAAGGGGAAATATTGCCCGCCGCCACGGCATGGCGACCGACGGCATTGCAGAGATGGGCAGTCAGCGCCGTCGTGGTGGTCTTGCCATTGGTGCCGGTAATCGCCAACACCCGGGCATAGCCCTGGCCGGGGCTACGCAAGCCCAGATCGCGCAAGGCCCAGGCGAACATTTCAATCTCACCCACCACCGGAACGCCGTCGGCCCGGGCATGGAGTACCGGCATCAGCCCGCCGGAAAGGCCGGGAGACAAAGCCACCAGCTCGATACCTGCCAGGAGCGTCTTGTCGAAACGATCGTCGAAATGGCTGCACACGAAATCCGCCGTGGGCACCTGGCTCAGCAGCGCGCCCTTGCAGGGCGGTTCGGCGCGGCTGTCCGCGACCCGCACCCAGGCCCCATTGCGGGCGCACCAGCGGGCCATGGCCAGGCCGGATTCGCCGAGGCCGAGGACGAGGACGCGTTTGCCGTGGAGATTCATCGCGGTTTCTTCAGCGGATCTTCAAGGTGGACAAGCCGAACAACACCAGCAGGATGGTGATGATCCAGAAGCGCACCACCACCTGGGTTTCCTTCCAGCCGCTCTTTTCAAAGTGGTGATGCAGGGGCGCCATGAGCAGGATGCGGCGGCCCTCGCCGTACTTCTTCTTGGTGTATTTGAAGTAGCTGACCTGGATCATCACCGACAGGGTCTCGGCGACAAAAACGCCCCCCATGATGAACAGCACGATCTCCTGGCGCACGATCACCGCCACGGTGCCCAGGGCCGCGCCCAAGGAGAGAGCACCCACGTCGCCCATGAACACTTCGGCCGGGTAGGCGTTGAACCAGAGGAAACCCAAGCCCGCCCCGGCCATGGCGGCGCAGAACACGGTGAGCTCCCCTGCTCCGGGGATGTAGGGGATGAGCAGGTATTTGGCGAACACCGTATTGCCCGCCACATAGGCGAAGATACCCAGGGCCGAGCCGACGAACACCGTGGGCATGATGGCCAGGCCATCCAGGCCGTCGGTGAGGTTCACCGCGTTGCTGGTGCCGACGATGACGAAGTAGGTGAGCAGGATGAAGCCGAACATGCCCAGGGGATAGGACACCGTCTTGAAGAAAGGCACGATCAAGTCGGCCTTGGAAGGCAACTCCAGGGTGAAGCCGCTGCCCACCCACTGGAAGAAAAGCTGGATCACCCGCTCGTTGTCCGGCGCCGAAATCGAGAAGGCGATGTAGATGGCCGCCACCAGGCCGATGACGGATTGCCAGAAATACTTGGCTTTGCCCGAAAGACCGTCCGGGTTCTTGTACACCACCTTGCGCCAGTCATCCACCCAGCCCACGGCACCGTAGCCGAAGGTAACGATCAGCACGATCCAGACGAAGCGATTGGACAGGTCGGCCCAGAGCAAGGTGGAGATGCCCAGGGAGATCAGGATCAGGCCGCCGCCCATGGTGGGGGTGCCGGACTTGGACAGGTGGGTCTGCGGGCCGTCGTCGCGGATAGGCTGGCCGATCTTCTTTTCCGTCAGCCAACGGATGAAGGCCGGGCCGGCGACGAAGGAAATGGTGAGGGCCGTCATGGTGGCCATCACCGCCCGCAGGGTGATGTAGTTGAAGACGCTGAAGGCACGGATGTCCTTCGCCAGCCATTGGGCAAGTTCAAGCAGCATTGTTGTTTTCTCCGTTGTCGGTGATGGCGTTCACCACCCGCTCCATGCGCATGAAGCGGGACCCTTTGACCAGCACCGTGGTCTCCCCATCCAGTTCTTTTTCCAGGGCCTTGACCAGGGCCTCCACCTTGTCGAAATGCTGGCCGCCCTCGCCGAAGTTGTGCACGGCGGTGGCGCACAGGTCGCCCAGGCAATAGAGCCGATCGATACCCATGCTCTTGGCGTAGCCCCCCAACTCATCGTGGAACTGGCCGCCGGCCTCCCCTACTTCGCCCATGTCGCCCATGACGAAGATACGCTTGCCAGGCAACGCCGCCAGCACATCCACGGCGGCGCGCATGGAATCGGGGTTGGCGTTGTAGGTGTCGTCCACCACCCGGGCACCGCTGCGGCCGGCCTTGGGTTGTAAGCGGCCCTTGACCCCGCCGTAAGCGCCCAAGCCGCGGACGATGACATCCAGGGTCACCTTGGCTGCCAGGCAGGCGGCGGTAGCGCCCAGGGCATTGCGCGCATTGTGCAAGCCCGGCACGGGCAATTCGAACTCGGCCGAGCCCACCGGCGTATCCAGGGAAACCAGGCTGGAAAAATGGCGCAACTGCACCTTGCCCGACACGTCGGCGCGGCGCCCTTCGCTACTCTCCAGGCCATAGCTGAGCATGACATGGTTCGCCGCCAGGGTGCGCCACAGGTCGGCATTGGGGTCGTCGGCGTTGAACACGGCGATGCCGTCCGCCCCTAAGCCCTGGAAGATTTCGCCCTTGGCCGCCGCCACATCGCGCACGGTGCCCAACCCTTCCAGGTGGGCGCGCTGGGCGTTGTTCACCAAGGCCACGGTGGGGGAAGCGATGCGGGTCAGATAGGCGATCTCGCCGGGATGGCTCATGCCCATTTCAATGATGGCGGCCTTGTGTTCGGCACCGAGACCGAGCAGCGTCAGCGGCAGGCCGATGTCGTTGTTGAAATTTCCCGCCGTCGCCAGCACGGCATCCGCGCCCAGATGGGTGCGCAATACCGCCGCGCACATTTCCTTGACGGTGGTCTTGCCATTGCTCCCCGTGATGCCCAACAGGGGAATAGCGAATTTGTCACGCCAATAGGCGGCCAGGTGGCCCAAGCCGATACGGGTGTCGTCCACCGCCAACAAGGGCAGATCAAGGGTTTGATCTGCGGCCCAGTTGCGGTCCACCAGGGCGGCAGCGGCGCCCTGGGCAATGACATCCTTGACGAAATCATGGCCGTCGAAACGCTCGCCGCGCAGGGCGACGAACAACTGCCCCGGTTGGACATTGCGGGAATCGGTAGTCACACCATTCAACTGGGCATCGCCGCCCCGGGTGGTGCCGCCAATGGCCAGGGCCGCTTCGATCAAGCTGAGTTTCATGGTCGGCTCTCCAGTGCGCGACGGGCGGTTTCGGTGTCGGAGAAGGGCAGGCGCTGGCCTGCGATCTCCTGGTAGGGTTCGTGCCCCTTGCCCGCCAGCAGAATCACGTCCTCATTCGCGGCATCGGCGATCAGGCGGCGGATGGCCGATGCCCGATCCGATTCCTGGGGGGCGGGATACCGCATCCCGGCGGCAATGGCGTCGAGGATGGCTTGTGGCGATTCACTGCGGGGATTGTCGCTGGTGAGCAGCACGCCATCCGCCAAGCGTTCCGCCACCGCGCCCATCAAGGGGCGCTTGCCCGGGTCGCGGTCGCCGCCGCAGCCGAACAGGCAGAGCAGGCGGCCCTTGCGGGCCAGGGCGGTTTCCCTCAGGGTGGTCAGCGCTTTCTCCAAAGCATCGGGGGTGTGCGCGTAATCCACCACTACCAAGGGGCCATGTTCTCCGCCGACCCGCTCCATACGCCCAGGAGGGGCTTGCAGCTTGCCAAGACTGGCCGCGGCCTGGACCAAAGGCAACCCCGCCGCCAGTAAGGCGCCAAGCACTGCCAGCAGGTTGGCGGTATTGAAACGTCCCAACAGGGGCGTTTCAATATTCTCGCCCGCCACGGTGAAGCGTTGGCCGGTGGCCGTCATGATGAAATTTTCCGCGCGGAGTATTTGATCTGCACCGTCCTGGTCTTCCAGGGTATAGCCGATGGTGGGCGTCCGACCGCGTAACTGCATGGCCAGTTCCCGGCCAAAGGGATCGTCCAGGTTCACAACCGCAGTGGCCAGGCCTGGCCAGTGGAATAGACGTGCCTTGGCCGCGCCATAAGCCTCCATGGTGCCGTGGTATTCGAGATGGTCCCGGGTCAGGTTAGTGAACACGGCGGTATGGAAACGGGCGCCATTGGTTCGCCCTTGATCGAGGCCGATGGACGACACTTCCATGGCGCAGGCAGTCGCGCCCGCAGCGACGAAGCCGGCCAGATCCCGGTGCAGGGTCACGGCGTCGGGCGTAGTGTTGGGGCTGTCGACCAGGTGCTCGATAAAGCCGTTACCCAAAGTGCCGATCACGGCACACCTGCGTCCCACTTCATTCAGTGCCTGGGCGATCCATTGAGAAACGGACGTCTTGCCATTGGTGCCCGTCACACCACATAGCCAGAGCTTCTCCGAAGGCCGACCGTAAACTTCATGGGCCAACGCCCCCGCCAATCCAGCCAGGTTTGGTATGGCAAGCGAGGGAATCGGAAAGACTGGAACGTCGGCCTTATCGGCTTCATAACACAGGGCGGCAGCGCCCTTGGCTGCCGCATCGGCCAGGTAGCGACGGCCATCGGTGGCGGCGCCGGGCCAGGCCAGAAAGACATCACCGGGCTGCACGCGGCGTGAATCGATGCACAGATTGCGCGGCTGCACGCCACGCGATTGCAATGCCTCGAGGACCTGGCCGGCGTTCAAAATTCCTCCTTGGCATCGGTGGTGATGATGACCGGCTTGAGAGGTGCATCCTGGGCCACCCCGAGGGTGCGCAGCGATCCAGCCATGATGCGGGAGAAGGCCGGCGCGGCCACATCGCCGCCGTAGTAGATGCCATTGGAAGGTTCGTCCACCATCACTGCCACAATCAAGCGCGGGTCGGAAGCCGGAGCCAGCCCGACAAAAGAAGCCACGTACTTGTTGGCGTACTGCCCCCCCTCCAGCTTGTGGGCGGTGCCCGTCTTGCCCGCCACGCGATAGCCGGGTACCTGCGCCTTGGTGGCGGTACCTCCGGGCTGCACCACCAGTTCCATCATGGAGCGCACTTCCTTGGCGGTCTGGGCGGAAAAGATGGCCTTGCCCTGGGGCGGCAGCGTATCCAGCTTGGTCAGGGAGAGCGGAATCAGATCACCGTCCCGGGCAAACACCAGATAGGCCCGGGCCAATTGGATCAGGGTCACGGAAATACCATTGCCATAGGACATGGTGGCCTGCTCGATGGGCTGCCATTTTTTCCAAGGCCGCAGCCGGCCGCCCACTTCTCCGGGGAAGCCAAGCTTCAAGGGAGTGCCGAAGCCGAGGCTGTCGTACATGTCCCACATGGTTTCCGGGGGAAAGGTCAGGGAGATTTTGGAGATGCCGACGTTGGAAGACTTCTGGATTACCTGGGCCACGGTCAACACGCCATTGGGATGGGAATCGTGGATGGTGGCGTTGCCGATGGTGAGTCGGCCGGGGGCGGTCTGCACCGGGGTGTCGTAGCGGAACTTGCCCTTCTCCAGCGCGATGGCAGCCGTGAAGGGTTTCATGGTGGAACCGGGCTCGTAGGTATCAGTCAGGGCGCGGTTGCGCAACTGGGCGCCGGACAGCTTGGAACGATTGTTGGGGTTGTAGGTAGGCAGATTCACCAAGGCCAGCACTTCGCCGGTGCGGGTATCCAGCACCACGGCGCCACCGGCCTTGGCCTTGAACTGATCCAGGGTCTGCTTGAGATTGGAGTAGGCGATGTATTGGATCTTGTCGTCCAGGGCAAGGTTGATGTCCTTGCCGTCCTGGGGCGAACGGATGGACTCCACGTCTTCCACCACGTTGCCGCGCCGGTCCTTGATGACGCGGCGGCTGCCGGGTTTGCCAGCCAACTGTTCGTTGAAGGCGAGCTCCACGCCTTCCTGGCCTTCATCCTCGGCACCGGTGAAACCGAGCATATGGGCGGTCAGCTCGCCGACGGGATAGTAGCGACGGTATTCCTGCTGCTGATGGATGCCGGGCAACTTGAGGGCGGCGATCTGATCGGCCACATCCGGCGGAATTTGGCGCTTGATGAAAATGAAATCCTTGTCGCTGGAGAGCTTGCGGTTCAGTTCGCGCACGTCCATTTCCAACAATTGGGCGAGCTGGCGAGCCTGGGCCGGTTGCAGCTTGGCGTCGTCGGGAATGGCCCAGATGGACTTCACCGGCGTGGACACCGCCAGCACGTCTCCCTGCCTGTCCATGATGCGGCCCCGGGTGGCGGGAATTTCCAGCACCCGTTCATAGCGGGCCTCGCCCTTGCCCCGCAGGAAATCGTTGTTGATGCCTTGCAGATATAAGGAACGTCCCACCAGGGAGGCAAAGGCCAGCATCAGCATCAGCACCACAAAGCGCGAACGCCAGGCAGGCACCGCCTGGGAGAGCACCGGGCTGCTGGAGAACTTCACTGCTTACCCCCATCCAGGGTCAAGGTCTGCTTGGGGTCGGGGGTTTTCATCTGCAACTTGTCCCGGGCGATTTTTTCAATCCGGGCATGGCTGGCCCAGGTGCTCTGCTCCAATTGCAGTTGGCCCCACTCCACATCCAACTGATGCATGCGGCTCTGTTCCCGATCCAGCTCAATGAACAACTTGCGCGCCTTGTGATTAGCAGTGACTGCGGACAGCGCACAAGTCACGGCAATGGCAAGGAGGATGAGATTGAGGCGAGCCATGGCGTTACAACTTTTCCGCCACCCGCATCACGGCGCTACGGGAACGAGGATTGGCGGCCACTTCGGCGGCAGAGGCCTTGATGGCCTTGCCGATAAGCTTCATGTTGGGAGGAGGCAGGTCCGCCGCCCGGACGGGAACGCCCTTGGGTGGCTGAACGGAAGTCGCTTCGTCGCGTAGGAATTGTTTGACGATGCGATCTTCGAGGGAATGGAAGCTGATCACCACGAGCCGACCGCCGGGCTTCAAACGCGCCACGGCGCGGGGAAGGGCTAGCGACAGCTCCTCAAGTTCGCGATTGATGAAAATCCGTATCCCCTGGAAGCTGCGCGTCGCCGGGTGCTGACCCGGTTCCCGTGTGCGCACGGCTTTTTCCACGAGCGCGGCAAACTGTCCTGTGGTTGCAATACCACCGCTGCTCCGAGCAGCCACAACCGCCTTTGCAATCGCATAAGCAAACCGTTCTTCACCATAGTCTTTTAACACCTCCGTAATTTCCTGCTGCTCGGCCCGCGCCAGCCACTCGGCGGCGGTTTCCCCTTTGCTCGTGTCCATGCGCATATCCAGGGGCGCATCGAAACGAAAACTGAAACCCCTGCTTCCGTCGTCCAACTGTGGGCTGGACACACCGATATCCATCAGCACGCCATCCACCTGGGCGACGCCCAACCCTTCCAACACCCGATCCAGTTCGCCGAACCAGGCATGTTCCAACTGGAAGCGCGGATCCTTCACCCCGGCACCGGCGGCGATGGCTGCCGGATCGCGATCCAAAGCGATCAAGCGCCCCGCCGGCCCCAGCCTGGCCAGGATTTCCCGGCTGTGGCCGCCACGACCGAAGGTGGCATCCACATAGACACCATCCGGCTGCACGTTCAGGGCTTCCACCGCCTCCGTCAGCAGCACGCTGACGTGGGCGCGACTCACAGCGAAATACCCTCGAACCCCGGCGGCGGGGCACTACCGTCGTTACCCGCCAACGCCTCGAAAGCCACCTCGTGCTGACGCTTCCAACCCGCGTCGCTCCAAATTTCAAAATGGGAACCCATACCCACCAGCCACACCTGTTTGTCCAGGGCGGCGTAGTCCCGCAGTTCGGGTGCAATGAGCAGTCGACCGGCGCCATCCAGGGATTCGTCCCGGGCATTACCCACCAGCACGCGTTTGGCGGCGGCGGCGCGGGGATCGAAGGACGGTGCGGCCAGGATTTGGTCGCGAATCGGCAACCAGGCCGGTTCGGGATAAAGCAACAGGCAGCGATGGGGATGGGTGGTCAGCACCAGGCGACCAGCGCCACCGGCGGCCAGAAGCGCATCGCGATGCCGGGCAGGAACGGCCATGCGCCCCTTGGCATCCAAATTCAGCGATGTCGCGCCCTGAAACATGCCCTCTCCCCACAAAGCGGATGGGGGCCGGAAACGGATCGTTTACCCACTATCCCCCACTTCTTCCCACTTTATTACCCAAAACTACCCCAGTCAAGGAATTTCCCCTGGGTTTATTCAGGCAAGACAAGGACTTAGCATGACTTTCGGCAGGCCAAGCAAAAACGTTTACCCTTAAAAATCAAGGGTAATAGCAGGTCAACTGAAAGTAGCTTGTGAAAATAGGCGACAAATCGCCCCGTGTCGCAATTCACAGCGAATAAGGGGAGAGGAAAGGGGGATGGGAAGTCCGCCGATAAGCCGGGTTCTGTCGTGGGCAATCATTCCTCTGGGACCGCCGTTACCGACGACCTCAAGCAGCCTACCCGGGAGCAGCACGAGCCACGCCGTCGCTCCCCTATTTGGCCTTGCCCCGGATGAGGTTTACCGTGCCGTCCACCGTCACCGGGAACGCGGTGGGCTCTTACCTCAACGCCACTTGCGTGGCGCTGCCGGGCCTCGCGACCCGCCACCATTTCACCCTTACCTGTTCTTCTCCCACTCACTAAAGAGGGACTTTGCCGCCTTACGGCGTCAAAGCCGGGCGAAGCCATCGGCGGTATCTTTCTGTTGCACTTTCTGTCGCCTTGGGCGATGTTGCCATCGCTTATAACGCCTGGCCGTTAGCCAGCATCCTGCTCTATGGGGCCCGGACTTTCCTCGATACCGACAAGCGATACCGCGATTGCCTGGCGAACTTCCCGCCGCGATTGTACGGGTTAGCCCGAATCAGGGTTGTCTGACGTACGAGCAGGACGAAACTGCCGCACATCGTCGTAGTAGCCCGCCTCCTCGTTGTCCGTAGTGGCGCCGGGGATGCCCAGCAGCGGCAGGGGTTGCCAGTGGCGCGGGCTCAGATCCTCCGTCGTCTCGAACAGATCTGCCAACAGTTCATCGGCCAGGGTCGTCTGGGCGGGAACGTCGTCGGGGAGCGATGCCACCTCAAAGCACACCGCCTTACCGCACAGGCCGACAAAGGGCGCCCGCAAGGCATCGTAGCTGCCGTGGCCGAAGACCAGGAAGCGCAGATGCTCCGCCACCGCGGCCCGCCGGTCGGCAAAAGTTTCGCGCCAGCGATGGGCGCGGATGCCCTGCCATAAGGTCATGTCGGTGCTCAGCACCACCACGCCGCACTCGTCGAATTGGGTCAAGGCATCCCGGGCGGGGCCGCGGCGGGATGTGGATTCCAGTTGCAAAGCCTGCCAGTGGCGGCGGTTCATGGCAGCCTTGGCCCTGGGAAAGGACAGCCAGACGTAAGCGCCGAACAGGTCGTGCCAATTGTCGGGCCGGGTTTCCACCTGGCCGTGGCGGTAGGCCTGGGCTTCGTATCCCACGGCCCCAACCTGCCCCGGCGACACGAACTGCAAGGGCTGCCCGCCACCGCTGCGCAAGCCCAGGCGATGGGCTCCGGCGTTCAGTTCATCCAGCGTGGAAACGCCCCGTTCCAGCCAGGGCCGCAAGGGGGCGTAGAGGACTTGCCGGGAGAATGTCTCCGCATCCATCCAGACTTAACTGCCGGCAGCTTTGCCTTTGGCTGCGTCTTCTGCCTTGAACTGCAGGGCGCCATTCACTTCGGCAAAAGTCCCCAGCAGGTCGCCGGGTTCCGCCGGCGGTTCTTCGAATTGCTGCAATTGGCATTGGGCGGTGTCGGCCACATACCAACGCTTACCCTGGTGCAGGATGAAGCCGCCCTCCAGGGGGCGATACAGCTCCACCTTGAAGACAACATCCTTGGACACATTCTTCACGTGATGGCGACGTACGCAATCGGGATAACGGGACACCACCACGGACACCTGCCAGTCGCTCCACAGCCAAGTGCGCTCCCGCTGCACGGACAGGTATTGCGTCTTGCTGCCACCAACGAGATAGGAAACATCGTCTCCGCCGCCGCAAGCGGTGAGGAGCAGGGCGGCGCTCAGGGCGAGCATCAGGCTGCGCATGTCGAATTACTCCTTCAACTTCCAGGCAACGGTTTCCCCGGCGCGCAGAGGCACCAGGGCGTCGGTATCGATGTAGGACTGGCTGGCCGGCACCGGCCAGGATTCCTTGGTCAGGATGATGGTGCCGGTATTGACAGGCAGACCATAGTAGGCAGGGCCGTTGCGGCTGGCAAAAGCTTCCAGCTTATCCAGGGCGCCAGCCGCTTCGAAGACCTCGGCATAAAGCTCGATACCCGCATGGGCGGTGTAGCAACCGGCGCAGCCGCAGGCGGCTTCCTTGGTGCTTTGGCCATGGGGCGCCGAATCGGTGCCGAGGAAGAATTTTGGATTGCCCGAGGTGGCGGCCATGACCAGCGCCTGACGATGGATCTCGCGCTTGAGGATGGGCAGGCAGTAATGATGGGGACGCACGCCGCCGGCGAAGATGGCGTTGCGATTGAGCAGCAAGTGATGGGCGGTGATGGTGGCCGCCACGTTGGGGCCGGTCGAAGACACAAAATCCGCGCCCTCGCGGGTGGTGATGTGCTCCAACACCACCTTGAGACCAGGAAAATCCCGCAGCAGCGGGCGTAACACCGTATCGATGAAGACCGATTCCCGGTCGAACACGTCCACCGCCGGATCGGTCACTTCGCCGTGCCCCAGCAAAGGCACACCCAGGGCCTCCATGCGGGCCAGGGTGGCCCTGCACTTCTTCAGGTCGGTGACGCCGGCATCGGAGTTGGTGGTGGCGCCGGCGGGATAGAGTTTGACGCCATGGACGAAACCGCTGGCCTTGGCGGCATCGATCTCGGCAGCAGGCGTGTTGTCGGTGAGATACAGCGTCATCAGCGGCTCGAACGTCATGCCGGCCGGCAAGGCCGCCAGGATGCGCTGCCGATACTCCGCCGCCAGGGCCACCGTGGTGACTGGCGGCTTGAGGTTGGGCATGACGATGGCCCGGCCGAAGCGGCGGGCGGTATCGGGCAATACGGATTTGAGGGCGGCACCATCCCGCAGGTGCAGGTGCCAATCGTCGGGGCGGATCAGGGTAAGCGTTTGCATGGGTCCAATTATCGCCGATTCGGGCGATGGAAAGACTGAGTCAGGGGTAACCGGGGGCTCACTCCTTTAGGGCCAGGGCGCGCTGATAGAGATCGTTCTTCGACACCCCGGTGATTTCCGCCGCCAGCTTGGCCGCCTGCTTGGTGGGCAGCTCGGCCAGCAGGGCCTTCAGCACCCGTTCCGCCTCCCCATCCAGGCCGCTACGTTCCTTCGGCGCCGAAATGATGAGGACGAACTCTCCTCGTTGGCGGTTGCTGTCCGCCGCCAGCCAGGCCGGCGCTTCGGCGATGGGCAGACGGACGATCTGTTCGAACAGCTTGGTCAGTTCCCGCGCCACCACCAGCTCCCGCTCCGGCGCCAACACCGCGGCCAGGTCGGTAATGGTCTCCTCGATGCGATGGGGTGCTTCGTAGAACACCAGGGCGGCATCCACCGACTTCAGTCGCTCGATTTCGGCCCGCCTTGCCGCCGCCTTGGGCGGCAGGAACCCGACGAAAAGGAAACGTGCATCGGTAATGCCGGAGGCCGACAGGGCCGTGGCGGCCGCATTGGGGCCGGGCAAGGGAATCACCGCAAAGCCGGCGGCCTGCACCGCCGCCACGGCTTTGGCACCGGGATCGGAAATGGCAGGGGTGCCGGCATCGGAAATCATGGCCACCGATTTTCCCTGCCGCAGCATGTCGATCAGCTTGGCGCCGGCCTCTTGCTCATTGTGTTCATGCAGGGCGAAGGTGGCGGCACGGATGCCGTAGTGGTCAAGAAAGCGCCGGGCGTGGCGGGTATCTTCGCAGGCCACGGCGTCCACCGCCTTGAGGGTTTCCAGGGCGCGCAGGGTGATGTCCGCCAGGTTCCCCATGGGGGTAGCCACCACATACAATGCCGTTGTCTTGTTGCTTCCAGGTGCTTTGTCGATGTCGTTCATCGCCCGCATTCTCCGTTCCGCCGCTCCCCCGCGCAAGCTGAAAAACAGCGGTGCAGCGGCGGAAGACCTCGCCGCCGCCTGGCTCACCCGCCGCGGGCTGCGGATTGTGGCCCGCAATTACCGCGTCCGGGGCGGCGAGATCGACCTCATCGGCGAAGACGGCGACACCCTGGTGTTCGTCGAAGTCCGCCTGCGCAGCAACGCCGCCTACGGCGGTGCGGGGGCCAGCATCACCCCGGCCAAACAACAACGCCTGATCCTCGCTGCCCGGCATTACCTGCAGGCCCACGGCGAACGCCCTTGTCGCTTCGACTGCGTGCTGCTCTCCGCCCTGGATGAAAACAAACTGGAATGGATACGCGATGCGTT
Source organism: Rhodocyclaceae bacterium (assembly GCA_003963315.1). GTDB lineage: Bacteria > Pseudomonadota > Gammaproteobacteria > Burkholderiales > Rhodocyclaceae > AWTP1-18. The sequence continues at coordinate 7,904 of RXJP01000069.1, read as the reverse complement.
TGCTGCTGATTAGTCTGATTGCCCTAATCATAGCCACAGGCCATGCGCAAACCATCAAAATGCTGGTGCAAAGCTCGCCCCTGGCCGGTTTCCAGTACTACGCCGGCAAAGTGCGTTGGGAAGAGATGAAAGTGGGCGACGCCCTGACCCTGGTGCGCGAACCCGACAATCGCCACGACCCCAGGGCCATCCGGGTGGAATGGCGGGGCGAGAAGCTGGGCTATCTGCCCCGAGCGGAGAACCGCAGCGTGGCCGAGGAACTGGATCGGGGCGGCCGGGTCGAAGCCCGCATCGCCGCTCTACGGGAAGACCCGAACCCCTGGAAACGGGTGCTGATTGAAGTATTTGTCGTGCTTTGAGGGGTTTATTTCCAGGGAGCCCCGGGCAGCAGCGGCTAAAATCCGGGCTTCCGTTGAAAACAGGTTGGACTCATGAGCATCGAACAACGTATCCGCGACCACTTTGCCGATAGCGCACGCACCAAACTGGCTGCCGTGGACGCCATGGCCGCTCCCATCGCCGCCGCCGTGGCCGTGATGGTGGCAAGCCTCAAGGCCGAGGGCAAGATCATGGCCTGCGGCAACGGCGGCTCCGCCGGGGATTCCCAGCACTTTTCCGCCGAGTTGCTCAACCGCTTCGAACGGGAACGCCGGCCCCTGGCCGCCATCGCTCTCTCCACCGATACCTCCACCCTCACCTCCATCGCCAACGATTACAGCTACCAGGAAGTGTTTTCCAAGCAGGTGTATGCCCTGGGCCGCAAGGGCGACGTACTGCTGGCCATTTCCACCAGCGGCAACTCGCCCAATGTGATGGAGGCCATGAAGGTGGCCAAGGAAAAGGGCATCCGCATCGTCGCCCTCACCGGCAAGGGCGGCGGCAAAATGGCTGCCCTGCTCGGCCCCGACGACATTCACCTCTGTGTGCCGGCCGACCGCACGGCCCGCATCCAGGAAGTCCATTTGCTCGCCGTCCACTGCCTTTGTGATGGCATCGATCAAACCCTGCTGGGAGACCCCGCATGAACCTTACCGATACCATCAAACGTCGCAGTGCCCTGTTGTTCCTGGCAGCCAGCGTCGTTCCCCTGCTTTCCGGCTGCTTCGGCGCCGTGGCGGTGGGCGCCGGCGCCGGGGTGCTGATGGCCGCCGACCGCCGCCCCTCGGAAATCTATCTGAGCGATGAGGCCACGGAAATCCGGGCCACCAACCGCATCGGCGAAAAATTCGGCGACAAGGTCCACATCAATGTCACCAGTTACAACCGTACTGTGCTCATCACCGGCGAGGTGCCCAGCGAAGAGGTCAAGGGCGATGTGGAAAGAACCATCGCCGGCCTGCCCAATGTGAAAGCCACGGTGAATGAGTTGCAGATCGCCGGCGCCAGTTCTTTCAGCGCCCGGGGCAATGACAGCTATATCACCTCCAAGGTCAAGGCCCGTTTCATCGATCACAACAAGTTCCCTCCCACCGTGGTCAAGGTGGTGACGGAAAGCGGCGCGGTCTATCTGCTCGGCTTGGTGACCCAGGCCGAAGCCGATGCGGCGGTGGAAATTGCCCGCACCACCGGCGGCGTGATGAAGGTGGTGCGCGTAATGGAGATCATTTCCGCCGACGAAGCCCGCCGTCTGGACAGCCTGACAAAGAGCGCCCCCGCCAAGAGCGGCCAGGCACAACCCGCTAAATAACCCCCGTGTTGACTTATCCTTCGCCTGATTTCGAAGCCAAGATCTGCCCACCACAACAACTGGCGGATCGCCTCCCTGCGCTGCCCCGGCCCTTGGTGTTCACCAACGGCTGCTTCGACATACTGCATCGCGGCCATGTCACCTACCTGGCCCAGGCCCGTGCCTTGGGCGCAGGCCTGGTGGTGGCGCTCAACAGCGACGCCTCGGTCAAGCGCCTGGGGAAGGGGGATGACCGGCCGATCAACAAGCTGGAGGACCGGCTGGCAGTGATGGCCTCGCTGGCATGCGTATCCCTGGTCACCTGGTTCGACGAGGACACGCCGCTGCAACGCATCCTCGAAGTGCGGCCTGACATATTGGTCAAGGGCGGCGATTGGCCGGTGGAAAAGATCGTGGGCTATGGCGAAGTATTGGCTTGGGGCGGAACCGTGCATTCCATCCCCTTCCTCCATGAACGCTCCACCACGGCGCTGGTGGAAAAAATCCGCAGGCTTTAGACCGGCCTAGGACTTGTTCTCGGGCTGGCGCCCGTCTTGGCGCAGGATGGCCGCCCGCACGATCTCGATGTGGCCGCGCAAGGTGTAAAGCATGTCGCTGAAGGCCAAGGGGGTAGGAATCCTCGCCGCGTCGCGTTCAATGGCATCAAGCCGCTGCAACAGGGCCTGGCGTTGCACGCCGCTATCCTCGGCCAAGGCTTCCGCCTCGAGAAATTTGAGCTCTCCGTAACGCTTGAAGATCCTCGAACGAATGCGCCAGCCATAAAGGGACGGCGCCATTTTGGCCACCGGGTACAACACGGCGATCAGGGGAATCAGCATCACCACCAGCCTGTCGATCAGATTCGCCGCCCAGAAGGGCAAATAGCGTTGCAGCAGGGGCTTGCCCGATTTGTAGAAATGCTCGGCCCGGGGGGAGAGCGGAAACTCCACCGCCTGGGCCTTGGGGAAATCCCCCGCCTTTTGCAGCAAACCGTGGCCGTTGTGGGTTTCCGATGCCGCTTGCAAGAGCAGGTCCACCAGGGCGGGATGGGTACCCTCCTTCACAGCCAAGGTGGCAGTGGGCGCCAGCAGATGAATGTCGCGGTCGGGAATGTCCCGCAGCAGGTCGACGCTGCCCCTGGGTAGCACCAGATGGCTCAAATAGGCAAGCCTACGGGTATAGGCATCGGCCTGGGCCAGATTCATGACCTTGATGCCTGGCGCATAGAGCAGCGTCCACACCGCCGCCGACTGCACCGGCCCGACCACGATGGCCGCATCGGCGCGGCCTTTCTGCAAGGCTTCGGCCGCCGTGATACCACCAGCCTCGAGCAGGGTGACATGGCGGTCATCCAGCCCATTCAGCTGCAACAACTCCAGGGCAAGGTGCCGATTGCCGCTACCGCTGGCCCCTACCGCAACGCGCATGCCCTTGAGCTGCAACAAGCGGTCTGGCACTTCCTTGTCGCCAAAGCGGGAAGGCCGATAGAAAATCCAAACCGGCTCCTGATAGATGGCCCCCAGGGAATAGAGGTCGTCATCTTCCCGCTTGTCCACCACGCCGCCCTGGATGAAGGCGGCGTCCACCTCGCTGTCGGGATCACGCAGCAGGGCCAGGTTTTCCATGGCGCCCGACGTCGGCCGCTCTACCAAGGTGATGCCCTCTTCCGCCAACAAGGGTTTGTAGGCAGCGGCATAACGCTGGTAGCCGCCACCAGCGCCGCCGGTGGCGAGGATCAATTGCTTGGGCGGCGCCGGTTGGACAAACTGGGCGGCGGCCCAGAATGCCGCGGCCACCACCAGCAGGGAAGGCAGTCCGATCAACACCATGTCGCGCCAAGAGGCGCGACGGAGGCGTTCCGCCAGTCGGCGGCGGGCTGGAATCGGGGTCACAGAACTTGGCCGCCGTGGCGGAGCGGCTTAGAAGGGGATGTCATCCTCGAAATCGCCCAAGCCGCCTCCGCTGGGAGGAGGAGCCGGGCGGCTGGCGGGGGCGCTGCTGCGGCTGCTACCGCCGCCGGAAGAAGAAGCGGCCGGACGCTGATCGTATTCCGGACCACCGCTGCCTTCGCGCCGACCCAGCATTTGCATGGCGTCGGCATTGATTTCCGTGGTGTAGCGGTCTTGGCCATCTTGCCCTTGCCACTTGCGGGTGCGCAGGCGTCCTTCGATGTACACCTGGGAACCCTTCTTCAGATATTGGCCGGCGATTTCCGCCAGCTTGCCGAAGAAGACGATGCGATGCCATTCGGTGGCTTCGCGCCGTTCGCCGGTGGCTTTGTCTTTCCAGGTATCGGTGGTGGCCACCGTGATATTGGTGATTTGGTCGCCGTTGGGGGTGTAACGAGTTTCCGGGTCCTTACCCAGATTGCCTACGAGAATCACTTTATTCACTGACGCCATTTCACACTCCCTTTTCTATCAATCGAAGCGCACCGGACTCGTCCCACTCACCGATGCGAATTTTTAAGTATGCCACGCCTTCGGCACCAATAACGACCGCTTCCATTACGCCATCCAAAGCGGCGAAGGCGGCAGCATACCTTCCCGCCAGGGAATCTTCCATCTCCCCCAGGTGGAACATGCAAGTCCGCACCCGGGGTGGCGGATTCATGGAAAGCGCCAACATGAACCAAGCCAGAGCCAGGCCGCCGGAGAAGACGAACACGGATGCGCTGCCCACATGCTGCGCCAGGAAACCGCCCAGGGCGCCGCCGAGAAACAGGCCGAGGAACTGGAAACTGTTGTAGACGCCGATGGCCGTTCCCTTGCTACCAGCCGGGGCGATTTTTGAAATCAGCGACGGCAGGGTGGCCTCCAGCAGATTGAAGGCGACGAAGAAGAGAAACAGTGTCGTGACAACGCCGACGAAATTGCCGATAAATACGGCCATGAGCAGGGTGGACAGGCAGAGCAGACCGACGGCCCCGCAGAACACAGGCTTCATGCGCCCGTACTTCTCGGCGACGATGATGGCCGGCACCGCGGCGAAAAAGGAAATGGCCATGATGGGCAAATAAACCTTCCAGTGGTCCGCACCCGCCAATCCACCCACCTGGATCAGCACCAGGGGAATGACGACGAACAAACCGCGCATGGCGGCATGGAGGCTGAAAATGCCGAAATTGAGCCGCTGAAGTTCCGTGTTGCGGAGCACGGAAGCGATCTGCCCGGGAACGGTTTCCGCGTCGCTATGAACCCGGCTGACCTGGGGATCGGGCACCACAAAACGCACCACCGCCATGGCCAGGAAAGCCAGTACGCCGGTAATGGCGAAGATGCCCGGCACGCCTATCCAGTGGTTCAACGCCGGCCCCGCCACCATGGAGACGCCGAAGGTCACGCCTATGCTCATGCCGATGATGGCCATGCTCTTGGAACGGTGCTCTTCCTGGGTTAGATCGGCGACCAGGGCGATGACTGCCGCCGACATGGCGCCGGTACCCTGAATCAAGCGGCCGAGGATGATCATGTGCAGATCGTGTGCGCCGGCGGCGACGAAACTGCCCAAGGCGAAAAGGGTCAGGCCGATATAGATCATCCGCTTGCGGCCATAGCGGTCGGACAGTAGGCCGAAGGGGATTTGCAGCAGCGCCTGGGCCAGTCCGTCAATGCCGAGGGCAATGCCGATCAGGAAAGGACTGTTGCCGCCAGGCATGGATTGGGTATGGATCGCCAGCACCGGCAAGATGGAAAACATGCCGAACATGCGCAACGCGAATACCAGGGCAAGCGCTATCGTTGCCCGCATTTCAGATGCGGTCATTTCTTATAAAAAGCTGTAAAAGTTGGGGGCGGAAAAGCCGGTATATTAGCTTGTTCGCTGCCCCCCACCCCATCATTGCGCTATGGAATACCTGAAGATCCGCGGTGCCCGCACCCACAACCTGAAAAACGTCAATCTGGACATCCCGCGCAACCAGTTGACGGTAATTACCGGCTTGTCCGGTTCCGGTAAAAGCTCCCTCGCGTTCGATACCCTCTATGCCGAGGGGCAGCGGCGCTACGTGGAATCCCTCTCCGCCTATGCGCGGCAATTCCTGCAATTGATGGAAAAGCCCGATGTGGATCTGATCGAGGGCCTTTCCCCGGCCATCTCCATCGAACAGAAAGCCACCAGCCACAACCCCCGTTCCACCGTGGGCACGGTGACGGAAATCCACGACTACCTGCGCCTGCTCTATGCCCGTGCCGGCACGCCCCACTGCCCGGAGCACAACCTGCCCCTGGAAGCCATGAGCGTCTCGCAAATGGTGGACCATGTGCTGGCCTTGCCCGAAGACACCAAGCTGATGATCCTGGCTCCGGTGGTGGCCAATCGCAAGGGCGAACAGGTGGAGCTGTTTTCCGAGCTGCGGGCCCAGGGCTTCGTCCGGCTGCGTGTCGACGGCAAGGTGTACGACATCGACGCCCTGCCCAAGCTGGCCAAGAGCACCAAGCATTCGGTGGATGTGGTGGTGGATAGGCTCAAGGTACGGGCCGATCAGCGTCAGCGCCTAGCCGAAAGTTTCGAAACTGCCCTGACCCATGCCGAAGGCCGCGCCATCGCCGTGGAGATGGATACGGACAAGGAATACCTGTTTTCCGCCCGCTTCGCCTGCCCCGTGTGCTCCTATGCCTTACAGGAGTTGGAGCCGCGGCTGTTCTCCTTCAACAATCCCATGGGCGCTTGTCCTACCTGCGACGGCTTGGGACAAATCCAGTTCTTTGATCCGTCCCGGGTGGTGGCCTATCCCCATTTATCCTTGGCAGCCGGCGCGGTAAAAGGTTGGGACAAGCGCAACCAGTTCTATTTCCAGATACTGGAATCCCTCGCCGACCACTACGGTTTCGACACCGCCACCCCCTTCGAAAAGCTGCCTGAAAAAACCCGGCAGATCGTGCTTTACGGTTCAGGCAAGGAACAGATCAAGTTCCGCTACCTCAACGAAAGGGGCACCCGCTTCGACCGTACCCACAACTTCGAAGGCATCCTGCCCAATCTGGAACGGCGCTACAAGGAAACCGATTCCCTGGCTGTGCGGGAAGAATTGTCCAAATATTTGAATTCCCGCCCCTGTACCGATTGCGGGGGCACCCGCCTGCGCAAGGAAGCCCGCCACGTCTTCATCGGCGGCAAGACCATCGCCGGCATCAGTGGGCTGGCCCTGGGCCATTGCCGCGACTTTTTCAGCCAACTGAAACTCTCCGGCCACAAGATGCAGGTGGCGGACAAGATCGTCAAGGAACTGGACAGCCGCCTCGGCTTTCTCATCAACGTCGGCCTGGACTACCTATCCCTGGACCGCTCGGCGGAAACCCTCTCCGGCGGCGAAGCCCAGCGCATCCGCCTGGCTAGCCAGATCGGCTCCGGTCTAACGGGGGTAATGTACGTTCTCGACGAACCCTCCATCGGCCTGCACCAGCGGGATAACAGCCGCCTGCTGCAAACCCTGGTGCGTTTGCGGGACATCGGCAACACCGTCATCGTGGTGGAACACGATCAGGAGGCCATCGAAAGCGCCGACTATGTGGTGGATATGGGGCCCGGCGCCGGAGAGCACGGCGGCCATGTGGTGGCCCACGGCACACCGGCCCAGGTGGAGAAGAACCCCGATTCGCTGACCGGCGCCTACCTGTCCGGTCGTCGCCGCATCGAAGTGCCCAAGACCCGCACCGCACCGGACCCGGAGCGCCAGTTGCTGATTGGCAACGCCAGCGGCAACAATCTCAAGGATGTCTCCCTGTCCCTGCCGGTAGGCTTGTTGACCTGTGTCACGGGGGTCTCGGGTTCTGGCAAGTCCACCCTGATCAACGACACCCTGTACGCCGCGGCGGCCCGCCATCTGTACGGCTCTGCGGTCGAGCCAGCGCCCTACGGCACCATAGAAGGCCTGGAATTCTTCGACAAGGTGATCAATGTCGATCAATCCCCCATCGGCCGCACGCCCCGCTCCAATCCCGCCACCTATACCGGCCTGCTGACGCCCATCCGGGAATTGTTCGCCGGAGTGCCGGAAAGCCGCCAGCGCGGCTACGAACCGGGTCGCTTCTCCTTCAACGTCAAGGGTGGCCGTTGCGAAGCCTGCCAGGGCGACGGCGTCATCAAGGTGGAAATGCATTTCCTGCCCGACGTCTTCGTGCCCTGCGACGTCTGCCACGGTAAACGCTACAACCGGGAAACCCTGGAAATCCGCTACAAGGGCAAGACCATCCACGATGTATTGCTGATGACCGTGGAGCAGGCCCGGGAATTCTTC
>RXJP01000079.1 GCA_003963315.1 Rhodocyclaceae bacterium | reverse complement strand
CTATGAACAGTTGCTGGTCCCATCAGTCGGTGTCAACTAAAGCGGGGGAAGATTCGGAAATGCGACAGCTAATGCTAGGAGCTACGTTAGCTACTGGAGTGAAGATCAAGGCGCTGATCAATGACGGGCGTGCATAAGGGGCTGGATGTTAACGTGCCTTTTCCACATCCACTGGGGGCTGATTTTCCTTCCGGCCACTAAGGGAAGCCGTGATAGCAACTCGCCCCAAACGGCCTGTCGAGTTCGTAATAGAAAATGGCCGGTCTGGAGTCAGAACCGGCCTTTTATTTTCGTGAGGCCAATGGCGGTTTAGGCCGAAATGTTGCCTGTTGTGCGAGCATGAGTCCGGTGATCGGCCGAAGCCGACCTTGGATTTCTAGCCCAGATCCGGCTGCAATGTGCCGGTTACCTGCCATCCAGTCAGGGAAGCCCCTGGACGGCAGCTTTCTCATCTCTCGAACGCGAACTTCCGACCCTAAGAGGTCAACAATATTGGAACCTATTCTGTAGTCATGTCTATTTGCAGATACCGCTTGGGGGGCTCATCTATATCGCATCTTCTCCGCGTTGCGACAGAAGGCGCTCAGTCAGTCTTGCCCGTTGCAGGGCTCCCTTAATGGCTATGCCCTTGCTGGTAGCCGTCCTAAGTTAGCCTCATGCTCCCTACGCTCCTTGTAAGATTAGGGGAAATCAGAAGTCATATAGAAAGTATGCCATCATAGAGTTCGAGGTTGCCTAGTTAGGATCTTATCGGTAATAACAATGAATATTTGAGGAAAGGTATTGCATGCAATTCTGGACAACTGCTATCCGGTTTAACGCACCTGCCACAATTGCAGGATTCATATTTTTCTACCTAATCCAGGAGATTGTTAGCAAAGAGAATCTTCCCTTTGAAAGCGCCGGATTTAGCCTGGGGTTGATCTTGGTTGTTGCCAACTTTTGCGCCTTCTTGCTTGTCGTCAGTACGCGTCGAAAAGCTAACGAAGGTACCTCAGGACAACGGGTAGAGATCAAGGACAACGAAATTTCAGGAAATGAAGTTAAAGGTTCAATTGACGTTGGTGCTGGGCAGGGCAATGCCAAAATCTCTAGCAACGTCGTCAAAAATAACAAAATAGGGGGAGGCCTGACGATCGGGCGGGGGGGTAAATGAGCAGCAGAGAGACGGCGCTCGTCGTCAGCAATCAGGGCACTAGCACCCAGGTCACCGACAACCTGATCACCAACAACCAGATCAACGGTAACGTAGGTCTAGGGCATCAAACGAACATAACTATCCAGAGGCCAAACTTCAACGCCTTGAGCGAAGTTGTTAGCCGGTCGAAAGAGTTGACGACGAGCGATCCAGCCTACGTCGACATATTGGAAGCACTTAGTGATTTCCTGGCTCAGAGACCTGGGCGAAAGGTGATAGGGCTGGAGCAGAAGCTGATAAACGGCGACCGGACGGATTTACTTGAGGACGCTGCTTTTCTTGAGAACCAGGCCAGTCGGCGGCTGGCTCGGAACCAAATGTCTCCTACGCTACAGACGCTGTATTTGCATTGTCTGGCACAAATTAATACGGCCTTTTGCAGCCATATCCAGCCGCTAATTCAATCCGGTGAGTCAAAGGGAACCGTAGATGCGGCTACCTATCAATTGGTAATTCAGCCGATTTGTGAAGTGTTTTCGCAGGTCGATCCATCATTTACGACAGAAGCGATAAGAGGCTTCCTCTTCTTTCTGACTGGCAAATGCCACATTCAATGGGAGTAGAGAGTGCTTATCTATCACCCCGCTGAGGATTCAAATCATTGCTGCTATAGGTTAATTCGACTCCTAAATTCAATAAACCAGGCATCGGTACCTGAGTCGATGTTGATGCTATGTGATTTCTACTCACTGTTCCCCTCCCAACTTAAGAAAATATCGGGTTGGCCACGAGGAAAGTCAAAACAATGGTATTTGGTGCAGACCCTCCCCAACGATTTTGAAGAGCTCCCCAATACGAAGAGAGTGTTCTATCAACTGAAGGCAATTCAACACACGGCACTTATGTATTTGGAAGCAAAAGGCATCGTCAAGATAACAGCGATGCCCAATAAACAAGTGCAGCTAATTGGCGATGCAGTTCCAGAGAAGATACGCCTGATGTTGGAGGAAGACTCGCTACGAAATAGCGACTATTTCAAGCTGATAGTAGAGCAGCTGTCGCATCAAACCTTAAATGGAAAATCTGGGCTAAAAATGAAAACTGGATTGATGGAGTTTCTCTATGACTGACGTTCGGCGTGGTATGCGGCTGAAAAGCTTCCGTGTCTTCGCTAAGGGCGTGCAGATATATGCAGAAGCTTTTCATGCCGGACTTAACGTTGTCCGAGGTGACCATGCTGTCGGGAAGAGCACTCTCCTTGATTTAATCTTCTACTCCCTGGGAGGCGAGCTTCGAAAGGAACAATGGGTCTTCCCGGCTAGTAGTTGTGACACTGTGTGTGCAGAAGTGGCAATAGGCGAGCGGGACTATTGTTTGAAGCGGGCTATATCGCCAGGACAGGTCCCTCCTATCGACGTGTTCGATGGGCCTTTCTCCGACGCTATTCAGAGTTTGGAGGGTTGGATCTCATTCAGCCCTCGTCGAAGCGATCAACGCATGAGTTTTTCCCAACTGGCATTTGAATTATTCGGCTGGGGAACTCACAAGACAGACGGATACGACAACCTAACCATGCATCAAGTGCTTCGGTTGATGTATATCGATCAAGAAACTCCTTCGAATAAGCTTTTTAGGGCCGAGCCTGCCAATGCTGACAGTGAGTCCACTAGAACGGCAATTGCGGAGTTCTTGTTGAGTCTCGACGACCTAGAGTCTCACAAAACAAGGCAACGGCTGTTGAGCGCCAGTAGAGCGATGGAAAAGGCCACCAGTGAGCTTTCAGCGATTCACGATGTGTTGGGCAGAGATGCGGTACACAGCGAGGACGAGCTTACTAACGAAATGCAGCAGGTCATTTCTGAAATGGGGCGGCTTAACGATCATCGTCAAATACTTGTGCAACCGACCGACGATGTGCCCCAAGAGGACGAGCGATACCTAAATGATAGGGTCGCCCAGGTGAGTGCTGAGATTGACGCGCTTACCATTGCTCTTGCTGACGACGAGCATTCACTAAGCAGCATCATAGGTGAATTATCAGACTGCAAAGCCTTCCAAATTACTTTGGCACAAAGAAAGCAGGCGCTGCTGGAGTCACGTGAGACGTATCAAGCAATCGGTGCCGTGACGTTCAAGCATTGTCCATCCTGCCAAAGTGAGATTGATGCGTTAGGCCAAGAAGGTATCTGTTCGCTATGCAAATCACCGTATAGCCCCAGCGACACGTCGGAGTCGTACCTTCAAGTGCTGACTGAATTGCAATTTCACGAAAAGCAGAACTTGAAGGTGATGGCAGACCTTGAGGCTCGCCAAAAGGTGATCGCGTTGGGGAAGCAACTCAGGGCTCATGAGCTGATATCCAAGAAGGCTTTGTTAAGAAGTATTGCTGGAGCAAGTACTAAGAGGGAGCAGCTTCTTGCAGAGACATCCCGAAAAATGGGTTTCCTTGAGGCGCAGCTTGAAGCTCTTAAGGAAAAGATCAGCATAGTTCAAAAGTTGGATAGGCTTCGCCAAGAGACGCAAGACCTAGCGAGCGAGATATCGCGCTTGAATCAACGGCTTCTTGAATTGGGAGCAGCAAGTGCAGACCGACGAACCGTAGTGATGGAATCAATTTCCACCACTGCGCTACGGTTGTTAGAACTGGACGAAGACTACGAGGATACGTTTAAGCATGCGACTAAGATGGAGGCGGAGATAGACTTCGCTAAAGATAGATGGCTTATCGACGGACGGTCGAAATTTTCCGCTAGTTCTAATGTTTTGAAAAAAAATGCGTTGCATGCAGCAATACTTGTTCATGCGATTAAAGACAAGGACTGTCGCCACCCTAGGTTCCTGATTCTCGACGACATCGAGAATGGAGGAATGACGCCATCACGCAGCCAGAATTTTCAGCGTGTTCTCTCTGGCTTATTTGATGGGATGGAAGATGAGTTTCAACTAATAGTTTCTACTGCAATGGTAGATCCATCCCTGAATAATGATCAGGTCGGTGTCGGTCGCTATTACAACAAGGGAGACTATGTCATCAAACTTCCTTGATTTTTCTCTTTGGTAGTAGCGGCGACGTTTGGGCTGCTGCCGGTTCAGTGGACACCAACCTAAGCCTCTAGTGCTTCCTCGAACTGTACCGGACTGACGTATCCCAATGTTGAATGCCGTCGAGTCTGGTTATAAAACCGTTC
>RXJP01000029.1 GCA_003963315.1 Rhodocyclaceae bacterium | reverse complement strand
CAGGGCCTCAGCGATCAGGAGGCCTTGGAAAAGGGTATGGAGGTCAAGTCCGTCGAGTTCGTCAAATCAGGCGCCGAGGTCTATCGGCAGGTGTGAAGTGATTTAGAAATCACGCCGCTTTTTTTTTGGCCACCCCAGTCATAACGAGGAAACAACACTATGAAGTCAGCCATCCTTGGTATTGCACTCGCAGCCGTGTCATTTTCTGGCCGTGCCGACACCTTCACCTTAAGCAGTTCTGATGTTGGTGCTCATGGCAAGATTGCCGAGAGCCATGTATTCAACAGTTTTGGTTGTACGGGTGGGAATGTATCGCCTACTTTGACGTGGAAGAATGTGCCCACCGGCGCCAAGAGCCTAGCATTGACGGTCTACGACCCGGATGCGCCCACCGGTAGCGGTTGGTGGCATTGGATCGTGTATGACATTTCCCCGAATATTCGTCAGTTGCCGGCAAGCGCGGGCAATACCGATGCGGTTAAGTTACCTACTGGAGGTTTGCAGGGGCGAACCGATTTTGGAAAACCTGGTTGGGGTGGTCCATGTCCTCCCAAGGGTGATAAACCCCACCGCTATTTCTTTACTCTGTATGCGCTAAAGACGGCAAAGCTCGATGTGCCTGTAGATGCTTCTGGCGCTCTGATCGGCTATATGATCCATATGAATCAGATCGGCAAGGCTGAGTTTATGGCAACCTATGGGCGCTAAAAGGCGGACGTGATCCGCTGATTCAAATTGCTGTGAAGAAAGGGGCTTAGTGATTGAGCCCCTTTTCTTTATTTGGATTTACCGGATTTGTCGCCGAGAACTGGACGAATCGACTCGTCTGCTAAGCTCATAATGTAGGCGACCAACTCCCACCGCTTCTCCGCTGAATAGCTGTTTCCCCAGGCGGGCATGACGTCTTCTACCCTACGTCCCTCGGTGATCGTTTTGAAAAGCTCCGCAGGCTTGAAGTCCTTGCGACCACGGAATGCAGGAGTTTTCCCGCCGCTGCCTTCAAAGCCGTGACAGTATGCCGCGCAGGTGCTGCCGAAACGTGCTTTCCCAGCAGCGATACGGGATGGATCGGCCAGGTCGAAGGGGGGCTCGGTGCTTTGCTCCGAAGGTTGCGAAGAAGATTGTGCATCATTGGACTCGGCGGGCACATTGGCATTTGCCAGGGCGCCGCAAGAAAAATTTGCCAACACCAGCGCTAAACCGATAACGCGAAACCGCCTGCTCAATTTATGTACTCCGTAAGAATTAAAAATGTCGGCCAAACACCCTTAGGGTGTTTGGCCGACTATAGCTCAACTTAGTTCAGCGAAAATGCGATCAGCGCAGAACCACCAGGCAGATCCTTGATCTCCGGGAACGCACCGGACAAGAAGCCCGGAGCGTGGGAACCAAGACCAGTGGGGATCACGATGTACTGCTTGCCATTGACAGAATAGCTGACAGGGCCGCCGCGGGCTCCGGAGCCTGCGTGGAACTTCCAAAGCTCTTTGCCGTTGTCGCCGTCGAAGGCATACAGATTTCCGCGCATGTCGCCGGTAAACACCAAGCCACTACCCGTGGTCAGCACGCTACTGATCGGAGGAAGATCAAATCGCTTTTTCCACTTGACGCTGCCGGTAATCGGATCGAAAGCGGCCAGATAACCGTCGGCTTTCTTACCGGGAGGATCGACCAGGGTAATTTCCGACAATCCAAGCGACAGACCGTTGATAGGTAGGCCACCTTCCTGTTTTGCACCCGTGACCGTGTTGCAAACCTCCATCCCATGGGAGTACCACAGGCCGGTATTCGGGTTGTAGGCACCATGATTCCAACTACGGGCGCCGAGCAAGTTGGGGCAGAAGAGCTTCTGCTTGCCGACTTCGGGGCGATTCGGTTCCTTGATTTCACCGGTCTTCGGATTGATGCCCTTGTTCCAGTTCATATTCTCGGCATACTGCCAAACGTTCTCCAGCTTGCCGTTGTCTTTATCCATAACAAAGACGAATCCACTCTTATTCAAATGGACCAGAGTCTGTTTGCCGTTATGGGGAATCAGCAGAGCCTCGTACGCAGAATCGAAATCCCAAGAATCGTTGGGCACTTCCTGGCGATGCCACTTGAGCTGACCGGTTTTGGGATTAATTGCCAGCAAAGAGGCTGAATACAAGTTGTCGCCCTTGCGTTCATCCGGGTAATAATCGGGAGCCGCATTACTGGTACCGATATAGATGGTATCGGTGGTGGGATCATAAGTTCCGGGCATCCAAGCGGTACTGCCTGCTTGGGAACGGCTGTCGCCAGGCCAGCTCTTGGGATCGTTCTTGGGAATCTCAAAGGTCCAAGCCCGTTCGCCGGTATCGGCATTTACAGCAAAAATTTTCCCGATAACGGGTTGGTCGCCGCCCGTCGTGCCGCCGAAAAGAATATTGCCGGCCAGTTGTGGCGGTGCAGAAAACAACGCACCGAATTCCTTCTTCATGTCGGTCAACTGGGTCGACCACACTTCCTTGCCGGTTTTCTGATCAAGAGCAACGAAACGACCATCCAGGGTGCCAACGTATACCTTGCCTCGGCCAACGGTCACGCCGCGGCTTGCTGATTGGTAAAACACATCCTTAACGACTGGATCAAGCTTGGCCTTGTAGTGCCAGATCGTGTCGCCGGTAGCCGCATTGACAGCCCAGACGTTGTTGTCTGCCGATATGTAATAGAGGATGCCGTCAATAACGATAGGAGTGGCTTGCAGACCATGTGTCACGTTGCCGGGCTGATGTATCCACGCCACTTTGAGTTTGGATACATTCGCCTTTGTGATCTGGTCCAAAGGGCTGAAACGCCAAGCATTGTAGCTACGATGGTATTGAGGCCAGTTATTGGGATCGTCGAATCCTGGACCTGTTTGTTGTGCATAGCCCGCCGGAGCAAGCGCTTGCAGTGCCAGGCCGACTGCCAGGACGGACGCCGCTTTAAACGAACTGAGTGACTTAGCCATTATTTTGTCTCCACATATGTTCAATAGAATTTTTAGAAAAACCTCAAATCACGAACCCCATGAGAGAAGCTGATTGAGTCTAGCCCCACTCATGGAGGAATCCCACAGCAAGGAATGAATTTAGAAGTTGTGATTCAGGCCAATATTGATCAGCGTGGTCTTTTCGCCGGCAGGGTAGACGAACGGACCTCCGGCAACGATGCTGGTCTTCAAGCTGGCGCCGGCTTTAGCGTCAACGAGGGCCATCTGCGCATAGAAAGTGGTGCGCTTGGACAGGGCATAATCGTTACTGAAAACCCAGTTGTGGGTTTCGTCAGATTTGTTCACGTCGTCCTTGTTGTTGTAGTAGGCGACGGTGAAGGTGTTGGCAGGAGACCACTTGTAGTCCACGCCGATACCGATGCCATCTACGTTGGATACCTCGTTACCCGTGGTTCCATCGTAATTCTTGGCGTTCAAATAATTGAGTTTGACGGCGCCGTCGGTGAAGGGAACAGCCAGCCCCAAGCCGGAATGTTTGACTGTGGTAATGCCGCTGGTTTGATCCTTCATTTGTTGATAGGAAGCAGACACGGTTACCGGGCCGTTATATGCAGCACCCACGGCCCAAGCGGAGTTCTTGGCGGTGTCGCCGGCGACCTCGCCAAGGGAGTAGAGCACACCGAAGGAAACGGGGCCCAGGGTGTTCCGATACTGTACGGAATTGCTGAAAAAGATACCCACATCGTTGTTGGTGTTACGGTTGGTGGCACCGGCAGCGCCAGTGGCTGTCGCCGCATATTGGTTGTAGGCCCAGGCGTACAGATTAGAGAACTGCTCCTTAAAGGCGCGGGGCTCAGTGCCAATATGGGCCAACAATGCGGGACCGTATTGGCGTCCGACAGTCACGCTGCCCCAGTCTCCGGACATTCCAAGGTTCGCTTGCCGACGGAAGAGGGGGGTAGAGGATCCGGCCGCGTCGCCGGAACCGTGGAGCTGACCGTTATCGATGTCGATGTGGGATTCAAGATTGAAAAATACATTGTTTCCGTTGCCGATGTTCTCCGTGCCTTTGAAGCCCCAGACGCTTTGACGCAAGCCGCTGGTAGCCACGGAAGTAGTAGAGCCATTACCGCCAGCAGTCTTTGACTGCATGAGCACGCCTACGTCGACAATGCCGAAAACTTGCACATTGGAAGAATCTGCGACGGCGGATCCCGAAGCGGCGCCGAGGGCCCCAAGGGCCAACATCGCTAGGGCGGATGTTTTGAGACGGAAGGAAACGCGCCGGTTGGCGTCGATATGTTTGGTTGTATTCACATGGGCCTCCAAATTATTATCAATTGTCGAATGTGCTGTCTTACCCGCCCTCATCACAGAGAAGGCAAGAAATACATATAGCCAGCATCGCCATCAATGCATCGTTCATGCCAATAACAAAACAAGCTTGGTTATTGGTCTATTCCGTTGAATAGCGTAGGTATTTGCGACACTTGCGCAACGAGTGTCGCGCTGGTAGGCGACAGTTGTAAAAATGTGTTTCAGCTTCTCGCTTTTCGTACTACGCCTGTAAAAGAAGGCATTAACGATGTCGATGCCGGAAGCGGGCGGTGATTATGAGGAAGGGGAAAGACGCTGGCTGCTATCAAACAGCGCCGTAGCGTGCGCAGAATCCCACACGAACGCGTGGAATCAGGATGAAACAAAAAGGGGCTCGCTGTGAAGCGAACCCCGCGTCATAAATTCGATGACCAAAAACACCTTAGGAGAGTTTCATCCGAATTTCTCGCAGAAAAAACCGGACGAATGAATATACGCAAAGGATATGCCAATATTTCACATCTATTTCAAATAGACGACCTCAGGCACGCGATCCCCATTTGTTTTTTCTGAAAAAGCACGCTGCGAAGCGGCTCTCAATGTTTTTTTCGTTGGGCGGGTAAGTCGGTGCATACACCTTCAAAAACTTCTGCCCCCAAGCCGATCGATTCGCAAAGCGTCGGATGCGGATGGATGGTTCGGCCAATGTCGAAGGCGGTGGCTCCAAGTTCCATGGCCAGACAAATCTCGCCGATAAGATCGCCGGCATGGGTGCCAACAATGCCGGCGCCGACAATGCGATGGGATTCTTCGTCGAATAGAAGTTTAGTGAAACCCTCTTCTCGACCGTTGGCAATGGCGCGGCCTGACGCGGCCCAAGGGAAGATCGCCTTGCCAATACGTAGGCCGTCGGCTTTGCATTGTTCCTCGGTTTTTCCCGTCCAGGCGATCTCGGGATCGGTATAGGCGACGGAAGGAATCTGGCAAGGCTCGAACGTGCGCTGGAGGCCGGCCGCCGTTTCGGCAGCGACATGGGCCTCGTGCACTGCTTTATGCGCCAACATCGGCTGGCCGACAATATCGCCCACGGCGAAGATATGGCGGACATTGGTACGCTGAGTTTCATCGACCCGGATGAATCCCTGGCCATCTACATGGATTCCTGCATGTTCGGCACCGATCAGTTTGCCGTTGGGGAGGCGGCCCACGGCGACCAGAACCATATCGAAGCATTCGCTTTCTCCCGATAGGTAGCTGACGACAATACCTTCCTCGGTCGCCTTGGCCTCGGCGACGCCGGTGCTGGTCAGAATTCTGTCAAAACGATGAGCGTTGAATTTCTCCCATACCTTGATGAGGTCTCGGTCGGCGCTAGGCACGAGATGAGGGCCAAGTTCCGCGATGGTGATACGGGAGCCGAGGGCGGAATAGATGGTCGCCATTTCTAGGCCGATGATGCCGCCGCCGATGATGAGCATGCGTTTAGGAATCTGACGGAGCTCCAGGGCGCCGGTGGAATCAACGACGCGGGGATCCTCGGGGAGGAAGGGCAATTTCACCGAGCGGGAACCTGCCGCGACTATGGCTTTGGCGAAACGAATGGTTCGGCAGGCACCGGACGCATCCACTACCTCCATGCTGTTCGGTCCGGAAAAGCGGCCGATACCTTGCACGATTTCAACTTTCCGGGCTTTAGCCATACCCGCCAAGCCGCCAGTTAGTTTCTCCACCACCGCAGATTTATGTTTGCGTAGCCGGTCGAGATCGATACGCAGTGCAGCAAAGGCAAACCCGGCAGTCTCCAGATGAAGAGCCTCTTCGCTAGCGGCTGCAACATGCAATAGCGCTTTGGAGGGGATGCAGCCAACATTGAGGCAGACCCCGCCCAAGGTGCCGTGACGTTCTACCAGGATGGTCTTCATGCCTAAATCTGCGCTGCGGAAGGCGGCGGAATAACCACCGGGTCCGGCGCCGAGCACCAGCATGTCGCAGTCAAAGGGATAATCGCTTGCATCGAGCGATGATGAGGAAGTCGAGTCAGTCATTGCTTTAAACCATTAAGAGAGAAATTGATGGGTCTGCCGCAAGCAGACTGCCGCCAAGCCGGGATCGTTCAGGTAATCAAACCAGTGTTGGGCGAACTGGGATTGGCGGCATAGTATTTACGGGGCATCCTGCCGGCCAAGTAGGCTTGGCGTCCGGCATGTACTGCATTGCGCATTGCTTCTGCCATGAGCACCGGGTTCTGTGCGCTAGCAATTGCGGTATTCATCAGTACGCCGTCGCAACCCAACTCCATGGCGATCGCGGCATCCGATGCTGTGCCAACCCCTGCATCCACCAAGACTGGCACCTTGGCGTTCTCTATGATCAAGTGCAGGTTCCAAGGGTTGAGAATGCCCATGCCAGAGCCAATAAGAGACGCAAGAGGCATGATTGCGACGCAGCCGATTTCTTCCAATCGCTTTGCTTGAAAAGGATCGTCGGCGCAATAAACCATCACTTGAAACCCTTCGCTGACCAAAACCTCGGCGGCACGCAGGGTTTCCGGCATGTTGGGGTAGAGCGTCCGCTCGTCGGACAGAACTTCCAGCTTTACCAAGCTGCGGCCATCTAGGAGTTCTCGTGCCAGGCGCAGGGTGCGTATCGCTTCCTCGGCGCTATAGCACCCTGCACTGTTGGGCAATAGGGTATAGCGCTCAGGCGGCAGCACGTCCAATAGATTTGGCTCTCCGCGGGATTGGCCGATATTCGTGCGACGGATGGCCACCGTGACGATCCTCGCGCCGCTAGCTTCAACAGCAGCGCGGGTCTGCTCCATATCCCGATACTTCCCGGTGCCGACCAGCAGGCGAGATTCGAATGCCTGGCCGGCGATATTCAATGTGTCGCCATTCATCGTCGTACTTTCCCAGAGACTAGCCACCGCCGACGGCGACCACGATTTCGAATCGGTCGCCGTCGCACACCTTCCGTTCGCCATAGGTGCTGCGGGGCACGATTTCCCGGTTGCATTCCACAGCCACGCGTTTGCCCGCCATACCGATTTGAATAAGCAAGTCGAGAATGGTCCCGTCGCCTAGCGCTACCACTGCCTTGCCGTTCACCAAAATCTCTATTTCGTTCATGGGTGATTACGTGATCATCGATGCCCGGCCAGACTCGGTATCCGTGCGATGTCCAGAGAGTCGCCCCGCCGCATTTATTCGCGCGCCGTCAGGGAATAGTGAAAGCGTTAGCAAGGCCGATGCCATGGCAGCAAGATTCATGAATTGATGGTTCGCCTACCTACTGCAGCCGGTCGAGCCAACAGTTCGGGGCCTGAGACGGTCGGCTAGGCGTCATATGCTTTCTGTCGCGCTACACCTGTTGCATTCCGCGCTCCATTTATTGCAGGTAATCGAGTGGGGGATTCAATATGGATGTGGTGGTTCCGTCAGAAATGCGCCTGGAACCCGCTCCGCTTAGCCCTCTCAGCAATGAAGGGAACGCGAAGATGCTCATGGCACCTCTTTTGCTATTTATCGACTGCACCACCGCGTCATGTTTAAAACCCGGGCATGGGTATCCATTCCCGGAATTCCGGGTTGTGTTGTGCGGTGACTAAAACTTAGTCAAAGAGGAGTCGATGAATATGGAACCGTCATCCGAGAAACTGTTGTGGATGTACAAGACGATGATCGAGATTCGCGAATATGAAGAAGCGATGGTCAAGGTCTACCTGGAGGGAAAGCTCCCACCAAAGATTCAGAAGGGATTGGCGTTCGACATCGGCGCCGGGCCGGTGCCGGGGGAAATGCACTTGGCCGCAGGCCAGGAGCCCGTAGCGGTGGGTGTCTGTGCCCATCTTCACGCCGAAGACTCCGTGGTGGGCGCCCATCGTCCCCATCACTTTGCCATTGCAAAGGGCGTGAGGCTGAATGAGATGACGGCTGAAATGTTCGGCAAGGTGACTGGGCTCGGCCGGGGCAAGGGTGGCCATATGCACTTATTTGACCCGAAAGTGAAATTTTCTTGCGGCGGCATTGTCGGCGCAGGCGCTCCCCAGGCTTGCGGCGCTGCATTGGCGGCCAAAAAAATGGGCAAGGATTGGGTGGCCATCGCCTTCTTTGGAGAAGGCGCCGCCAATCAAGGTGCCTTCCACGAGGCCTTGAATCTTGCCTCGCTGTGGAAGTTACCGGTTCTTTTTGTGGTTGAAGACAATAGCTGGGGTATCTCGGTACCCAAATCCATGTCCACCTCGGTTGCTTCCAACGCTGATCGGGCAGCTGCCTATGCGATGCCAGGCATTCGCGTAGACCGCAACGATGCCGTGGATGTCTATATGGCTGCCGGAGAGGCGGTAGCGCGCGCACGTCGCGGCGAGGGGCCGACTCTCATAGAAGTCAAGACGGACCGCTATCTGGGCCATTTCCAGGGCGATCCGGAAGCCTATCGGCCCAAGGACGAGGCGCCGACTTTGCGCAAGGACGATCCTATTCCTGCCCTGGGGGCCATGTTGCGTAGTCGCGGCTTGCTGAACGATGAAACTGATGCCGGAATCCGTGCCGAAATTGCGGCTCGCATCGAAGCTGCGTACGAATTCGGCCGATCCAGCCCTTATCCCGAAGCCAGCGAAGCCCTGCAGCACGTATTTTCCAGCTAAGTGGCGCTAGACACCGATATTCCAGGAGCAAAAAATGACTAATGAAAGCACCAGCCGAACCCTCACCATGGCCCAGGCCATCTCGGAGGCCATTGGCATGGAAATGGAGCGCGACAGTCGCGTTTTCTATATGGGCGAAGACGTTGGCAAATATGGCGGCATCTTCAGCGCCACCACCGGCCTGCTCGATAAATTCGGACCCGAGCGGATCATGGAAACGCCGATTTCGGAAACCGGTTTTCTAGGTACTGCAGTCGGCGCGGCAGCAGAAGGGCTGCGTCCTATCGCAGAAATCATGTTTGTGGATTTCTTCGGCGTTTGTTTCGACCAGATATACAACCATCTGGCGAAGAACACTTACATGTCGGGCGGCGCGCTGAAGTTTCCCGCCGTGATCACGACAGGCATTGGTGGTGGCTATAACGACGCTGCGCAGCATTCCCAGTGTTTGTATTCCATCTTCGCTCATGTGCCTGGACTTAAGGTCGTGGTGCCTTCCAATGCCTACGACGCCAAAGGATTGATGATCGAAGCTATCCGTGACGACAATCCGGTGATCTTTATGTACCACAAGGGCATCATGGGTTTGTCCTGGATGTCCTACTTTGAGGGTAGTACCAACGCTGTGCCGGAGGAGTCTTATACCATCCCCTTCGGCAAGGCCAATGTGATTCGACAAGGCACCGATTTGACCATCGTCACCCTCAGTCAAATGGTGCAGAAATCCCTTCTCGCTGCCGACAAGTTGGCAGAGCTGGGTATCAGTGCCGAGGTGGTGGATTTGCGCACTTTGGTGCCCCTGGACAAGGCCACCGTACTCAAGTCCGTAGCTAAGACCGGCCGCCTTCTGGTGGCCGACGAGGACTATTTGAGCTTTGGCCTATCCGGCGAAATTTCTTCCATCGTCGCCGAAAACTTGGACACATTGCAGATGAAGGCCCCGGTGTTGCGTCTGGCAGTGCCCGATGTGCCGATTCCCTTCAGCCGTCCTCTCGAACAGTTTGCGATTCCTCAAGTTGATTCCATTGTCGATTCAGCTCGGCAATTGATGAATGCCAAGGCTTTTAAATAACGGAGTAAGAAGCATGCCCCAAGTTTTTTTGAGTGACGCCGTGTGGAGCGACGTTGAAGAAGGTACCGAGGCGCTACTCGACGAATGGATGGTCAAGGTAGGCGATACCGTGAGTGAAGGTCAGGTCATGGGTGTTGCTGAGTTGGTCAAGACCAGCCATGAAATCACTGCGCCGGTGGCCGGAAAAGTCAGCGCTCTCAATGTCCAAGTCCAGGCGACCTTCGGCAGGGGCGTGGCTGTGGCAGAGATCGAGCCATGACCACTGCCGCACCTGTGGTGGGCGAAACTGTGCCAACAGTGACACGTATTCCACTTAAGGGATTACGTGGCGCTGTGGCACGGAGCATGACCCAAGGATGGGCTTCTCCAAGGGTTTCGATGACTATTGAAGTAGATGTTACCCAGTGTGAGGCGCACCGTACCGCCTTGCAAGCGGAAATGGGTGGCTCCGTCAAGGTCACCCTGAATGCTTACGTACTACGGGCGGTGGCGCTGACGCTGGTGGACCATCCAGGATTGAACGCCTACCTCAAAGAAGAAATCGAGGTCATGCCAGAGATCAATCTTGGTTTTGCAGTGGCTGTCCCGGACGGCTTGATGGTGCCTGTACTCAAGGGCGCCCAAGGCAAGTCCCTCATCGAGATTGCACAGGAATCCAGGGTTTTGGCCGAAGGAGCCCGTAGCGGCACACTAGGTGCGAGTGCCTACCAGCGCGGCACCTTCACCGTAACCAACTTGGGCATGACCGGCATCGACAGTTTTTCCCCCATCCTCAATGCGCCTCAGGTGGGCATTCTGGGTATTACGCGCGTCGCTAGAAAGCCAGTGGTACAGGACGACACTGTGGTTATAGCGCCGCTGATGGCCTTGCATCTGGTGTTTGATCACCGGGCGGTGGATGGATATCCCGCAGCGCAGTTCCTGACAGCGCTGAAGGGGCGATTGGAAGCGGCGGCGGACCTGTGAGCCTCATCCCCAAAATTTCATTTCAGACCGTTTCTGCTGAACGGGAGCAGGATTGGAACCGGGGGGCCCTTGCCGCCCCTGTGACTTCGCCGCTGATCGGTATTTGGCGTTATTCCGGCACCGCAGTCGTCCAAGGATGTTCGCAATCTTTTCCCGACCCAGGGTTGGCGGGTGTCCCCTTGGTCAAACGGGCGGCGGGTGGTGGGGCTGTGCTCGTTGGCCCATGGATGCTGAGTTTCTCCATTGCTTTGCCGTTGAATCATCCATTGGTGGCTGGCGGCTTGGTGGAGAGTTATCGCTGGCTGGGCGAGTTGATTGTGGACGAATTGGATCGTATCGGAATCTGCGCGCATGCAGTGCATCCTGCCGAATTGCATGAGCGGAATCGCGAGAACGAATTGCGCTGGGCATGCTTTGGAGGTCTTTCGCCGTGGGAGGTTACCGTCGGCAACAGAAAAATTGCCGGCCTGGCCCAACGCCGCACCAGGAATGGTGTCCTTTTCGCGGCTGGCATTTTGGTCGAGCCGTCGCCATGGGAAATCCTGTGCGATGTACTGGGCCAGGACAGCGCCGCGACGGCATACCTTAGCGCGAATACCGTCTCTTGTGCCGACGTGATCGGCCGCCCCGTGTCGAGCTTTGATCTCGGCGTAATGATTGATAGGGCGTTGGTCAAGAAGTTGTTTTGTATGGCTGTACCGGATCAGTCTTCCGTTTCGAATTCGAGGCGGAAACCTGGACAGTTCGAATTTATAGCAGCGATGTGAACCATGATGGGATGTACCTGATCAAACTAAATAAGTCGGAGGATGCATAACAATGGATAAAGACAGTAAAAAAACTCAGGATGAAAGTCAGCAGCCCGAAGGCATGAGCCGCCGTTTTTTCCTCAAGGGCGGTAGCAGTCTTGCTGCGATTGGCATCACTACCTTGGCCGGCGCCGGTTTGGGTACGGCATTGCCCGCTGAAGCTGTGGCGCCTCCTGCGGCAGGTAAGGAGGGGTACACCCAAAGTTTTGCAAATCTAGGTTCCGGGAATGGAGAGACGCTGGTGAAAATGGCCAGGGACATCTTTCCCCATGACAAGCTGCCAGATCAGCTGTATGCAGATGCAGTCGCCGGCTATGACGCCGACGCAGAGTCGAAGAGCATGATCATGTCCGGCCTCGCTTCCATGGATGCCATTGCAAAAAAGCGCTTCGGCAAACGGTATGCCGATGTGGCGCTTGAAGCGGATCGCCTTGAAGTGCTCTATGCAATCGAGGACACGCCTTTCTTCCAGAAAATCAAGGGGGGCCTGGTGACGGGGCTATACAACAGCAAGAAGGTGTGGCCTTTGCTGGGCTACGAGGGATCGTCCTGGCAATACGGTGGCTATTTGGATCGTGGCTTTAACGATATCGATTGGCTTTGAGCGATTGCTTGGCTCCTATCGGATCATCACCCTTCAATAATTAGAAGACGAGGAATAAGACAATGGCTGCAAAATTTGACCTGGACGACAACGGGGTCGTCGTCATTATTGGCTCTGGCGCAGGGGGGGGTACCCTCGCCAACGAGTTGGCGCAAAAAGGCGTTGGCAAGATTGTGGTGCTTGAGGCTGGTAAACACTACAAGCTGGAAGACATCGAAAACGACGAGTGGGCGATGTTCGGCAAGATTTCCTGGTTGGACAAGCGAATATCAGCCGGCGCTTGGCATCACACCAAGGATTTCCCCAATCTACCCGCTTGGATCGTCAAAGGGGTGGGAGGATCGTCCGTGCACTGGGCGGGTCTTGCCCTGAGATTCCAGCAACATGACTTCAAGACCCGTAGCACTTACGGCCATGTACCGGGCGCCAACAATCTGGATTGGCCCGTAAGTTATGAGGAGATGGATCCCTACTACAGCCGCGCCGAAAAGAAGCTGGGTGTTGCCGGTGCAGCCGCCAGCGGTATGCCGCCGTTGCCGGAAAACAATCATTACAAGGTGATTGCCGCAGGCGCACGCGCCATCGGTTACAAGGATATTGTTCGCCCGATGGCCATCAATTCCCGCGAGAACGACGGACGTCCCGGATGCCAGCAGATCGGCTTCTGCATGCAAGGATGCAAGATCGGAGCGAAGTGGTCTACCCTTTACACAGAAATCCCCAAAGCCTTGGCAACGGGTCGTGTCGAACTACGTCCCGAATCCATGGTGCTCCAGATCCAACACGATAAATCGGGCAAAGTTAACGGCGTGTTGTATGTGGACAAAAATGGCAAAAAGCAATTGCAGAAAGCCCGCATCGTTTGCGTTGCCGGCAATTCCATCGAGTCTCCCCGCCTCTTGCTCAACTCGGCATCCAGCATGTTCCCGAACGGATTGAGTAATTCCTCCGGTCAAGTGGGGCGCAACTACATGGTGCACACCACTGCTGCTGCGTTGTCCATTCATAAGGCGCCTGTCCATATGTATCGCGGTACTGCGATTGCCGCGGTGGTGTCCGACGAAGCTAAGCTCGATACCAATCGTGGTTTCTTCGGCGGCTACCACCTAGAGGGCCTGTCCATCGGCCTTCCTTTCGCTGCAGCCTTCATCAGGCCTGGCGGATGGGGCCGTGAAATCAGTTCCGCATTGGAAATGTACGACCACATGACCTGCGTCTGGGTGTGCGGCGAAGACATGGCTATGGAGCAGAACGGTATCACCTTGCATAAGACGGAAAAGGATCATTACGGCTTGCCCGTGCCGGTGGTCTCCAAGTCGGACCATGCCAACGATGCGATGTTGAGAATCCACGGTTTGGCGCAATGGCGGAAGCTGAATGAAGCCGTCGGCGCAATCCGCACCGTCGATATGCCTCCCTATCCGGCGAGCCACAATATGGGTACGAATCGGATGAGTGCCAAGCCCAGGGACGGTGTGGTGAATAAATGGGGCCAGAGCCACGATATTAAGAATCTATTTGTGTCCGATGGCAGTCAGTTCACTTCCAGTTCCGCCGCCAACCCGACCCTGACGATCGTCGCATTAGCGATCCGGCAGGCGGAATACATTGCTGACTCTATGAAGAAGGGCATGATCTGATGCAACTCCGCTCAGGCCGCCGCTAACCTCTGCCGTGGCCTGAGCAGGACGCATAACCATGGGATGGATTGCACCGCTCTTGCTATGCCATCCATCCCTGATCCATCGCGTACTTCACAAAACCCGCAGGGGTAGTGATGCCGAGCTTGCGGCGCAGGCTGAGGCGGTGGGTTTCCACTGTGCGCACGCTGATATCGAGTTGTTGGGCGATGCGTTTGTTGCTGAGGCCTTGGGCTAGCAGCAGCAGGATTTCCCTTTCGCGGCCGGTAATGGGATGTTCGTTGTCCTGCGCCGGTTCGTTGAGGGCGGCCATCAAGGCCGGATCAAAATGGCTGCCGCCGGCGGCGATGGTTTCGATCGCGGCAATGATGCCGGTGACCGGCGTGTCCTTGAGCACATAGCCACTGGCGCCGGCGCGGATGGCACTGGCCACGTACTCGGCCTTGTCGTACATGCTGAGCACCATGGTCTTCATGCCCGGCAGGCTGCCCCCCAGACGCAGGGTGAATTCGATGCCGTTCATCCCTTTCATGCTGATATCCACCAGCACCAGGTCGGGCTTGAGGCGTTCGGCCATCGCCAAGGCCTCTTCGCCGCTGCCGGCTTCACCCACCACTTGCAGATGGGCCATGGCATCGAGCCGCGCCTTCAGTCCCTCGCGAACCAAGGGATGGTCGTCCACCAGCAGCAGTCGTATCGGCCGTGCCGTCGTTCCCGGGATCATCGGCCCATCCTCGCGGGCAGCATGACAGACAGGGTGGTGCTCCCAGGCTGGGACTCGACAAGGAAGCGGCCTCCCAGGTATTCGATGCGCTCCCGCATATTGCGCAAGCCGATACCCCGTTGGCGATGCCGGTCCACCCGGTCCACGTTGAAGCCGACACCGTTGTCGCTGATGGTGAAGCGAATATTGTCCTTGTCCTCACACAGGCTGGCCTCCACCTGGCTGGCATGGGCGTGGCGTTCGATGTTGGTGAGGGCTTCCTGGGCGATGCGGAAAAGCGTGAGGGCGGTGTTCTCCGGCAAAGGGTGGGTGATAGGGTCGATGCGGATGTTCACCACCATGCCGCTGCGGGTGGCAAAGTCGGTGAGGAGTTGTTCCAAGGCGACGGCGGGGCCCAGGTCATCGAGCAGGGTGGGTCGCAGGTCGTGGGAGATGCGCCGTACCTCGGCGATGGCGCCGCCCAGATTGCGCAGGCCTTTGCGCAAGTCTTCCAGGGGTTCGCCGTCACCGCTTTCCATCTTGTGCTCTGCCAGCTCGAACTGGAACTTGATGGACACCAGCAACTGGCTGATGCCGTCGTGGAGTTCCCGCGCCACCCGGGAGCGTTCCTCCTCCTGCAGGGTGACAATGCGTTGGGTCAGCTCCTTCTGTTTGTGGTCCGCCAGACGATGTTCGCTGACGTTGAGCATGATGCCGCCGGCGAACACCACCAGCACCGACACGGCGGCGATGGCGGCCAGTTTGAGCATGGTGGCGTGGATGTTGGCTGCGGTGTCTTCCCGCACCTTGCGCGTGGTGCGCTCCACATCGTCCAGGTAAAGCCCCGTGCCGAGCACCCAGCCCCAGCGCTTGACCGGCACCACGTAGCCGATCTTTTCCGCCATTTGCTGGTTGGAGGGCTTCTCCCATTGGTAGCGCAGATAGCCGCCGCCCTTGCGGGCTTGTTCGATCAGGCCCTGGATCACCGCCACGCCCTGGGGATCGCGCAGGTCCCACCAGTTGTTGCCCACCATGGCCGGCTTGCGCGGATGGACCAGGTTGGTGCCGGCGTAGTCGTAGACGAAGAAATAGCCGTCGTCGCCGTAGTTCATATCCTTGAGCAGGGCCTGGGCGCGGCGCTTGGCTTCGGCCTCGGGAATTCCATCGGCATGGAGGTGCTCGATGGCGGTAGTGGCCATGTGCACGTAGTTGGTGAGCTCCTCCCGGCGTGACGCAAGAAAGCGCTCCTCGATCAGGGATGCCTGCTGGTCCGCCAGCCGGGCGGTCTGGGTGCTGACCACATAGGCCAAGGCCGCGATCACCACCAGCATGGGCAGCACGGTCAGCAACATGATGCGGTATTGGAGTTTGAGCATGCTTCCCCCTACTTTTTCTGCGGCACGGGCCGGAGAGGTTTTCGGGCAGTTTAGCTGCCAATGACAGAGAAGAAACTCCTCCGGGGACTGCGTAGTAATACGGATGGCGGCCGTCCCGCAGCATGTCTAGGATGCCGGATTAGATTAAACCTAAATTTTTCCAACACAAAGGAGAGACACCGTGAAAAAGACACTCATTGGCAGCATGCTCGTCTTGATGCTGGGTAGCGGCACGGCATGGGCTGCGGACACCATCAAAATCGCCATCACCGGCCCCTTCAGCGGCGGCTCCGCGCCCATGGGGGTTTCCATGCGCGACGGCGCCAAGCTGGCCATCGGCTCGATCAATGCGGCGGGCGGCGTGGATGTCGGCGGCAAGAAGATGAAGCTGGAAATCATCGAGCGCGACGACGAAGCCAAGAACGAACGGGGCGCCCTGATCGCCCAGGAACTGGCCGCCATGAGCGACCTGTCCGGCGTCATCGGCACCGTGAACACCGGCGTCGTGCTGGCCGGCGACAAGCACTTGCAAGAGAAGGGTATCGTCAAGATCATCACCCCCGCCGCCGGTTCCGCCTCCATGACCCAGTGGCGCGATGCCAAGGCCAAGGACTTGTCCATCTTCCGCTTTGCCGCCCACGACGGCATCCAGGCGGCGATGGTGGTGGAAGAAGCCATCAACCGCAAGTTCACCAAGGTGGCCATCATTCATGATTCCACCAACTATGGCGTTTCCGGCCGCAACGACCTGGTGGACCAGATCGCCAAGCAGGGCAACAAGCTGGAAGTGGTAGCCACCGAGAAATTCAATATCGGCGACAAGGACATGACCGCGCAACTGCTCCACGCCAAGTCCGCCGGCGCCCAGGCCATCCTGATTTGGGGCATCGGACCCGAATTGGCCGCCGTTGCCAACGGCATGGCCAAGAACGGCATGAAGGAACCCCTGATCGGCGGCTGGACCCTGTCCATGGCCAATTACATCGACAATGCCGGCAAGAATGCCGACGGCACCCTGATGCCCCAGACCTTCATTGAAGAAGCCGTGACACCCAAGTCGAAGGCTTTCATCGATGCCTATCACAAGGTCTACGGCGTCACCCGCATCCCCTCGCCGGTGTCCGCCGCGCAAGGGTATGACGCGGTGTTGATTTTCGCCGCCGCGGTAAAACAGGCCGGCAGCACCGATTCGAAGAAGATCAAGGAGGCCCTGGAAGACCTGAAGGACCCGGTGCAGGGCGTGATCGCCACCTGGAACAAGCCCTTCAGCAAGTGGGACCCCGCCGACGAGAGCACCCATGAGGCTTTCCGCCGCGAACAAACCGTGATGGGCATGGTCAAGGACGGCCGCGTGGTGTTCGCCAACGAAGCCGACCGGGCGCGCCTGGCCAAGGCGGAAGGCGGCAAGAAGAAAGCGAAGTAAGAAAACCAACCGCTTTCAACACAGAGGGCACAGAGACATGACCGCAGGAAATCCCTGTGGGACAGAGATCACAGGGGAATAAGAAGGACTGAAGGAAATCTTGGTTTTCTCCGCGTCCCCTGTGCCTCAGTGTTCTCTGTGTCAAAAGAGGTTTAGTAAATGGATACGTCCGTCATCATCCAGATCGTCGTCAGTGGCGCTTTCATGGGCCTGGTGTATGCCCTGGTCGCCTATGGCTTCCAGCTCACCTTCGCCACCAGCAAGACCATCAACTTCGGCCAGGGCGAGCTGGTCATGCTTTCCGCCTTCTTCAGCCTGACCTTGACCCGGCTGGGCGCGCCCTATTGGCTCATGGTGCCCGGCGGTCTGTTGTTCGGCGCGCTGCTTGGTCTCTTCGTCGAACGGGCCGCGGTGCGCTTGGCCCTGGAGCAGAAGAGCGAAGGCTGGATACTGCTCACCATCATCCTCGGCTTGCTGGGCTTTTCCTCTGCCGAAAACATATGGGGACGGGACGACCATCCTTTCCCCACCCCCATTTCATCCGACCCTATTCATGTCGTCGGCGTGGACATCACGCCCCTGGAAATTTCCGTGGCCGTCGGCGTGCTCGGCATCATGGGCCTGATCGAACTATTCAAGCGCCGCACCCTGCTCGGCAAAGCGTTCGAGGCCGTCTCCGCCGATCGCGATGCGGCGGAACTGATGGGTATTTCCTCCACCCGCACGGTGATGCTGTCCTACGCCCTGTCGGGTGCGGTGGCGGCCCTGGCCGGCATCCTCGTCGCCCCCATCACCACCGTCGGCCCCACCATGGCCTCCGCCCTGATCCTCAAGGCCTTCTCGGTGGCGGTGGTGGCGGGTCTGGAATCCGGCTTCGGCGTGGTGGTTGTGGGCCTCTTCCTCGGCGGCCTGGAAAATCTTGCCAGCCTTTATCTCGGCAGCGGTTGGCGCGAAGCGCCGGGTTTGCTGCTGCTGATCCTGGCCCTGGCCCTGCGCCCCAACGGCATCTTCGGCAAAGCCAGTATTCGCAAGGTATGAACATGGAAAGGAAAAATCAACCGCTCTCAACACAGAGAGCACAGAGACACAGAGATCACGGAGAAAGGCAAAAGATGTCAGACAGGGAAATCAAAACGGATTTCAAACTCTGTGCCCTCTGTCCCACAGGGATTTCCTGCGGTCATGTCTCCGTGCCCTCCGTGTTTAAAGAGATTGTCTTTAAGGGACTTTCGTCATGAAACGTTTCTTGCTCATCCGCGGTGCCGAACTGGTTGCCTTCCTGCTGTTGGCGGCTGTGCCCTTGGCCGTGACCAATCCCTTCGCCCTGGGCCTGCTGACCCTGCTGGCCATCTACGGCATCCTGCTCATCGGTCTCGATGTCACCGTCGGCTACTTGGGCCAGGTGAATCTTGCCCAGGCGGCTTTCCTCGGCATCGGCGCCTACACCGCCGGGCTGCTGGTGATGAAGCTGGGCGTCGGCCTGCTGCCATCCCTGGCGGGCGCCTTCCTGCTTTGCCTGGTGCTCGGCTCCTTGCTGGCCCTGCCGGCCCTGCGTCTGGAAGGGCCCCAGTTCGCCCTGGCGACCCTGAGTTTCCTGGCGCTCACTACCACGGTGTTGAACGAATGGGAAAGTCTGACCAAAGGCGCCGAAGGTTTGCAACTGAACCGCCCGCCCCTGTTCGACATCACCTTGAATGCCCCGGGTTTCTACTGGCTTTGCCTGGTGTTGCTGGCCCTGGTCTGGATGGGTATGCGCAACCTGCTTTCCTCCCAATGGGGCCGCGCTTTTGAAGCCCTGCGCGACAGCCCCATCGCCACCGATGCCATGGGGGTGGGCACCTACCGCCACAAGGTCATCGCTTTCGCTTTCGGCTCCGCCCTGGGTGGCCTGGCTGGCGGTCTTTACGCCTTCAACTTCCAGTACCTGCAACCGCAAAGCTTCGTCTATGAGCTGATGGTGATCCTGCTTTTGGGCGTGGTGCTCGGTGGGCGTAAGAGCCTGTGGGGCGCCTGCGTCGGCGCGGCCCTGATCGTGCTGCTGCCCAACCTGTTGTCCAATCGCAACCTGTTCCAGATCTTTTCCGTCATCGGCTTGGTGGTGGCCCTGGGGGCCGGCACCCGTGCCTGGTTGAAGAAATCCGTACGGCCCTTCCAGGTGATCGCCCCCGTTGCCGCCATGGGCCTCCTGGCGCTGGGCAGCTTCCTGGTGAGCAATACCGAAGATTGGCGCAAGGCCATCTTCGCCCTGATGCTGTTCGCCGTGGTGGTCGGCCTGCCCGAGGGTTTGATGGGCTGGGCCGCCGGCGCGCTGGCCCGCTTGTTCCGTGTGGCGGCTGCACCCCTGCCGCCGGCCACCGATCTTGACCTGGTCCTGCCCATGCAGGCGCTCTCCGGTCATACCCTGCTCGAACTGCGCGATCTCAAGCGCCACTTCGGCGGCGTCAAGGCGGTGGACGGCGTTTCCATCACCGTGCGCTCCGGCCACATCCATGGCCTGATCGGCCCCAACGGCTCCGGCAAGTCCACCGCCGTGAATGTCATTTCCGGCCTCTACGCGCCGACAGCCGGGGACATCCTGCTCGACGGCAAGGCCCTGCCCCGGGGCAGTTTGTTCAGCGTCGCCGGTGCCGGCATCGCCCGTACCTTCCAGAACCTGCAATTGTTCGGCGAACTTACCGCCCTCGACAACGTCATGGTGGCCCTGCGCGACACCTATCGCACGCCCTGGCCCCTGGTGCTGCTGGGCCTGGCGCGCAAGGAAGAGAAGCAGGCCCAG
This sequence comes from Rhodocyclaceae bacterium, assembly GCA_003963315.1. GTDB lineage: Bacteria > Pseudomonadota > Gammaproteobacteria > Burkholderiales > Rhodocyclaceae > AWTP1-18. The sequence goes on along the minus strand of RXJP01000029.1, from coordinate 13,040 downwards.
GCCGCCGCCCTGGCCCTGCTGCAACTGGTGGGCCTCGGCGACCAGGCCCTGAGCAAGGCCAAGGACCTGACCTACGGCGCCCAGCGCTTCCTGGAGATCGCCCGTGCCCTGGCCAGGAAGCCCCGGCTGCTGATCCTCGACGAACCCGCCGCCGGTCTCGCCCATCCCGATGCCGTCGAGTTGGTGAAAATCATCAAGCGGGTGCACGGCCGGGGCGTGACCATGATCCTGATCGAACACCACATGGACGTGGTGTCCGAACTCTGCGATACGGTGACGGTGCTCGATGGCGGACGCATCATCGCCGAGGGCGATCCCGAGATCGTCAAGCGCGACCCCAAGGTGGTGGAAGCCTATCTGGGCGCCATGGCGGCGGAGGCTCCTGCTGTCGATACCGGGGCATCCACCGCACCCGCCGCCGCTTAAGGAAGACGACCATGCTCAAAGTAGAAAATCTTCATGCCGGCTACGGCGGTGCCGAAGTCCTCAACGGCGTGAACCTGGAAGTGAAGGCCGGCACCGTGGTGGCCCTGATCGGTGCCAACGGCGCCGGCAAAACCACCACCATGCGTGCCATCTCCGGCATGGTCCGGCCCAGCAAAGGCCGCGTGCTGGTGGAGGATTTGCCCGTCGAAGGACTGGCCGCTTCCCGTATCGCCCGCCTCGGCCTGGCCCATTCGCCGGAAGGGCGCAAGGTGTTCGGCCCCCTCAGCGTGGAAGACAACCTGCTCCTCGGCGCCTACCGCCATCTGCCCCATTTCCTCGGCTTTCGCAGCAAGGCGGCGGCGGACCTGAAAAAGGTCTACGACCTCTTCCCTCGCCTGGAGGAGCGGCGCGAGCAGCTATCCGGCACCCTTTCCGGCGGCGAACAGCAGATGCTCGCCATCGGCCGCGCCCTCATGGCGCAGCCCAAGGTGGTGCTGTTGGATGAACCCTCCATGGGGCTGGCGCCGGTGATCGTGCAGGAGGTGTTCTCCATCATCCGCCGCCTCAAGGAAGCCGGCATCACCCTGCTCTTGGTGGAGCAGTTCGCCAAGAGTGCCTTGGAAGTGGCCGACTACGCCTACGTGATGGAACGGGGCAAGATCGCCGTGGCGGGCACGCCGGAGGAATTGCGCAAGGATGAGCGGGTACTGGCGGCCTACCTGGGCTGACGGATGGCTCCCGATGCCGGCGCCTGGGCACACCATGGGCACCGGCCCGGATCCATGACCTTGGGGGGAGCTTGGCTTTAGACTGCGTCGTTTCCAATCGCTCCCTACCCACCATGGATGCCACCACCCTGATCGACATCGAACACAACATCTCCCTCAAAGCCGCTGCCACTGCCGTCCTGGCCGCCATCGCCAAGGCCGAGGCCCTGGGCATACGCATCATATGTCGCGGTGGTGGACCGCAGCGGCGTGTTGGTGGCTTTCCTGCGCATGGCGGGCTCACCCTTGCATTCCGCCGCCATCGCCGAGGACAAGGCCTACACGGCGGTGAGCTTCGGCCGCGACACTGCGGGCTGGAACGAGATTCTCGAATCCAGAACCACGGCTTTGCGCCATGGTTTGATGAATCGCGACCGCTTTGCCGCCTTCGGCGGCGGCCTGGTCGTTCGCCAGGGCGATGAGCGCATTGGCGGCATCGGTGTTTCCGGCGGCAGCGAGGAGCAGGACATCGAATGCGCAAAAGCCGGCTTGGAGGCCATAGGCCTGCTAAAATAATGGGCTTACCCTGCGAGTACTTACGGGCTGCTATTCCAGGCGGCCCGTTGTTTTATTGCCTATGAAACCCGCTGTGTCCCGTTTCCCCCTGGCCGATGCCATGAAGGCCATCGCCGCCCAAGTGATCGTCCTGCATCACCTCGCCCATTACGGGCCGATGTCCGATGTTGCCGCCGAACTCGCGCCGGGCCTTTTCGCCTGGCTGGATCAGTACGGCCGCATGGCGGTGCACGTCTTCCTCGCCGTCGCCGGTTATCTGGCGGCGCGCACCTTCGCCCCCGCCGGCGTACCCGCCATCAGCGAACTGCTGCCCCAGATCGGGCGGCGCTATCTGCGTCTCGCGGTGCCCTATGCCGCCGCCCTGGTGCTGGCCATCGTCCTCTCGTCCGTCGCCCGGCAACTGATGCAACACGATTCCATCTCGGCGCCGGCCACGGTGCCCCAGGTGGTGGCCCACCTGCTGTTCCTGCAAGGCTTGCTGGACTTCGAGGCGCTGACGGCCGGCGCCTGGTACCTGGCCATTGATTTCCAGCTTTTCGCGCTGTTGGCGTTCACCCTCTGGTTGTTGCAACGCCTGGGATGGGGCCGCGCCATGCCCTGGGTCGTCGCCCTGATAGGTCTCGCTTCCCTGATCCATTTCAATCGCCAGTCGGACTGGGACGATTGGGCCCTGTATTTCTTCGGCTCCTACGCGCTAGGCGCCTTGGCCTATTGGGGCACGCTGGAACAGCGCGGCCGGCTCAACACCGTGCTTATGATGGTAATCGGTTGCATCGCCCTGGCGGCAGACTTCCGCTGGCGCATCCTGGTGGCCCTGGTGAGCGCCATCCTGTTGCTGGCGCCGCCCCGGGCACAGTGGTTTTCGACGCTCCTCCAGTCGCGGCCCCTGGTCTTCCTGGGCAGGATTTCCTTCTCCACCTTCCTGGTGCATTTCCCCGTGTGCCTAGTGGTGAACGCCGTATTCATCCGGATCTTTCCGGAAAACCCGGTCGCCAATACCCTAGGGGTGCTGTTGGCCTGGGTGGGCAGTATCGGGGCCGGGGCGGTGTTCGAGCATTTCATCCATGCGGTGGTGACGCCCCAGGTGGAAAAGATTCGCCACACCGCCCGACTCCGGCAGCAGGTCAGCACTGGCTTTGGGGCCGGCGAGGCCCGCAACCGGGCCTGAGCCCCGGTTCGATCAGCCGCTAAGCGGCTGCCAGACGCCAGAGGGAGGTCACCTCGTTCTGGCGCGCACGGTACAGGGGATCGTTCTCATCGCTGGCCTTGGGATGGCGGGGCTTGATGTCCCGCTTCTCCAGCACCTTCAATCCCGCGGCTGAAACCCAGCCCAGCAGATCTTCCCGGCTACGCAGGCCCAGGTGTTCCGCGATATCGGACAGGATCAACCAGCCTTCGCCGCCGCTTTCCAGGTGGGCGGCCAGTCCGCTCAGGAAGCCCTTGAGCATGCGGCAGTCCGGATCGTAGATCGCCTGTTCCACCGGCGAGCTGGGCCTGGCCGGCACCCAAGGCGGGTTGCAGACGATCAAAGGCGCCTTGCCCGGCGGAAACAGATTCGCCTTGACCACTTCGACTTGCTTGTCCAGTTTGAGCCGCGCCAGGTTTTCCTGGGCGCAGGCCAGGGCGCGCGGGTCCATGTCCGTGGCCACTACGTGGGCGATGCCGCGCCGGGCCAGCAGGGCGGCGATGACGCCTGTGCCGGTGCCGATGTCGAAAGCCAGGGTCTTGGCGGGCAGGGGCGCCTCGGCCAGCAGGTCGAGATACTCCCCCCGCAGCGGTGAGAACACGCCGTACCAGGGATGGATGCGTTCCCCTGCCAAGGCCGCTATCTCGACGCCTTTCTTGCGCCACTCATGGGCGCCGTTGATGCCCAGCAACTCCCGCAGGGACACCACCGTATCGATGCCGTCGGCGGGGCCGTAAGCCTCGCTGCATGCTTGTCGCCAATCCGGCGCCCGACGCAGGGGAATGCCGTAGTCGCCGGCCAGGGGCACCAACACCATGGCCAAGGTGCGCGCCCGTTGGGACTGGGCCAGCCGGTGCAGGTGGAAGGCCTCGGCCGGGGAGGCGGCCTCCTTGCGCTTCTTCCTGTTGTCGGTCCGTCGCGCCAGTGCATTGAGCAACTGCCGTCCGTTCTGGAAATCGCCGCGCCAGAGCAGTGCCGTGCCTTCGCAGGCGAGTCGGTAGGCGGCGTCGGCGGACAGGGTGTCGTCGGCGACGACGACAAGCTTGGGCGGCGGCAGGCCGGCTTCAGAGCGCCAGCGGGCGCCGGACTCCTGCCCATTTTCGTTCCAGTAGAACGGGGGCGGTTGATCCGGGGTGGTTGACGGTGCCATGGCGGAGGGCGGTGATTGCAAGGAGGCGGATGTTAGCAAGGCCGGGCGGCGGGCACCCGTGGCGGTAGCGGATGACGGAGGTGTTTGGCGATCGGAGGGGGCTAACGTTAGAATTTCCGAATATAACGAAAGTATGGGATCAAGGATGCTCAATCTGCCGCTAAAAACAAAACTCTGGCTGTTGGGGATGGTCAGTTGCCTCGGCATCGCCCTGCTGGCCGGTACCTCGGTCTGGCATTCCTTCCGCAGCAAAGCCATCCTGCTCGACTTCGTCGACCAGAAGATCGCGATCAATCGTGCCGCTACCGCCGCCTACGCCCACGGCCTGCAAATGGGCCAGGCCCTGCGCAACATCGTCCTGGATCCGGCCAACAAGAAGGCCTACGCCAACCATGGCGAAGCCAATAAGAAATTCGACGAGGAAGTCGCCAAATTGGCCGAGCGCCTCGCCGTCACTGCGGAGGGCAAGGAAATCGTCGGGCGCTTGCAAGGCAGTATCGCCCAATGGCAGCCTCAGCAGAAGCAGGTGATCGAACTGGTAAGCAGCGGTGCCGGCGCCGAGGCCAGCGCCCTCCTGGTGTCGAAGGAAACGCCGGCTTGGCGTAGCGTCCGCGAGGTGTTGCTGGACCTGGTCAAGACCACGGAAAAAGACGCCGCCGATCAGCGGACGGAAATGTTGGCTAACCTGGAGGGAGCCCGCACCTTCTCCATTGTGCTGAGCCTGGTGGTGCTAGCGGCGGTGTCCCTGGTGACCCTGATGTTAGGCAAGAACATCTTCCATCAAGTAGGGGGTGAGCCTGCCTACGCCGCTTCGGCGTTGCAACACATTGCTGACGGAGACCTCACCCGGACCGTTGCCGCCGGTGGCTCGGACAAAAGCATCCTGCGCAACATGGAGAGCATGCAGACCCAGTTGCGCGAGTTGATCGGTCAGATGGTGGCCAACGCCAATACGGTCATCGCCGAAAGCGAAGGCCTCCAGGGCGACGCCGAGGCCCTGGCGGAAACGGCCGAAATCCAGAGCAACGCCACGGCGGCCATCGCTGCCGCCATCGAGCAACTGACGGTCAGCATCGGCGTCATGTCGGACAATGCCGCCGACTCCGGCCGCCTCTCGAAAATGTCCGAACAGCATGCCCGCGATAGCCTGGCCGTGGTCTCGGTCGCCACCAACACCATCCAGCAAGTGGCGGACGGCATGTCCACCGCTTCCGCCACCATGGAAGACTTGTCGTCCCAGGTGACCAACATCAACGGCATCGTCCAGACCATTCGCGAAATCGCCGATCAGACCAATCTGCTGGCACTGAATGCCGCCATTGAAGCGGCGCGGGCTGGCGAGCAGGGCCGAGGCTTCGCCGTGGTGGCCGACGAGGTGCGCAAACTGGCGGAACGGACCACGGCTTCCACCGAGGAAATTTCCCAGATCGTCGGCGGCGTGCAGCGCAGTACCGATACGGCCCGGGTCAATATGGCCCAGGCCAAGGACCTGGCCCTGGCTGGCGCGGCCCGCACGGAGGAGGTCCACAACGCGGTGGCCGGCCTCGACCAAGCGGCCAGCGATGTCAGCCAGGCGATCGAGGCTATCGCCGCCGCCCTCAAGGAACAGAGCGCCGCCAGCAGCGAAATTGCGCAAAGGGTGGAGAAAATCGTCGAAGGGGTGGACCTGACCCAGGCCGCCTCGGCCACGGCCAAGCACCGCTCTGCCAACCTGGTGCGCCTGTCCCAGGTCTTGAAGGACGTGGTGCGCCGTTTCAAGTTGTAGCCCCCGGTAAAACTGCCCCGTTCCGGCTTGGCCGGAACGGGGCCCAGGCCTAGGCGGCTTCACGCTCCGTACCTTGCCGCACCATCAGGCGATGGACGCCGCTGATCAATGCCTTGATCGACGCGGTGACGATGTTGGCGTCAATGCCCACGCCGTAGCACTCATTGCGGCTGCGCAGACAGGCCATCTCGACGAAGGCGCAAGCCTGGCTGTCGCCGCCCTGGCCCATGGAGCGTTCCTCGTAGGCGCGCACTTCCACCGGCATGCCCAGGGCGTTGAGGGCGGCGGCGATGGGGCCGTTGCCGGTGCCTTCCAGCACTTGGCGCACACCGTTCTTTTCCACCGTAAGGCGGATGCCCTGGTCAGCGCCCTGTTCGTAGAGATGGTGCTCCACATAGCGCAGCACGGAATCGGCCGCTCCCTGGGCGAGATAGGTGCGGGAGAATAATTGCCAGATTTCCGCTGCGGTGATTTCGCTGCCGCTGGCGTCGGTGTGGCGCTGCACCTCGCCGGAAAATTCCACTTGCAAGCGGCGCGGCATCACCACGCCGTATTCGGTTTCCATCAGATAGGCCACGCCGCCCTTGCCGGACTGGCTGTTCACCCGGATCACCGAATCGTAGCTGCGGCCCACATCCGCCGGATCGATGGGGAGGTAGGGCACGTTCCAGAAGTCGTCGGCCCGCTGCACGGCGAAGCCTTTCTTGATGGCATCCTGGTGGGAGCCGGAAAAGGCGGTGAACACCAGGTCGCCCACATAGGGATGGCGCGGATGGATGGGCAACTGGTTGCAATGCTCCACGGTGCGGGCCACAGCGTTGATGTCGGAAAAGTCGAGGCCGGGAGACACGCCCTGGGTGTAGAGGTTCAAGGCCAGGGTGACGATGTCCACATTGCCGGTGCGCTCGCCGTTGCCGAACAGGCAGCCTTCGACCCGATCCGCCCCGGCCATGAGGGCCAACTCGGCGGCAGCCACCGCCGTGCCCCGGTCGTTGTGGGGATGGAGGCTGAGGATGATGCTATCGCGACGGTCGAGATGGCGGTGCATCCATTCGATCTGGTCGGCGTAGACGTTGGGCGTCGCCACTTCCACCGTGGTGGGCAGGTTGAGGATGAGCTTGTTGTCCGGGGTCGGATCCCAGGTGGCGGTGACGGCATTGCAGACTTCAAGGGCGAAGTCGAGCTCGGTGGCGGTGAAGGTTTCCGGACTGTATTCGAGTACCCATTCCGTTTCCGGCTGCTGCTGTGCAAGGCGCTTGATGCGGCCCACTGCGGTCACGGCGAGATCGATGACCTCCGCCTTGCTCATACCGAACACGATGTCGCGGAACGGTTTCGAGGTGGCGTTGTATACATGGACGATGGCCCGCCGCGCGCCGCGCAGGGATGCCATGGTGCGGGCGATGAGTTCATCCCGGGCCTGGGTCAACACTTCGATGGTGACGTCGTCGGGGATGTGCTCACCCTCGATGAGCTGGCGGACAAAATCGAAATCGGTCTGGGAGGCGCAAGGGAAGCCCACCTCGATTTCCTTGAAGCCGATCTGGCATAAGGTGCGGAACATGCGCATCTTGCGCTCGCCGTTCATGGGTTCGAAGAGGGATTGGTTGCCGTCGCGCAGATCGGTGCTCATCCAAATCGGCGGCGTGGTGATGGTGCGGCTGGGCCATTGGCGGTCAGTGAGATTGACCGGAGGGAAGGGGCGGTATTTGGTTTCGGGTTGTTTCAACATGGTGGTTTTCTCCTGGATCGTCGGTAATGGGCTTCCACCGCGACAGAAGTGGGAATCGAAATTTCGGTGAGGACATGGCTACCGTGCTGTCGCTGGCTCAAGGCACGGCAACCGGGTCGCAGTCGTAGCAAAGTGTTCAGTTCAAATTTCGGATCGAGGTTCATGGCGGACTCCTAAGTGGAAACAAGGGCGCAGCAAAGCGCACCATCCCCGGGAGGGGAAATTCAAAAAACCGGCAGGGAGGGGGTGGGGTTTATGCGCGCGTGACGCGCAGCAGCAGCCCGAGGCTCAGGAGAGCCAGGAGGGAGGAAGCGAAGATGGGCTGCTGTTGGGAATGCATGGGCCGAACCTTAACAAGGCCCACGGCACGGCGTCAACCCTTTATTGATGGGGGATTGCTGTGCGGCTGCCTCAGTCCAGGCCGGAGAAATCCGGCTTGCGCCGTTCGAGAAAAGCGGCGAAGGCTTCCTTGGCGGCGGGCTCGGTGAGCATGTCCTTGAACAAGTTCCACTCCTCCGTCATCTGGGTTTCCATGGCGTGGCGAAAGCCGCCCCGGAGCAAGGCCTTGGTATTGCGCACCGAACGCCCCGGCAGCGCGGCCAGTTTCTCCGCGGCGGCGCGGGCGGCGGGCAACACCGCTTCGGCGGGCAGCACATGATTGACGAAACCCAATTGCTTACCATGGTGGGCGTCGAAGGGCTGCCCCAGCAGCAGCACCTCCGCCGCCTGCTGATAACCCGCCATGCGCGGCAACAGGAAGCTGGACGCGGCTTCCGGCACCAGGCCGAGGCTGGTGAAGGGCAGGGCGAATTTGGTTTTCTCGCCGGCGTAGACCAAGTCGCAATGGAGCAGCAGGGTCGTGCCGATGCCGATGGCGGGGCCGTTCACCGCCGCCACCAGGGGTTTGCCGATGCGGCTTAGTTGGCGCAGGAACTGGAGCACCGGCGCGTCGTCCCCCTGGGGCGGTTCCTCGAGGAAATCCTCCAGATCGTTGCCGGCGGTGAAGCAGTCCTCGCTGCCGTGGATCAACACCACCTTGATGTCGGCGTCGCTATCGGCCAGGGCCAGGGCATCGGCCAGGGCTTGGTACATGGCGGCGGTGATGGCGTTCTTGCGCTGGGGGCGGTTGAACTGGAGCGTGAGGATGCCGCTTTCCTTGCGGGTGAGGAGTTCCATGCAAATCTTTCCGGGTTGGGCTGTGACGATCTGCGCCGCTTTTTATCGAGGGACGGCAGGCCGCATCATAAGGGCAGGGCGGTTTTGTATTTCACCTGCTTGAGGGCGAAGCTGGAGCGGATGTTGGCAACGCCGCGAATCTTCGACAACTCGTCCACGATGAATCGTTCCAGGGCCTGCACATCGGGCACCAGGACGCGGATCATGTAGTCCGAGTCGCCGGTCATCAGATAGCACTCCATGACCTCGGGATAAGCACGGATGGCCGATTCGAAATTCTCCAGGGCTTCCTCGATCTGTTTTTCCAAGCGGATGTGGATGAACACGCTGACGCTGAGGCCCACCTTGAGGGGATTGAGCACGGCCACGTAGCGGTCGATCAGTCCCGACTTTTCCAGCTCCTTGACCCGGGCCAAGCAGGGGGAGGGGGACAGGTTCACCCGCGTCGCCAGGTCCACATTGCTGATGCGGCCGTTCTCCTGGAGCACTTCCAGGATGCGGATGTCCGTCTGGTCCAGGCCTTGTCTTGGCATGATCAACCTTTTTCTCATTAATTAACGGCATATTATGCCTTGAAAATGCGTTGGTTGAAGCACATTCAAAACCCTATGCCGGGACATCGCCGATAAAGTGGGGCCCTCACAAGGAGGCAGCCATGAATTCACCCATCGACCCCAGCAACGTGTTCGGCATCGGCCGCGGTTCCCCCGATGCCGATCCGGAAGAGACGCGGGAATGGACCGACGCCCTCAATGCCGTGGTCGCCCAGGCCGGCCACGAGCGGGGCTTGTTCCTGTTGCAGCAACTGGAGGAGACCGCACGTCAACTCGGCATCATCACCCACACGCAACCCTATTCGGCCTACCGCAACACGATCCCCCTCGAACAGCAGCAGCCTTACCCCGGCGATCCCGCCCTGGAGGAGCGCATCACCGCCATCGTGCGTTGGAACGCCCTGGCCATGGTGGTGCGGGCCAACAAGGCCTATGGCGAACTGGGCGGCCACGTCGCCAGCTTTGCCTCCGCCGCCGAAATCTTCGAAACCGGTTTCAACCATTTCTTCCGTGCCGGCCAGGGCGGGGTGGGGGGTGACCTGGTGTACTTCCAGCCCCACTCCGCGCCTGGTGTCTATGCCCGCGCTTTCCTCGAAGGACGGCTGAGCGAAGGGCAACTGGCCAACTACCGTCAGGAAGCCGCAGCGGACGGCCTGTGTTCCTATCCCCACCCCTGGCTGATGCCGGAGTTCTGGCAGTTCCCCACCGGCTCCATGGGCCTGGGGCCGATCAACGCGGTTTACCAGGCCCGCTTCCTGCGCTACCTGCAACATCGCGGGTTGATCGCCAGCCCCGAGCCCGAGCGCCACGTCTGGGGCGTGTTCGGCGACGGCGAAATGGACGAACCGGAATCCATCGCCGCCCTGACCCTGGCGGCACGGGAGCGGCTGGACAACCTCACCTTCATCATCAACTGCAACCTGCAACGCCTGGATGGCCCGGTGCGCGGTAACGGCCAGATCATCCAGGAGCTGGAGGCGTTGTTCATCGGCGCCGGCTGGAATGTGGTCAAGGTGTTGTGGGGTTCCGACTGGGATCCGCTGTTTTCCCGCGACCACAATCATGCGTTGTTGCGGCGTTTCGCCGCGACGGTGGACGGCAAGTACCAGACCCTCGGCGCGAAGGACGGCGCCTACAACCTGGCCAATTTCTTCCAGGAGGATCCGGAGCTCCAGGCCCTGGTGGCCCATATGTCGGCGGAGGAGATCGACGCCCTCAAGCGCGGCGGCCATGATCTGCGCAAGCTCCACGCCGCCTTTTCTGCCGCCCAGGCCCACAAGGGCCGGCCCACGGTGATCCTGGCCAAGACCAAGAAGGGCTACGGCATGGGGGGCGCCGGCGAATCGCGCATGACCGCCCACCAGGCCAAGAAGCTGGATATCGACGCCCTGCGCGCCTTCCGCGACCGTTTCCGCCTGCCCTTGGCCGACGAGGATCTGGAGCAACTCAATTTCTATCGCCCTGCTGAGGATTCCGCTGAACTGGCCTATCTCAGGGCCCGTCGCGAAGCCCTCGGCGGCTACCTGCCCCAGCGCTCGCGCCTGGCGCCGCCGGTGGCGATCCCGCCGCTGGCCGATTACGCCCAGTTCGCCCTCCAAGCGGAAGGCAAGGAGATGTCCACCACCACCGCAGCGGTGCGTCTGTTCAGCAACCTGCTCAAGGACAAGGCCTTGGGGCCGCGCATCGTGCCCATCGTCGCCGATGAGGCGCGTACCTTCGGCATGGCCAACCTGTTCCGCCAGGTGGGCATCTATTCGCCCCTGGGGCAGTTGTACGAACCGGAGGATGCCGGTTCGATGCTCTATTACCGCGAGGCCCGGGACGGACAACTGCTGGAAGAAGGCATCACCGAGGCCGGCGCCATTTCATCCTGGATCGCCGCGGCCACCGCCTACAGCGTGCACGGCATGGCCATGCTGCCCTTCTACATCTACTACTCCATGTTCGGCTTCCAGCGCGTGGGCGACCTGATCTGGGCGGCGGCGGACCAGCGCGCCCGGGGCTTCCTCATCGGCGCCACGGCAGGGCGCACCACCCTCGGTGGTGAGGGACTGCAACACCAGGACGGCAGCAGCCACATCATGGCGGCCACCATCCCCAATTGCCGCGCCTACGACCCGGCCTTCGCCGGCGAACTGGCGGTGATCCTCGACCACGGCGCCCGCCGCATGCTCGAGCAGCAGCAGGACGAGTTCTATTACGTCACCGTCATGAACGAGAACTACGCCCAGCCGTCCCTGCCCGAGGGCGCTGCAGCGGACGTGGTCCGCGGCCTCTACCGCTACGCGCCGCGGCAGGGCAAGGACGAGGGGCGGCCCTGGGTGCGCCTCATGGGATCGGGCACCATCCTGCGCGAAGCCATCGCCGCCGCCGAATTGCTGCGGGAGGATTGGCAGGTGGACAGCGAGCTGTGGAGCGCCACCAGCTTCTCCGAGCTGGCCAAGGAAGCCCGTGAGGTGGAACGCTGGAATCGGCTCCATCCCGACCAGCCGCCGCGCATCGCCCATGGGGCCGCCTGTCTCTCCGGCGAGGTGCCGGTGATCGCGGCAACGGATTACGTCTGCGCCTATCCGCAACTCATCGCTGCTTATATCGACGCGCCCTACGTCACCTTGGGCACCGACGGTTTCGGCCGCAGCGACACCCGCTCCGCATTGCGCCGCTTCTTCGAAGTGGACCGCCATCACATCGCCCTCGCCGCGCTCCATGCCCTCGCCCGCCAGGGCCGCGTGGCGGCCGACGTACCCGCCGCGGCGATACGCCGCTACGGACTGGATGCCGACACCCCGGCGCCCTGGACCTGTTGAGAGAGAGCCACGCATGCCCAGCATTGAAAACATCACCGTCCCCGACATCGGCGATTTCGCCGACATCCCCGTCATTGAAATCCTGGTCAAGGTGGGCGACACCATCGCCGTGGACGATTCCATCTGCACCCTGGAATCCGACAAGGCCACCATGGATGTGCCGTCCTCCGCTGCCGGTGTGGTCAAGGAAGTCCTGGTCAAGGTGGGCGACAAGGTGGGCGAAGGCGCCCTGCTGGTGAAGGTGGAAAGCAGTGGCGTGAAGGGAGAAGGGGGCAGGGAGAAGGGTGAACAACCCTCCGCCGTTCCGGCCCCCGTGCCTGCTAGCCCAGCAAGTGCGCCGACCGCCGCCTCGGCACTAGCCAACCCTTCCCCCTCCCCCCTTCCCCCTTCCCTGCCTTTAGGCAGCAAGGCCCATGCCTCGCCCTCGGTGCGGCAATTCGCCCGCACCCTCGGGGTAGACCTGGGCCAGGTGCGGGGCACCGGCGTCAAGGGCCGCATCACCCAGGCCGACGTGCAAACCTTCGTCAAGGGCGTGCTGGCACAGCCAGCGTCCCTGGCAGCCGCAGCGAACCGGGAGACGGGTCAGGTGTTCGACACGCTGCTGCCCTGGCCCAAGGTGGACTTCGCCAAGTTCGGTCCCGTAGAAGCCAAGCCCCTGTCCCGCATCAAGAAGATTTCCGGCGCCAACCTGGCCCGCAACTGGGTGATGATTCCCCACGTCACCAATTTCGACGAGGCGGACGTCACCGACCTGGAAGCCTTCCGCGTGCAGATGAACAAGGAGAGCGAGAAGTCCGGTGCTCAGGGGGCAAGTGCCAAACTCACCATGCTCGCCTTCCTGATCAAGGCCTGCGTCGCCGGCCTGAAAAAGTACCCCGAGTTCAACGCCTCCCTCGACGGCCAGGGTGATGAAATGCGCCTGGTAGTGAAGCAGTACTTCCACATCGGCTTCGCCGCCGAC
>RXJP01000105.1 GCA_003963315.1 Rhodocyclaceae bacterium | reverse complement strand
GAGAATGCAGAAGGGATCAGTATTCCGGCCCCTCGGCGTACTGTCAAGCGCTGCGGTGCAGTAGCACGTCCAGCACGAAGTAGCTGCCCACATAGGCCAGCAGGAGGAAGCCGAACCCGGTCAACGTCCAGCGCAGGGCGAGCTTACCCCGCCAACCCCGCAGATGGCGGCCGACCAGAAGTGCGGCGAAGGTGATCCAGGAAACCAGGGCGAACACGGTTTTGTGGCTCATGGTCAGGGGCTTTCCGAACATTTCCTCGGAGAAGAAGGCACCCGACAGCAGGGTGAAGGTCAGCAATACGAAAGCCACGTGGATTAGGCGGAACAGCAGGCGCTCCATGGTCATCAATGGCGGGAGACTGGCCAGGAAGGGGGAGAGTTTCCCCCGGTGCAGATGTTTCTCCAGGGCCATCATCAGCAAGGCGTGCAGCGCCGCAATGGTGAATAGGCTGTAGGCCAGCATCGCCATCAAAAAATGCAACCGAAAGGCCGGATTGGCGGCGTTGGCGATGACATGCTCCTCAGGCACCAGGGCCGGTAATAGGGCGCATGCGGCCGCGGCTGGCAAGCCCAACAGGGGCAGGCCGTCGATGCGAAGATAAAAACTTTCCACCCAATAAAGCGCAATAGCCAACCAGAGCATGGCAGAGAGCGCGGTGGCAAAACCGAAGTGCATGACCCCATTGGGGAATATGCCTTCCCGCAAGGTGACTGCATGGAACAATAAGGCCGTTAGCAGACCTAGGCGTTCCATGGGGTGGATGACAGGAATGGGGCGGGCCAAGGCGGCGCCTTGCCAGCGACAACGCCATAACCAGAGGGCAAGCCCTGCATACAGGGCGGCGGTGATCAGATGCAGTAAAATTCCAGACATCCTATAAGTCTAACGCAAGCGGGTTCCCGTCCCTAGGCGGAGCCGCTCACTTCTCCGGTATCTCCCATGCTCGATAACCTGACCCAACGCCTTGCCAAGGTCGTCAAGACCATGCGCGGACAGGCCCGTCTCACCGAAGACAATATCGCCGATATGCTGCGGGAAGTCCGCATGGCACTGCTGGAGGCGGATGTGGCCCTGCCTGTGGTCAAGGAATTCATTACCAAGGTGAAGGAAAAGGCCGTGGGGCAGGAAGTGATCGCCTCTCTCTCCCCCGGTCAGGCCTTGGTGGGTGTGGTGCACAAGGAACTGACCGAATTGATGGGCGGTGCGTCGGTAGGCCTTAATCTGGCCAGTCAGCCCCCCGCCATCATCCTCATGTCCGGCCTACAGGGTGCCGGTAAGACCACGACGACCGCCAAGCTGGGCAAGTGGCTCAGGGAGCGGCAGAAGAAAAAAGTGCTGACGGTGAGTTGCGACGTGTATCGCCCCGCCGCCATTGAGCAGTTGAAAACCGTCTCCGAGCAGGCGGGTATCGACTTCTTCCCCTCCGAACCGGGGCAGAAACCGGCGGACATCGCCGCTGCTGCCCTGGACTGGGCCAAACGCCATTACTACGATGCGCTGTTTGTCGATACCGCCGGCCGGTTGGCCATCGACGAAGCCATGATGGCCGAAATCAAGCAGCTCCATGCCCAACTCAACCCGGTTGAATGCTTGTTCGTGGTGGATGCCATGCTGGGCCAGGATGCGGTCAATACTGCCAAGGCCTTCAATGACGCCCTGCCGCTCACCGGCGTGATCCTAACCAAGCTGGACGGTGATTCCCGCGGCGGCGCAGCCTTGTCGGTGCGCCATGTGACCGGCAAGCCCCTCAAGTTCGCCGGCATCGGCGAAAAGCTCAACGGCCTTGAGGAATTCCACCCGGAACGCATGGCGGCGCGCATTCTCGGCATGGGCGACATCCTCGGCCTAGTGGAAGAAGCCCAGCGCAATGTGGACCAGGACAAGGCCAAGGAATTCGTCCAGAAGATGAAGTCCGGCAAGGGCTTCGACCTCAACGATTTCAAGGCGCAGATTTCCCAGGTGCGCCAAATGGGCGGCCTTTCCAGTCTGATGGACAAACTGCCGGCCCAGTTCGGCGCCCTGGCCCAGCAAGCGGGCGGTGCGGTGGAGGACAAGGCGGTACGCCGCATCGAGGGCATCATCAATTCCATGACGCCTCTGGAGCGGAGCAAGCCGGAACTGATCAAGGCCACCCGCAAGCGCCGCATCGCCGCGGGCGCGGGAGTTCAGGTGCAGGAAGTGAATCGTCTGCTCAACCAGTTCGAGCAGACCCAGAAAATGATGAAGCAGTTTTCCAAGGGCGGCATGGCCAAAATGATGCGCGGTTTGAAGGGGATGATGCCTGGGATGCGTTAGCGCATCCCAGGCATCATCCCCCAGGGGGAATTTGACTACCTTATCCCCCGCCCCTTTCCCAAGGAAAGGGGTGACTGACTAGCGGCTTCCTGGAGGAAGCCGTTTTGGTTTTAGCGGGTGGGTTCTATCACCCGCTGTCCCCAGTTCCAGTTTTTCTCCCAAGCCCCGCGCACCATGTTCGGGTATTCGGCTTGCCCTAGGCTGCCGTTGTAACGTCCCAGGGCGCGAAATAGGTCGCCGTTCTCGATATCCAGGTAGTGACGCAGGATGGTGCAGCCGTAACGGAGGTTGGTGCGCATCTCGAACAGGCTGTCGTCGGGGCCACCGATCAGTTTGACCCAGAAGGGCATCACCTGCATGTAGCCCCGTGCCCCCGCGCCGGACACCGCGTACTTGCGGAAGCCACTTTCCACCTGGATCAAGCCCAACACCAGTTGCGGGTCGAGGCCCGCGCGAGTGGCTTCGTAATGGACGGAACGCAGGAAGTCGAGGCGGTATTCCTGTTCTGGAAGGCGCTTTTCCAGCCGACGAGACATTTCCGACAACCAGTCCACCGCGTCCAGGGGATTCTTGAAGGAGCTGTTGGGCGGCTTCTGGTCGGCGATGACGCGGGACAGTGCCGCCTGGACGCTGGCGGCGAGGGGTTCGTATTTCTGCGCACCGGCCTGGACCAACGGGGCCCAGGCCAGCAGCGACAGCGCGAGGAAGCGTCGCGTCAGGCGCACAGCTTCTGCTGAAGGAACGCTACCGCGTCATCCTTGGCAATCATAGTGGGCTCGGCATCGCGGCGACCCTTGTATTCGAGCTGACCTTCCTTCAGCCCGCGTTCGCCAACAACGATGCGATGGGGAATGCCGATCAGTTCCCAGTCGGCGAACATGGAACCGGGGCGTTCATCCCTATCGTCAAGTAAGGCGTCTATGCCTGCGCCAAGCAGCTCCGCCAACAGTTTGTCAGCGGCTTCGCGGACAGCTTCCGATTTCGCGTAGCCCATGGGAACGATGACGACGCTGAAGGGGGCGATGGCCGCCGGGAAGGCGATGCCTTTGTCGTCGTGGTTCTGTTCGATGGCGGCACCGACGATGCGGGAAACGCCGATACCGTAGCAACCCATTTCCATCACTTGATCCTTGCCTTGCTCGTCGAGGAAGGTGCATTTCAGGGCTTCGGCGTACTTGGTGCGGAGCTGGAAGATATGACCCACTTCGATGCCGCGGCACAGGGCAAGGACGCCCTTGCCGTCGGGGGATGGGTCACCGGCAACCACGTTGCGGATATCCGCGACTTCGGGCTCCGGCAAGTCGCGGCCGAAATTGGCGCCGCTGAGGTGGAAACCCTCTTCATTGGCGCCGCAAGTGAAGTCGGTCATGGTTGCCGCAGTGCGGTCCGCCACGACGCGGATATCCTGCTTGATGGCCACGGGGCCGATGTAGCCTGGTTTGCAGCCCAGGGCCTCGATGATCTCTTCATCCTTGGCAAAGCGGAATTCGCCGACGATCTTGGCGGCCTTGATTTCGTTCAGTTCATGATCGCCCCGCAGCAGCAGCAGGGTAAATGCGGGTTTTTCCTCCCCAGCCATGACGGCAACGGCTTTCACCATCTGCGTGAGCGGGATGTTCAGGAATGCGGCCACATCCTCGCACTTGGTCTTGCCCGGGGTGGCTTTCTTTTCCAGGGCCTGGCCGGCCGTAGCGCGGGCGGCGGCGGGGGCCAGGGCCTCGGCCAGTTCCACGTTGGCGGCGTAGTCGGAATCCGGGCAGTAGGCGATGTCGTCTTCACCGGTGTCGGCGATGACGTGGAATTCATGGGAGCCGGTACCGCCGATGGATCCGGTATCCGCAGCCACGGCGCGGAACAGCAGGCCCAGGCGGTTGAAAATGCGGTGGTAGGTGTCGTACATGTTGCGGTATTCCCGCTCCAGGTCGGCATAGCTGGCGTGGAAGGAATAACCGTCCTTCATGAGGAATTCGCGGCCGCGCATGACGCCGAAGCGGGGGCGGATTTCGTCGCGGAATTTGTTCTGGATTTGATAGAAGTGTTGGGGCAGTTGGCGATAACTGCGCACTTCCTTGCGGACGAAGTCGGTGATGACCTCCTCATGGGTGGGGCCGATGACGAATTCCCGCTGGTGGCGATCCTTGAAGCGCAGTAGTTCCGGGCCGTATTTCGGGCCGCGCCCGGATTCTTCCCATAGTTCAAAGGGTTGCACTGCGGGCATGAGCATTTCCAGGGCGCCGGCGCGGTTCATTTCCTCCC
>RXJP01000102.1 GCA_003963315.1 Rhodocyclaceae bacterium | reverse complement strand
TTGGGAATATCGCCAATCCATCCAGATCATCCGCCAGATCATGGGCGACCGCATGTACCCCATGACCATCGCAGGCTTGGAACAGGCCATGCGCAAGTTGAGCCAATAGCCGGCCTGCAAAACAAAAGGCCCCGGCGCACCGGGGCCCCTGCGTCGGCAGACGATCCGCTTCAGTGTTTTCCGCCGAGTCCAAGATAGGACTCGATGACCTTGGGATCATTGGCAAGCTGATGGGCAGGCCCTTCCATGGCCACCTCGCCGGTCTCCAGCACATAGGCGTAATCCGCCACCTTCAGCGCCGCACGGGCGTTCTGCTCCACCAACAGGATGGACACCCCGGTGGACCGCAGGGAATCGATGATGCGGAAGATTTCCTTGATGATCAGCGGCGCCAAGCCCAGGGACGGCTCATCCAGCATCAGGAGCTTGGGCTTCGCCATCAGCGCCCGGCCCATGGCCAGCATCTGCCGCTCCCCACCGGACATCGTCCCCGCCGCCTGGTCCTTGCGCTCCCGCAGGCGCGGAAACAGCTTGAAGACCTCCTCCATCGTCTCCGCCTGGTCACGATGTCCCCGGCGGTAACGATCGAAGGCCCCCAGCAGCAGATTGTCCGATACGGACATGTCGGCAAACAGCTCCCGCTTCTCCGGCACCAGGTTCATGCCCTGGGCCACCATCTGTTCCACTTCCCGGTCACGGCGCTGGGCCTTGCCCAGATAGACTACCTCCCCCTGGCAGGGCAACACCGCCATCAGGGCATTCATCAGGGTGGTCTTGCCGGCGCCGTTGGGGCCGATCACGGTGACGATCTCCCCTTCCTTGATACGCAGGTTCACCTTGTGCACCGCCTCCACCTTGCCGTAGCTGACGCACAGGTCCTTCACATCCAACACCACATTTTTTTCAGTCATGGCTCAACCCCTTAACCGCTCTTGATACAGAGGACACAGAGACACCGAGGGCACGGAGAAAGGCCGAAGCAGATACAAGAGAAATGCTTTTGAAGGGTTTCCTCTGCGTTCTCTGTGCCTCCGTGTCCTCTGTGTCAAAAGAGCTTGCCTTTGCCCTTGCCTTCACACTCCTCATTCGTCCGCCCCTCCCAGATAGGCTTCAAGGACTTTCGGGTTGGTCTGGATCTCCTCCGGCAAGCCTTCCGCCAGGAGTTCGCCGAATTCCATCACGGTGCAGCGGTCGGCCAGGCCCATGACGAAGTCCATGTCGTGTTCCACCAGCAGGATGCCCATACCTTCCGCCCGCAGCTTTCTCAAGAGTTCGGCCAATGCCTGCTTCTCCTTGAAGCGCAGACCGGCGGCGGGTTCGTCCAGCAGCAAGAGGGACGGGTCGGCGGTCAGCGCCCGGGCGATTTCGACGATGCGCTGTTTGCCCAGGGCCAGGGAGCCGGCGGCGTCGAACATGTGTTCCTTCAAGCCCACCCGCTCGATCTGGCGGGCGGCTTCGGCCAGGAGTCTGGATTCTTCCTTGCGGTCCAGGCGCCAGGCGGCGGGAATGACGCCGCGGTGGCCCCGCAGGTGGGCGCCGATGGCGACGTTCTCCAGCACGGTCATGGTGGGCAGCAGGCGCACGTGCTGGAAGGTGCGGCTCATGCCCAGTTTGGCGATGTCCCGGGATTCCATGCCGCTGATCACTTTGCCACGGAAGACCACTTCGCCTTCGGTGGGGGGATTGACCCCGGAGATGCAGTTGAACATGGTGGATTTGCCGGCGCCGTTGGGGCCGATCAGGGCCATGACTTCGCCCGCCTTGACGGTGAAGCTGAGGTCGTTGTTGGCGACGAGGCCGCCGAAGCGCTTGGTGACGTGCTTGACCTCGAGGAGGGTGTCGCCCTGGGGCGGCATGTCCCGTTTGGGCAGGGGTTCGGCCTCGGGATTGAAAGGCTTGATGGTCTGGGTACTGTTGCGGCTGCCGATCTTCCTCAGTAGAGGGAAGATGCCCTCCCTGGCCCGGAGTAGGACGACGATCATCATGATGCCGAAGACGATGTTGTCGAAATTGCCGCTTTGGCCGAGGAGCTTGGGCAGGAATTCCTGGAGCCAATGCTTGAGGATAGTGATGATGCCGGCGCCCACCAGGGCGCCCCAGACATACCCTGCCCCGCCCACCACGGCCATGAAGAGGTATTCGATGCCGAGGTGGAGGCCGAAAGGAGTGGGGGAGACGAAGTGTTGCAGGTGGGCATAGAGCCAACCGGAGGTGGCGGCCTGGAGGGCGGCGATGACGAAGATGATCATGCGTGCCCGAGAGGTGTTGACCCCCATGGCTTCGGCCATGACGATGCCGCCCTTCAGTGCCCGGATCGCACGGCCTTCCCGGGAGTCCAGCAGGTTCTGGGCGGTGAAGATGCCGGCCAGGAGGAAGGCCCAGATCAGGTAGTACATGCTGGGGCCGTCGTCGAGGACGATGCCGAAGAATTCGATGTTGGGAATGCCCCCCAGGCCGGTCTGGCGGCCCAAGAAACTGACGGTGCCGAACAGGTAGTACAGCGACAAGCCCCAGGCCATGGTGCCCAGGGGCAGGTAGTGGCCGGAGAGGCGCAGGGTGAGGGAGCCCAGGGTGATGGCCAGCAGACCCGTGGCGGTGAGGCCGAAGATCAGGGTAAGCCAGGGGCTTTGGCCGAAGAAGGCGAGCCAGGGAGCCAGTTCCGCGGCCGGGGTGGTGGTGAGGTAGGCGGTGGCGTAGGCGCCGATGCCGACAAAGGCGGCCTGGCCGAAGCTGGTGAGGCCGCCGACGCCGGTGAGGAGGACGAGGCCGAGGGCGACCAGGGCGTAGAGGCCGATGTAGTTGATGAGGGTGATGTAGAACGGCGGCAGGAGCTTGGGGGCGACGGCCAGCAGGAGCAGGAAGGCCGGCAGGAGGAAGCGGCGCATGGCGGGATTCATGAAGGAAACCTCTTAGGACACAGAGAGCACAGAGGCACAGAGGCCACGGAGAAAGGCAAAAGCAGGCAAGGAATTCTTAGATTTCCCCTGTGTTCTCTGTGCCTCTGCGTCCTCTGTGTTGAAAGCGGTTGGGCTTGCATGCGCCATTGTCATTCTTCTTCCTCCACGTGGTGGCTGAACAGGGAGCGCCAGAGGAGGACGGGGATGATGATGGTGAAGACGATGACTTCCTTGTATTCCGAGGCCCAGAAGGAGGAGAAGGATTCCAGCAGGCCGACAAAGACGGCGCCCACGGCGGCCAGGGGGTAGGAGCCGAGGCCGCCGAGGATGGCGGCGACGAAGCCCTTGAGGCCGATGAGGAAGCCGGTGTCGTAGGAGATGGGGGTGATGGGGGCGAACAGCAGGCCGGAGAAGGTGCCGATCAAGGCGGCGACGAAGAAGGTGAGCTTGCCGGCCATCGTGGTGGGGATGCCCATGAGGCGGGCGCCGACCCGGTTCAGCGCCGTGGCGCGCAGGGCTTTGCCGTAGAGGGTCTTTTCGAAGAAGAGGAAGAGCACCACAATCAGGACGGCGGAGCAGCCGATGACCCACAGGGTCTGGGCATTGATGGTGAGTTCGCCCAAAGTGAGGCTGCCCTCGGAGAAGGCGGGGGTGCGGAAGGCCTCGGGGCCGAAGAAGAGCAGGCCCAGGCCCATCATGGCGAAATCCACGGCGACGGAGACGATGAGCAGGGTCAGCACCGTGGCCTCGGCCAGGGGTTGGTAGGCCACCCGGTAGAGCAAGGGGCCGAGGGGGACTACCAGCAGCAGGCTCAGCAGGATTTGCACCGGGAGGGGCAAGGTGTCCGCTTTAAGCCCGGCGATGAGGCCGGCAATGGCGAGGGGAACCAGAAGGTTGAAGGCGGCGGATCGGGCCAGTTTGCGCAACTGTTTGTCGCGGAGGGCGATCCAGCCGTCCATGACCACGGCCAGGGCGCCCAGGCCCAGCAGCAGCCAGACGGTGCCCGGCAGTTTGCCGCTTTGCAGCCCCGCCATCGTCAGGGCACCGTAGGCGACAAATTGCCCCTGGGGAATGAAAATCACGCGGGTGACGGCAAATACCATCACCAGGGCCAACGCCAGCAGCGCGTAGATCGCGCCGTTCGTCAGCCCGTCTTGCCCCAGCAAGAGGGCGATTGATAGGTCCATAGTGGGCTCTTGATTTTGTAGTGGTTATTGGCATCGCCCGGCGTACAGCCGCCTATCGGCAGCTTTTCCCCGTTGGATGCGCTCCTCGTATGCATGCTTTCCATCCTATCCTGGACGAGGCCAAATGATTTGATGTCAAACATTCATGTCCTAAGATACCACAGAAAAACGGCGGCACAATGCCCCTTATGGGGAGTTTTCGGCGGCGAATACCGCCCATGAAATTGCCCATTCCGGGGATGGTGAAAGAAGTTCCGTTCCGACACCGGAGTTCTTGCACTCAAGCCCGGCTTCCTGCATAGTGCGCGCCTTTTTTGCCGTCTGTCTTTTCCGGAATCCTCCATGCTGCCTTCCATCGAACACCGTATTGCAGAAGAACTGGGCGTGCGCCCGCAACAAGTCGCCGCCGCCGTGCAATTGCTGGACGAAGGCGCCACCGTGCCTTTCATCTCCCGCTACCGGAAGGAAGCCACCGACGGTCTGGACGACACCCAGTTGCGCAATCTGGAAGAACGCCTCGGCTACCTGCGGGAACTGGAAGAGCGCCGCGCCGCCGTGCTGGCCTCCATCGAGGAACA
>RXJP01000145.1 GCA_003963315.1 Rhodocyclaceae bacterium | reverse complement strand
GGTCTTCGACCAGATCCGCATGGTGTCCAAGTGGAACACCACGGTGCTGATCCGCGGCGAAACCGGCACCGGCAAGGAACTGGTGGCCAACGCCATCCACTACAACTCGCCCCGGGCGCGGGGCCCCTACGTCCGACTCAACTGCGCCTCGCTGCCGGAGAACCTGCTGGAGTCGGAACTCTTCGGCCATGAGAAGGGTGCCTTCACCGGCGCCATCGGCGCCCGCAAGGGCCGCTTCGAAATGGCCGACGGCGGCACCCTCTTCCTCGACGAGATCGGCGAAATCTCGCCGTCCTTCCAGGCCAAGCTGTTACGGGTGTTGCAGGAAGGTGAACTGGAACGGGTGGGCGGCGGCCGCACGGTGAAAGTGGATGTGCGCCTCATCGCCGCCACCCACCGCGACCTGGAAGCCGCGGTGGACACCGGTGATTTCCGCGAGGACCTGTACTACCGCCTCAACGTGATGCCCATCTCCCTGCCCGCCCTGCGCGAACGCATGGAAGACTTGCCGGAAATCGCCCGCCACCTGGCGGAGCGCATCGGCGCCAGCCAGGGACGCAAGGTGAGCCTCACCGAAGCGGCCGTGCGTCGCCTGTTGCAACACGGATGGCCGGGCAACATCCGCGAACTGGAAAACTGCCTGGAGCGGGCCTCGGTGATGTCGGAATCCGGGGCCATCGACGCCGACCAGATCCGGGTGGACCGTTTGCGGGATAGCGGCAGCCACGGCCATAGCCATGGCCGTTCCGGCATCGGCATGTCCGCAGTCCAGTTGGGTAGCCACGACCCCCATCATGCTCCCGCTGCGGCGCCCGCCAGCCGTCCGCCACCGGATGTGAACGACCCCAACCTGGGCGAACGGGAACGGGTGGTGGCGGCCCTGGAACAGGCCGGCTGGGTGCAGGCCAAGGCCGCCCGCCTGCTGGGCATGACGCCACGGCAGATTGCCTATCGCATCCAGACCCTCAACATCGAGGTGAAGCAGTTCTGAATCCAGGCCGCATCCCGCCGTAAAAACCGAGGGCCGCTGCAACGCGGCCCTCGGTTTTTCTGCGACATGAAGCGCGGTTATTCCGCCTTGACCCTGACACGGAATCCTTCAGGAACTGGCTGTACCTTGCGCTGCTTGTAATCGAAGAACAGCATGCCCGATTTGCCCCGGGCCACTTCCCGCCCGGTGGTTTTTTCGCTCATACGCCACACCAGATCGCAGCCCTTGCCATGGAAGTCCGCGGGCGTCATCTCCACCACCATCACCTCGCCATGGAAAGCCTCCGAACGGTACTGCAAGGCCGCATCGACCATGATGATGCCGATGCCTTCCACATCCAGCTCTGTGTAACCGAGAAACTTCAAGAACCGTACCCGGGCCTCGGAGATAACGGTCAGCAGTAAAGCATTATCCAAATGACCGCCATAGTTGATATGGCTGACGTACAGGGGAATCTCGGTGGAAAAAATGAAATGCTCGGGCAAGTCGATGTGAATGCGGGCCATGGCGATGACAAGGGAAACATACAAGGAGCGGCCATCTTAACGAGAAAAGGAAAAAACAGGTTTTACACCACTAGAGCAAATTGCCTGCTACCTTTCACGTAGTGCCAGTAAACACCTGCCTTTCGGGCATTTCCGAACTGTACAAAAATTAAACAGATGGGGCTTCCCATGCCGTTCTCCAACAACATGCTCCGAACCGCAAGCGCACCTCCCATGGCTGCCCTGGTGGCCGCCCTGTTCCTCGGCGTCGGCATCTCCCACACCGGCGGGAAACTGGCCGTTGAGACATCCATTCCGCTGGGCGCTGTTTCCGCCCAGGCCTGCCAACCGGATAGCAGCTTCGACGGCCTGAAGAAAGAAATCACCCAGCCCTGAGCGACGAGCTCGCACTCTGTTATGACAAGGAAGCACCATGGTTTTCCGTCTTGTATGCCTGCTACTCGCCCTTCCTCTTCTCTCCCTAGCGGGAGAACTGACTCGGGATGACCTCAACCGACGGTTCCCACCGCCGCTCCATGTCGGGGAAAAACTCCAGGAGGTACCGGCGTGGCCCATCACCAGCGAGCTATCGCCAGACAGCGGCCCGCTCGGCTATGTTTTCGAATCTGTCGACCTGGCCCCTATTCCCGGTTTCGAAGGTACGCCATTCAACCTGTTGATATCGGTGGACACCAAGGGGGACTTCCTCGACGTAGAAGTCTTGCGCCAACATGAACCCGTCTTCCTCAGCGGTCTCGGCCCCCAGCCCCTCAATGCTTTCGTCACCCAATACAAGGGCCACAATCTAAAACAGGAAATCACCGTCGCCAGCCTCTACGGCAACAACCGCGGCGACATTGGCGGCAATCGCGTGGTGCTGGATGGCGTATCCAAAGCCACGGCGTCTATCCGCATCGTGAACCAAACCGTCCTCACCGCCGCGCTGGCAGTGGCCCGGGCCCGCCTGGGTTTCGCCGCGGTAGGCGACCGAGGCCCCGCGGCCCGGGTCAAGACCGACTTTTATCAACCCAAGTCTTTTACTCAACTCCTGGCCGACGGCGACATCGTGCATCGACGCTGGACCAACCGAGAAGTGGAAGCCCTGTTCGCCGGCACCGAAGGCGCAGGCCTTGATGAAACCGGATTGCGCGCACCGGAAGAGGAGTTCGTGGATGTCTACGTCGCTTACGCATCCGCGCCCACCATCGGTCGTGCCCTGCTCGGCGAAGCAGGCTACATCGCCATGCTAAACCGGCTGGACAGGGGCCAACATGCCTACTGGGTGGCCACCGCGGGTCGTCACAGCCTGGTCACGGAAAACTTCGTGCGCGGCACCACCCCTCAGCGCCTTGCCGTGGGCCAGGACAGCGCCCCCCTCGAATTACGGGATGTGGACCTGGAACCCATCGCCCCTGCCGGCGCACCCGCTTTCAATGCAATCCTGGTGTTGAAGGCGCCACCCTTGGCCGGCATGGATCCCTCTCGGCCAGTGACGATCAGCCTCGACGTATCCCGCGAGAAAGGTTTGATCGCACCCATCATCACCCACCGAGCGCTGAGCTTCGATTACCAGGCGCCATCCCGCTATTTCGACATACCGCCGCGACCCCTCCCGGAATGGCTACAGGCCTGGCGGGGACGCATTCCCGATTTGTTGTTGATAAGCTGCGCGCTGACCTTGCTCAGCGCGGTGCTGGCGCGTCCCCGCTGGATGACCATGCAGCCGCGTCGGCAAAAAATCTTTCGCCTTGGCTTTCTCACCTTCACCCTGGTTTATGTCGGATGGCATGCCCAGGGCCAACTGTCCATCGTACAAATCACCGGTGCCGTGAAATCCCTGGCGACAGGCCAAGGCCTGGCCAGTTTTCTCTACGATCCGGTGTCGTTGCTGCTGATCGTCTTCACTCTCGCCACCTTCGTCATCTGGGGGCGGGGAACATTCTGCGGCTGGCTCTGCCCCTTCGGCGCGATGCAGGAATTCATCGCCCTGATGGCGCGCAGACTGGGACTTAAGAAATACCGGCAGCTTCCGCCACGCCTGGATCGACTGCTGGACCGGGGCCGCTATGTCCTGCTGGCGCTCTTGGTGATTACGGCGGCCATTGCGCCGGCGCTCAGCGAACGACTGGTGGAGGTGGAACCCTTCAAGACCTCAATCACGGTAGGCTTCGATCGCAGTTGGCCCTTCGTCGCCTATGCAGTGGCTCTGCTCCTGCTCAGCGCCCTCTACTACAAATTCTTCTGCCGTTACCTCTGCCCTCTGGGTGCGGCCATTGCGCTGGGAGGAAGACTGCGCCGCATTCCCTGGCTGGTGCGAAGAGCCGAATGCGGTCGCCCCTGCCAAAGCTGTCGTTACCGCTGCCATTACGATGCCATTACCAAGGCGGGCGCCATCGATTACGACAAATGCTTCCAGTGCCTGGATTGCGTGGGTATCTATCACGACGCGGGGCGCTGTGCGCCGCTGCTGCTGAAAGCGCGCAAGGGACGCACCGTCCTTTTGAAACCGGTGGAGTAAGGAGCGGCGACCGAATAGTCAGTTGCTATAAAGGAAATAAGCAAAATTATCCTGATACCGCTGCCGAGGCTTACTAAACTCAATACTTCATTCAAACAGGAGACACTCCGATCCAGGATGTCCCATTCAACAGAGAGAAAAAATCATGACCTCCACCATCACCCGCGCCGGCAGCCCCATGACGGTATCAGGCGAGTTCCCCGCGAAGGGCCGGCAAGCGCCCGCGTTTTCCCTGGTGGGCAAGGATTTGGCCGATGTCAGCCTGGCGAGCCTGGCCGGCAAGCGCAAGGTGTTGAACATCTTCCCCAGCATCGACACCCCCACCTGCGCCACCTCGGTCCGCAAATTCAACCAGACCGCCAACACCCTGCCCAACACCGTGGTGCTGTGCATCTCCGCCGACCTGCCCTTCGCCCAGAACCGCTTCTGCGGCGCAGAGGGCCTGGACAACGTGGTCACCCTCTCCACCCTGCGCGGCGGCGAGTTCCTGGAGAACTACGGCGTCGCCATCAAGACCGGCCCCATGGCCGGACTGGCGGCCCGCGCCGTGGTGGTG
The DNA here is from genome assembly GCA_003963315.1 of Rhodocyclaceae bacterium. Lineage (GTDB taxonomy): Bacteria > Pseudomonadota > Gammaproteobacteria > Burkholderiales > Rhodocyclaceae > AWTP1-18. Next base: position 374 of record RXJP01000145.1, on the reverse strand, counting down.
CTGGACGAGAACGACAGGGTGATCCACAGCGAGCTGGTGGGCGAGATCAAGAACGAGCCGGACTACCTGGCCGCCCTCGCCGCCCTGGGCTGAGCGCTTATTGCAGCCGCGCCGTGCCCGCGCGGCTCAATGCCGGGAGAAAAGATCCCGCACCTTGCACAGCACCCGGGTGGGATCGAAACGTTGGTCGGGCAGTACCTCCCCCGCCATGACGGCGGCCAAGGCCTTGCCCGCATCCGTCTCGCCCGTGAGCAGCACCTCCGCGCCGCGCTTGGCCATGTGGCGGATGAAGCCATCGCCGGCACTGGCGGCGACGATCACCGCCACGCCGTCCAGGGGATGGGGGCCGTCGTCCTGGAAGTGGTGGAACAACT
>RXJP01000072.1 GCA_003963315.1 Rhodocyclaceae bacterium | reverse complement strand
CGACGGGGGCCTTGGACCCGAACGGCACCATCGTCCCGATCACCACGGATCGGGGCTTTACCAACCATGAGCATATTGATGAGCTTGGGCTCATCCATATGAATGGGCGGATCTATGATCCGGTAATAGGTAGGTTTGTCTCCCCGGACTTCCAGATTCCTGACCCGAACGACTTACAGAGCTACAACCGTTATAGCTATGTGTTCAATCGGCCGTTGGTGCTGACCGATTCGGATGGACAGTGTGGGCTTATTTGTGTCGCTGTTTGGGTGTTCGTAGGTTCCGAGGTTGCTCACCAAGTTGGCATCATCGACAAGGGCACGGCGCGGATGATTCAGGGCATTGCCGTGGCGGTGGCTTTGGGACCACAAGGATGGGCTGTTGGTGGAACGGGAACACTTGGAAATGCCCTGGTTGCTGGATTTGCGGGGGGGTATGTCGGCAGCGACTTCAATCTAAAAGCAGGGCTTTATGGGGCGGCAACTGGTGGAATCTTTTATGGAGTAGGCAGTCTTGCCCAATATCAAGGTTGGGGCGAGGGGAGTTTCGGAAGCACAGCCTTGCATGCTGGTGCTGGCTGCGTGACTTCTTCGCTACAAGGTGGGGATTGCGGCAGTGGGGCATTGTCCGCAGGATTCTCGGAAGGAGTTGGTGGCAACTTATCTTTGAAGGGTACGGATGCACTGATAGCACGGATGGCAATTGGAGGTACAGCTTCTGTTCTTGGCGGGGGGAAGTTTGGCAACGGAGCGGTTACTGCTGCATTTGGTTATCTCTTTAATGACTGTGAGCATGGCCCAACTCGCTGTACTCCTGCTGAAATAGCCCGCGGCGAGAACGAGGGTGTAACGCGCGTTTATCCGGTCGAGGAAGTTGCGCTCGGTGGTGGTGTCCTTGGTAAGGTCGGCCAAGTAATTTCGCGTTGGTTTTCGTCCGCTGCAGATGCTCTGACCGTAACAATTACCGATGTCACACCGGTTCTCGTGAACGCGGAGGGGCGAGGTGGAATCGCCGCTGCTGAGAAGTTGTTTGACGCGCTGCCCCGCGCCGGGAATGTAACTGCTACTGAGACGCAGCGTGGGGTAGTTCGGAACATTGAGCTTCAAAACGGTGGAACAGCATCCATCCGCCCCTTCTCTCAGACAAATCCGAGTGGTGCCACGGTGCAGATCAATCCCTCTGGAGCCCGGACAATCAAGGTTCGCTATGACTGACGCGACCCTGATTTCTCGTGCAGCGTTCATTGAGCGTTATCGGACAAAATTCGATGAATTGTATGCATTCGATGGTGAAGGTGAGTGCGTAATCAGGGAACGTGGTGATTGGGAATCGCTGGAGTTTCCCGCCATGACCTTGCCTGGTTGGGCGGCAGATGCTGGAATATTTAACCGTTTCTTGGGCTTTATCTCCGCAGTAGCAAAACCTGGATGGTTTGTGCTTGCCGAAGTTGAGTCGGTCGAGAAATTTACTGAAGCGAGAATCGTCCCGGCGAATAGGTCCGCGATTGAAAAATTATGGTCCCGTTCCCGTCTCCCTCACTTTAAGACTGTGTGTTTCGACGAATCTGCGCTGTGGTGTGCGCTCTTCGACAGTCTTGAGGATAGGGTTGTTGTTCGCAGAGCCAGCCCCGACTTGGAAGGAGAATCAGGGAGGAACAATAGGGGGCAGACCACGATTCCCCGGTAGAGAAAGCAATCAACCATGAACGTAAGAGCAACCCGACAAGGCAAGCCGACTTGAACTCCACCACCCGTATCCGTAAATCCCTCGGCTTCACCCTCCTAGAACTCCTCGTCGTCATGGTCACATCATCGGCCTCTTAGCCGGCTACGTCGCCCCACGTTATTTCGCCGAAGTCAGCAAATCCGAAGTGAAAGTCGCCAAGGCCCAAATTGACGCTTTCGAAAAGTCCCTCGAAGCCTACCGCCTCGACACCGGCCGCTACCCCACCACCGAACAAGGCCTCGCCGCCCTCATCACCCAACCGCCCGGCCAGACCAAATGGGCCGGCCCCTACCTCAAGAAAGCCGTTCCCCTTGACCCTTGGGGCCAGGCCTATCTCTACAAACAACCCGGCTACCATGGCGACTACGACATCACCTCCTACGGCAAGGACGGCAAAGCCGGCGGCCAGGGGGAAGATGCCGACATCAACAACTGGTAAGCTCCTGCTTTTCATCAATTCACGGGATGCCGTCACCATGGCCGCAACGCAATGGCATTGTTCCTCCCTTGCACCCAAACCCATGGATTTCCTTCGCTCCGGGATGTTTCTGAACGGACTGATGCAGGGTGGTCGGGGCTGGTTCGTCAAGTTTTTTGACGGGAACGGACTCGATTTCTACAAGCAAGGGCTAACTCCCCCGGCCCCCCTTGTCAGGGGGGAGTTCGCGTGGCGATACTGTGACCAGTCTCCCTCCTGCCCTGATAAGGGGAGGCCGGGAGGAGGTGCGGGCTTGTCGTTTCCCCCGCGTTGCTACGAATCAGAGGGGACAGGCTCGAATTAATTTGACAATTTTGGGGCTTCCTCGCAATCTTGGAGGCAAAGTTTGTCCAATTTTTGGCGATGCCCAGGCGGATAAGCCTAGGCTCCGTCTGGAGCAAAGACGCGGAAGGCTATAATTCCCCGCTTTAAATTCAACGGCCCCTCCCATGTGCGGAATCGTCGCAGCAGTCGCCCAAGGCAATATCGTTCCCGTTTTGATTGAAGGTTTGCGCAAGCTGGAATACCGGGGCTACGACTCCGCGGGGATCGCGGTTTTCAAACCGGACTTGCTGCGTTTGCGCAGTGTGGGCCGGGTGGCCGATCTGGCGAGCCAATGCGAAGGCGTTGCCGCCAGCCAGGGCATCGCCCATACCCGCTGGGCCACCCACGGCGTGCCCAGCGAACGCAATGCCCATCCCCATGTTTCCGGCGGCTTGGCGGTGGTGCATAACGGCATCATCGAGAACTTCCTCGACATCAAGCAGCGGCTGATGGCCGAGGGCTACGCGTTTACTTCCGACACCGACACGGAAGCGGTGGCCCATTTGATCGCCCATACCCTCAAGACCGAGCCCGACCTGTTTGCGGCGGTACGGCAAGCCACCCGCCAATTGGTGGGCGCCTATGCCATCGCCGTGAGCCGGGAAGGAGAGGACCGGGTGGTGGTGGCCCGCCATGGCGCGCCCTTGCTGCTGGGTATCAGCGACACCGGCAACTATGCGGCCTCCGACGCCTCGGCCCTGTTGCAGGTGACCCGTTCCATGATCTATCTGGAGGACGGCGATATCGCCGAACTCAAGCGGGACAGCTACCGCATCGTCCGCGCCGACGGCAGCGCCGCCCTGCATTCGGTGGTGGAAAGCCAGCTTTCCGCCGACGCGGTGGAACTGGGGCATTACCGCCACTATATGCAGAAGGAAATCTTCGAGCAGCCCCAGGCCCTGGCCAATACCCTCGAAATGTTGGGTGGCGCGCAGAGCCTGTCGCCCAACATCTTCGGCGTGGATGCGCCGGAAATCTTAGGCCGCATCCGTTCGGTGCTGATCCTCGCCTGCGGCACCAGCTACCACTCGGGGCTGGTGGCCCGCTATTGGATCGAGCAACTGGCCAAGCTGCCGTGTACGGTGGAGATCGCCAGCGAATACCGCTATCGGGATTCGGTGCCTGCGCCGGACACCCTGGTGGTGACCATCTCCCAGTCCGGCGAGACGGCGGACACCCTGGCAGCGGTGAAGCATGCCAAGGCCCAGGGCATGACGGCGACACTGGCTATTTGCAACGTGCCGGAGTCGGCCCTGATCCGCGAGTCGGCCCTCAAGTTCCTCACCCGGGCCGGGCCCGAGATCGGTGTCGCATCCACCAAGGCCTTCACCACCCAATTGGCCGCCCTGGCCCTGCTGGCCTTGACCTTGGCCAAGCAGCAGGGACGTTTGAACGCCGATGAAGAAGCCCGGCAACTGACCGCCCTGCGCCACCTGCCGGTGGCGGTGCAGAAGGTGCTGGTTCTGGAGCCGGAAATCCGCGAGTGGGCCGAACATTTCGCCAACAAGCACCACGCCCTGTTCCTCGGCCGCGGCCACCATTACCCCATCGCCCTGGAAGGGGCGTTGAAGCTCAAGGAAATCTCCTACATCCATGCCGAAGCCTATCCGGCCGGGGAGCTCAAGCACGGCCCCCTGGCCCTGGTGGACAAGGACATGCCGGTGATCGCGGTGGCCCCCAACGACGCCCTGCTGGAAAAGCTCAAATCCAATCTCCAGGAAGTGAAGGCCCGGGGCGGGGAACTCTATGTATTCGCCGACAAGGATTCGGAATTCAGCCCCGACATCAACGTCCATGTGCTGCGGCTGCCGGAACACTACGGCTTGCTGTCGCCGGTGTTGCACGTGATTCCCCTGCAACTGCTGGCGTACCACGCCGCCCTGGTCAAGGGGACCGACGTGGATAAACCTCGGAACTTGGCGAAAAGCGTCACGGTGGAATAGGGATTCGGCACGAAAACCTTCGTGCCTCCCTTGTTGGCCTTGAAGGCCGTCCCTAGAATCCGCCTTCCATAAAAAGATAATCAGGTTTCGAAGGGAGAACATATTGAGTTCGTTGCACGGCTTGGATGATGCCGACCTGTGGTCCATCATCGATGAACGGGAACTCCAGCAGCGCAAGGACTATCTCGGCCTATCGGATGAAGACGTGGCTTGTTTGCGGGCTTTGCAGTCGGAAGCCGCTACCGTCAAGGAATCCTATCTAGACCGTTTCTACCAGGAACTGGAGGGCATCGCGGAAACTCGCGAAGTGCTGTCCCGGGCTACCGTCAGCCGGGAGAGACTCCGACAGATGCACGGCGACCAGCTCCTGCTGCTGCTCGGTGGCCAATATGACCTGGACTATGCCCGCGGCCGCATGCGCATCGGCGTCACCCACCAGCGAGTCGGCCTCAAGCCGGAATG
>RXJP01000077.1:27445-34924 GCA_003963315.1 Rhodocyclaceae bacterium | reverse complement strand
GGACCGAACACCGCAGTGCGGCTGGCGTGCTTGAACAAGTCACCCAATTCATTGGACTCGTAGCCCAGAGCGCCGGTGAGGGACAGGCGTGGGAAGTAAGCCGAGCGGGCGGCGCCGATGCGGGCGTTGGCTGCGGCCATGGCCCGTTCAGCCGCAGCGATGTCGGGGCGCCGTTCCAGCAGATCTGAAGGCAGACCCACGGGCACCTTGGCGTTCACACGATTCAAGGGCGTGGCGGGCAGGGTGAAATCCGCCGGTGCCTTGCCCAGGAGGATGGCCAGGGCGTGTTCGGCCACGGCCCGCTGGCGGGAGATACCCGTGGCTTCGGACTCCGCCGATGCCAGCTCGGTGCGGGCGCGGGCCAGGTTCAATTCGCCCACGTCGCCTTCATCGTAGCGGCGCTGGGACAGTCGCAGGGCTTCCTTGCGGCTGCGCACCATGTCGGCATACAGCGCCTGGGAGGCATCCAGTTCCCGCACCAGGAAGTAGGCTTGGGCCACGTCAGCCTGGAGGGCCAGCAGGGTGGACTGGAACAGGGCTGCGTTCTTTTCTGCATCGAAGCGGGCAGCGTCGGCTACGCTGCTGACCCGGCCGAACAGGTCGGCCTCGTAGGACACCGTGGCCTGGGCCCGCCACAGGGTGACAGGCTTGGTATCGGCGTCCGGCGCCAGACCCTGGGCGGCAGCTGATTGCAACTGCCGGGTGGGGCCGAAGCCCACGCCCACCTGGGGAAACAGGGCGGAGCGGGCGTTCTGCGCCAAGGCCCGGGCCTGGCCCAGGCGGGCGGCGGCCGCTCGCAAGTCCTGATTGGCGGCCAGGGCCTGGGCTTCCAGGTCGTCCAAGGTCGGATCGCGGAAAATCTTCCACCACTCGCCGCGGGGAATATCCTCGGCGGGCTGGGCGGTTTTCCAGGCGCTATCTGTCGAAGGCGGCGCTTCCTTGAAACGCTCGGGCACGGCGGCCGTGGTGACGTTGGGCCGCGGGTAGGTGGGGGCCACCGAGCAGCCGGCCAGGATCAACAGTGAGGCGAGCAGCGTGAGGTAGGTGCTTGTCTGGGTTTGCATGGCATTACTCCGTTTCCGTGTGGGCGCCGGGACCAGCCACCAGGGGGGCGTCGTGGTGGGCGGCGGAATGCAGCTGGCGACCGCGGGCCAGCTTGCGCAGTAGGACGTAGAACACCGGCGTGAGGAAGAGGCCGAACAAGGTCACGCCCAGCATGCCGAAGAACACGGCAATGCCCATGGCGTGGCGCATTTCCGAGCCGGCGCCGCTGGAGATAACGAGGGGAATGACGCCCATGATGAAGGCGATAGAGGTCATCAGGATGGGCCGCAAGCGCAGGCGGCTGGCGTTGATGGCGGCTTCCACTGGCGTGGCGCCCTGCATCTCCAGTTCCCGGGCGAACTCGACGATGAGGATGGCGTTCTTGCAGGCCAGCCCCACCAGCACCATGAGGCCGATCTGGGTGAAGATGTTGTTGTCGCCCCCGGTGAGAAAGACGCCGGTCAGGGCGGCCAGAATGCTCATGGGTACGATCATGATCACCGCCAGGGGCAAGGTCAGGCTTTCGTACTGGGCGGCCAGCACCAGGAACACCAGCAGCACGCTGATGGGGAAAACCCAGATACCCGCGTTGCCGGCGAGAATCTTCTGGTAGGTGAGGTCGGTCCATTCGAACTTCACGCCCCGGGGCAGGGTTGCCGCCGCGACCCGTTCCGCCGCCGCTTCGGCTTGCGCGGACGAGTAGCCGGGGGCCGGGCCGCCGTTGATGTCGGCGGCGGTGTAGCCGTTGTAGCGCACCACCATTTCGGGGCCGAAGCTTTCCTTCACCTTGACCAGGGATGACAGGGGCACCATTTCGCCGCTGGCGCTGCGGGTCTTCAATTGGCCGATGTCTTCCGGGTGGGCGCGGTAGGGGGCGTCCGCCTGGGCCCGCACCTGATAGACCCGACCGAAGCGGTTGAAGTCATTCACGTAGAGGGAGCCCAGGTAGATCTGCATGGTGTCGAACACGTCGGTCACCGACACGCCCTGCTGCTTGGCCTTGGTGCGGTCCAGGTCCACGTCCAGTTGGGGCACGTTGATCTGGTAGCTGGAGAACATGGGGCCTAGCTCAGGCGTCTTGCTGGCGGCACCCATGAAGGCCTTGGCGGCGGCATCCAGTTCGGCATAGCCCAGGGCACCCCGGTCCTCGATCTGCATCTTGAAACCGCCGACGGTCCCCAGCCCCATCACCGGTGGCGGCGGGAACACCGCGATGAAGGCATCCTGAATGGCCGCGTACTGCTGGTTCAAGGCCCCGGCAATGGCGCCGGCGGAAAGTTCCTTGCCCTTGCGCTCGTCAAAGGGCTTGAGGGTGACGAAGACAATGCCCGCGCTGGAGCTATTGGTGAAACCGTTGATGGACAGGCCAGGGAAGGCCACAGCGCTTTCCACCCCGGGCTGCTTGAGGGCAATGTCGCCCATGCGGCGGATCACGGCCTCGGTGCGGTCGAGGGAAGCGCCGTTGGGCAGTTGGGTGAAGCTGATCAGGTACTGCTTGTCCTGGGCCGGAACGAAGCCACCGGGTACCAGGTAGGACACGCCCAAGGTGAGGCCCAGCAGCACCGCATAAACGCCCATGGAAGAGGCCTTGCGGGCGATCACGCCGTTGACGCCGGTGCCGTAACGTTCCGCCGAGCGGTGGAAGAAACGGTTGAAGCCGGCGAAGAAGCCGCCCAGGTAACGGTTCATCTGCCGCGTCAGCCAGTCGCGCTTGGCGTCGTGGCCCCGCAACAGCAGGGCGGACAGGGCCGGCGACAGGGTCAAGGAGTTGAAGGCCGAGATCACCGTGGAGATGGCGATGGTCATGGCGAACTGCTTGTAGAACTGGCCGGTGAGGCCGGTCATGAAGGCGAGGGGTACGAACACCGCCACCAGGGCGAGAGCAATGGCGATGATGGGGCCCGACACTTCGCGCATGGCCCGGTAGGTGGCCTCCCGCGGCGAGAGGCCGGCCTCGATGTTGCGTTCGACGTTTTCCACCACCACGATTGCGTCGTCCACCACAATGCCGATGGCCAGCACCATGCCGAACAAGGACAAGGCGTTGATGGAATAACCGAAGCCCAGCATCAGGGAGAAGGTGCCGACGATGGACACGGGCACCGCCAGCAGGGGAATGATGGAGGCGCGCCAGGTCTGGAGGAAGACGATCACCACCAGCACCACCAGGGCAACGGCTTCGAGCAGGGTGTGTACCACTGCCTTGATGCTGGCCCGCACGAACTGGGTGGGGTCGTAGACGATGCTGTAGCTCACCGAGGAGGGAAAGTCCTTGGACAGTTCGGCCATGGTTTCCCGCACCTTGGCCGATACGTCGAGGGCGTTGGCGCCGGGAGCCTGGAAGATGGGGATGGCGACGGCGGGCTTGTTGTCCAGCAACGAGCGCAGGCCGTATTCCGACGCGGCCAGTTCAATGCGGGCCACGTCGCCCAGGCGGGTGACGGCGCCGTCGCCGGCGGTCTTGACGATGATGTCGGCGAACTCGCCCTCGGTCTTCAAGCGGCCCTGGGCATTGACGTTGAATTGCAGGGGCACGTCGGGACCGGCCGGGGACGCGCCGATGACGCCGGCGGCCACCTGCACGTTCTGTTCGCGAATGGCGCGCACCACTTCACTGGCAGTGAGGTTGCGCTGGGCCACCTTCTGCGGGTCGAGCCAGACCCGCATGGCGTAGTTGCCGGAACCGAACAGGCCCACTTCGCCCACGCCCTGAATCCGCGCCAGCCGGTCCTTGACGTTGAGCAGCGCGTAGTTGCGCAGGTAGGTCATGTCGTAGCGGTTGTCCGGCGAGGTGAGGTGCACCACCATGGTCAGGGTGGGAGAGCTTTTGAGGGTGGTCACCCCCAGGCGCTGTACGTCCTCGGGCAGGCGCGGCAGGGCCTGGGAGACCCGGTTCTGCACCAGTTGCTGGGCCTTGTCCGGATCGACGCCAAGCTGGAAGTTCACCGTCACCGTGAGGTTACCGTCGCTGTTGGCTTGCGACTGCATGTAGAGCATGTTCTCCACGCCGTTGATGGATTCCTCCAGGGGCGAAGCGACGGTTTCGGCGATCACCTTGGGGTTGGCGCCCGGGTATTGGGCCCGCACTACCACGGAGGGCGGCACCACCTCGGGGTATTCCGAGATAGGCAGCTTGAACAGGGAGAGCACGCCTCCCAGCAAGAGCAGGATCGACAGCACCCCGGCGAAGATGGGGCGGTCGATGAAGAATTTTGAAATGTTCATGTCGGGGTGTCCTGAGGTCGGCGCATGGATCGGCGCTCGAAGGGTTGCTTAGTGAGCCGCGCCATCTTTTGCTTTGTCGGTGGGGGCAGCCGGGTTGCTGCCACTGGGGCTACCATCAGCGGGCTTGCCGGCCATGGCCACCGGCTGGGGCGCCACGGTGTCGCCGGGGTGGATGCGTTGCAGGCCGTTCACCACAATGCGTTCGCCAGCCTTGAGGCCGCTGTCCACAATCTGCAAACCGTCCTGGTTGGCACCGGGGTGAATTTCCCGATAGGCCGTCTTGTTGTCGGCGCCGACGACCATGACAAAACGCTTGTCCTGGTCTGTGCCTACGGCCTTGCCGTCGATCAGGATGGCATTCTTCTCCTGGCCGCCGCCCAGGCGTACCCGGGCGTAAAGGCCGGGGATCAGGCGGCCGTCCGGGTTGTCGAACACGGCACGCACGCGGATGGTGCCGGAGCGGCTGTCCAGCCGGTTGTCCACTGACTGGATGCTGCCCTGGCGGGAATAACCGTCTTCGTCGGCCAGGCCCAGGCTCACCGGCAGGGCCGTGCCCTTGGCGCTACGGGCGGGATTGACGTAGCGCAGGAAGGTTTGCTCATCCACGTCGAAACCGGCGTAGATGCGGCCCGAGGACACTAAGGTGGTCAGGGCCGGGCCACCGTTGGCGGTGACCAGATTGCCCACGGTCACTTCGGCGCGGGAAATGCGGCCATCGAAGGGCGCCGTGATGCGGGTGTATTCCAGGTTGAGCTTGGCAATGCGCAGGGCGGCCTGGGCCACCTGGGCAGCATTTTTCTTTTCCTCGAAGTCGCGCTTGGCGATGGCGTTGTCCGCCAGCAGGCGTTCGGCCCGGGCCAGTTCGGTGCTGGCAAAGTCGGCGCGGGCTTCGGCGGAGGACAGCTCGGCCGCGTAGGGACGCGGGTCGATGGTGAACAGCACGTCGCCCTTCTTCACCAGGGCGCCGTCCTTGAAGTGCACGGTGGTAAGCACGCCCGACACCTGGGGCCGGATGTCCGCGTGGTCCGGCGCTTCCAGACGGCCGGAAAAGTATTTCCATTCCACGATGGGACGGCTGACCACTTCCGCCACTTCCACCGGTGTGACCTGGGGGGCGGTCGGGGCGTTGTTGGCGCGGGCCTGAACCATGACGAGGGTGCCGCCCACCAGGGCCAGACCGGCCAGGGAGGCTGCAAGGGCGAGGCGTTTCGGACGTTGGATCATGATGATTCCTCTCGAAGGTTGGGAAATTGAAATGGCGAATTGAAATAGGAAGGCGGAATGACTGAAGGCGGGGCCGGGCGATCAGACGCGCCAGCCGCGGCGACAGACAGCGGGGGGGAGGGGCAAGCCTAGAAAGGCCACGGCGTTGGGTGAATGCCTGTTCATGGGAGTTTCTTGCCTAATCGTGGGAAAGTGCATTGGGGACTGCGTCCGAAGCTGTGGTCGAAGCAACATCCGGTGCGGTATCGAAGGCGGTGTCGGCCATGGCTGACGTTGTCGGGGCAAAACGGCGGCGCAGAAACTCGGCCACTTCCCGCAGCAGGGGCTGGTGATAGGGCAGTTCGCCGTGGGTCACCGGAAATCGGGTGACTTGGGTGGGTACGCCAGCAGAAATTAGGGCGGCGGCGTACTGCTCAGCTTCCTTATGCAATACGTCGCACTGGGCCGTGGCCACCAGGGCGGGGGGCAGATCGTGCAGGCGGCTGGATTCCAAGGGCGAGGCGTAGGGGTGCAGGCGTTGCATGGGGCCGGGCAGGTACTGGGCGTAGCAGTCGTTGCAGGTTTCCGGTTGCAGATCGGAGCGCAGTTTGCGCGGGTCGCCCTGGCGGGTCATGCTTGGGTCGAGCATGGGGCCGATCAACACCTGGGCTGCCACGGCGGGGCCGTGCCGGTCCTTGAGAATCAGGCTGAGGGCGGCGGCCAGGTTGCCGCCGGCGTCGTCACCGGCTAGGGCCAGGCGCTGCGGGTCAATGCCGTAGTCCTCTGCATGGTCATACAGCCATCGCGTCGCAGCGTAGGCATCCTCGGGCGCGGCGGGAAAGGGCCGCGCCGGGGCAAGGGAATAGGCCACGGACAGCACTGCTGCTGCCGTTTGGCGGGCAATGGCCATGGCGGGCCGGTGAGCGTCGTCCAGGCTGCCGCCGATAAAGCCGCCGCCGTGGAAATACAGCACCCCGGGCAGAGGCGTCGGCACATCCAGCGGCCGGTACAGGCGGGCCGGCAGGGCATCCACAAAGCCCGGCAAAGTGAGGTTTTCCACCGCCACATGGCGTACGTTGTCCTGTACGGTAAAAAGCAGTTGGTGCAGGGCAGCCATCGGATTGGGAGGTTCCGTCGTTGTGAAAAATGGGTAGTGACGGATGCATTCTGGGTGTTAAATTTATGCAAATAAATACTGAAATCACCACAAGACTATTCGTGATTTTTGAATAATCTGGAATGATGGCAGCCAAGGTACCCGCGATCGCCCGCCAGCGGTAGGCAACTCCAATCATCTGAAAGGGAAAGGAAATGGACCGATTTCAAGCCATGCAGGTGTTCATGGCCGTGGTGGATGCCAACAGCTTCACCCGTGCAGCGGACAACCTGGACCTGCCCCGGGCAACGGTGACCACCACCGTGCAGGGCCTGGAGAACAGGCTCAAGGTGCGTCTGCTCAACCGCACCACCCGCAGCGTCAGTCTCACGCCGGATGGCGCGGCCTACTATGAGCGTTGCGCCCGCATCCTGGCCGATCTGGAAGAGACCGAATCCGCCTTTCGTGACGTGGCCAAGCGGCCCCAGGGACGGCTACGCATCGACGTGCCGGCCACTATCGGCCGACTGATATTGATTCCCAAACTTTGGGAATTCCACCAGCGCTACCCAGACATTGAACTGATGATCGGTATGAGCGACAGGCCGGTGAACCTGGTACAGGAAGCAGTGGACTGCGTGATCCGCGCCTGGGATCTAGTGGACTCGACGTTGGTGGCCCGTAGCATCGGCAGCTTCAGCTTCATGACCTGCGCCGCGCCGTCCTATCTAGAACGTTGGGGCGAACCCAAGACTTTGGAGGACCTGGGCCAGCACAAGGCCGTGCAATACTTTTCCAGCCGCACCGGCCGAATCATCGACTGGGAATTCATCGCGGACGGCGTCAGCCGCAAAGTTGAAGTGCCAGGCAGCATCTCGGTGAACGACGCCGACGCCTACATGGCCTGCGGC